>NZ_OUNR01000001.1:739291-1108937 GCF_900403705.1 Nitrospira lenta | reverse complement strand
AATGCTGGCCGGTGTCATCGGCTGACGCCCGCTGCCGGGCCCATTCACCCCGCTGCCTATCCCTATATCAGTCTTTTGTTCCAGGCAACTGGTCCATCTGTACACTTGACGGGTTCTCAGGCCTCACGTACAGTCACAGGATCCTTCCTAGTTTCCGCGATGATCATGGAGGATCGTGGGTGCCTAATCAGCCAAAACAGTCTGTTCCCTTTGCCGCGCAAGCAGTTCCATTTGATGAACTCTTAGCGTCAGGGAAAATTCCGCAAGAATACGTAGCCACTGAGTATTTGGGGCAGCAGTTTGTCGAGCGGCTCGTTCACTATATTCTCAGCGTCCCGGCAGGTAGTTATACGATGGCGCAGTTGAGTCATTTGCTTGAACAGCTTGACCCGCGCGCCCAGGTGTTTTTCTTCAAGCGCCTGAAAGAAACCAGCCCAGACAGCCTGAAAGATTTTGCGCCGCTCTATTATGGTTTTATGAACGAATTCCATTCTCTTCTCTTTACCTAGCCGTCCTGAAAATTTTTCTTGTTGCGGGTAGTTTCTCATGTATAATTGCAAGGTTAATATTTTCCAGATGAAGGAGCATCATGAACTCAAGCCTGCAACGAGCCGTCACTAGCTTTTACAACCTCATTTATGAGGCCCAAACCTTTGCAACAGCGATGGCCCGTATCGATACAGCGGAGCAAGAGCACTACACGGGTCGGATCGAAGGTCTTAACTGGGTGCTTGATCGGTGCCAGGAACTTGAAGATATGGACACCAATCTGACGCCGTCGTCGCTTCAGCGCGTGTTGGGTGAAGTGAAATCCGATCTCGATCATGAATTGTCTGTTCAGCGACGGGAAAAAGGCCGCCGGGCAGATGGCAGGGAAGAGGCCCTGAATTTCGTGTCGGATTACCTGTCCAGTCTCATTACCGCAACCGAGATCGAGTCCGCCAAGACCTCCGTCTAAATCGCCGTGCGGGTCGGGTGTTTCTTGGCTCATCAGGTCTCTTCTCCCCTCTAACAGGCATGTAGCATGGCCTTGGCACGAGAGTGGATTATCTTTGCTCTCTGCCTTGGGGCAGGGGGGCACCTTGCGTTGGGCGTTGTGTTGCACTCTCCAGATCTCTGGCCCTGGAGCCGGGCAGGCCTATACGGCCTCATTAGCGGGCTAGTCATCTACGTTCTTGTGCAAGCCCTGCGGTTTCTTTGGTCGCGCACCTATGGCAAAGAATCTAACCCGGAACAGAATGCCGGTGACTAGTCCGATCACTTGCGTCTTTCCGTTCATCATGGCTATCAATCAAGTGCCGAGATGAATCCATTGACCCCTCAGCTCATCCTTGCATAAAATCAAACTATGTCCGCTTCATCTAAGTGGCCAATAGGTGGCTCAGAGCCCTTCAGTATGCCGATGAAGAACTCGCGCACGAATGCCTCAAAAAAGGCGGATCAATTCGGCGCGCTTCAAGCGTCGCTTTTGTATTGCCCCCATTGTCGCGTTGCCACACCCACGAGAGAGCGGCTTCTGCTTGTCTTGCCGTCGGGCAATCTCTACGAATATCTCTGCCAGCATTGCGGGACTTCAACCGGATCCAAGACCGATACGCACAGTGTCGATCTTGGGATATCAGGCGGCTAAATCCCGTTTGCATTTGAAAGACTGTAAAGAGAAAGGGAAGCTCATTCCCTTAGGAATGAGTTCAAGGGGCTGAATCAATCGCTACCTGGCTGGGATAAATCAATTTCGGTAAGCGGCAAAACTCATCCTATTTGTTCGAGGAGAATCCCTTCATCGATCAGCATCACGGGGATGTTCTCGCGAATAGGATAGAAGATTTTTGCGTCGGCTCGCACCAGACCGCCGTCTACTCGTTGAGTGACCCCCTGCTTTCCTCTATTCAGCAGCCCGCCACGACTGATCGCCTCGTTAAGCCGCTGAATGAGCCCCTCATCTGCCAGCGAGACCGGCTGTTTTGTTTCAGGACAGCAAAGAATTGCTAACAGATCTTTATCAATAGCCATCGCGGTTTCCCTTCATCGAACGAAGCTCTCTGCGCAGAATATTTCCAAGACCCTTGAGAATAGTGCACTGCACATCGTGAGATCAAGAGCGCGCGGAGTTCTTCTGTGACGCGGTAGTTTCTGCTACACTGGGAAGTCACAGTTGGCCATCATCATTCAAGTAGAATTCCATGCTGCGAGATATCTGGCGGATCTTTGCGACAGGCCTCTTTCTCCTCGTCCCGGCTTGGGCTACCTATCTCATCCTTACGGCCTTATTTTGGACCCTTGATGAGTTAATCGTCACAATGGTCGGAGACCGATTCCCTCTTCACATCCCTGGCCTCGGGCTCATCACCATGATCCTCCTCGTCATCACCGTGGGAGCGTGTACGACGCATCTGATCGGTCAACGGATCGTGGCATACATTGAACGCCGGTTGGACCAAATTCCTCTGGTGCGTAGCATCTATCTGACGATGAAGGGCATGACCGATATCTTGAATTTTCGGTCGAGGTTCGGTCAAAGCACCGTCGTCGCGTTTCCTTTTCCGCGCAACGGACTGTGGGCATTGGGATTTGTCATGGGAACAGCTCCCCCCGTACTACAAGTCGCGCCCATCAATCGGCTTTTGATGGTCTTTGTTCCGACAGCCATTCATCCATTTACCGGTTATCTCGCCTTCGTTCCGGAAGGCGAGGTGCAGCTTCTCAATTTACCGGCTGAAGATGCGATGAAAATGGAGTTCTCAGCAGGCCTATTCAAGCCCGCGCCGGGCTGGTTACAACCCCCTCACGCAGCACAGCGAGTATTATGACTATTCCACAAGACTGGACGATCAGATCGGGCCGCCTCGATGATATCGAGCGTCTCGTCGCATTTAGCCAAGCCATGGCGCTCGAAACAGAAGGTCGACGGTTGGAGGCGGATCGCCTGCAACGCGGGACGCGGGCGTTGCTGAATTCCACCACCCATGGATTTTTTCTGGTGGCGGAACAGCCGCTGACCAGCCAGGTTGTCGGCCAATTGATGATCACCTATGAATGGAGTGACTGGCGCAATGCGTCATTTTGGTGGATCCAAAGCGTGTACGTCGCCCCGGCTTGGCGGCGGAAGGGCGTCTTTCGGAAGATGCACGCGAAGGTGATCGAGCAAGCCAAGGCCGATCCGGGGGTCTGTGGCGTGCGTCTCTACGTGGAGTCTAAAAACAGCGTCGCCCAAGACGTGTATCGACGTGTGGGGCTCAAGCCTTCATCCTATTCCGTATTTGAAACGGATTTCGTGCTCGGACATGCGCACAGCTTACAAGATCGTCCCGACGAAGCGTAGCAAGGAGACGCAATGTTTAAACGGTGTACGGGTATTGTTCTCATGGCCGTTTTGATTCTGACTCAAGGGTGCGTGGTTACGCGAGGCACGCTCGGTGAGCCGCTGCGGGATGAATCGATTGCGCAGATCAAGAAAGGCCTCAGTACCATGAGCGAAGTCGTGGCTCTGTTGGGAACTCCCGAGCGCGTGGTGCGAGGGAATGATCGGGAAATCTTTCACTACTACTACTACGATGGGAAATCGCCGGCCCTGCTACTTCTGGTTCTGAATCTCGTTCGGATGGAAGTGAAAAGTGACAATCTCTATGTCTTCTTTGGACGAAACGGTCTTGTCGAAGAAGTCTTGTACAGCAAGCGGACGCCGAATGTGGAATTCAAGCTGTGGCCGTTTGGAAGCTAATCGCATGATCGTTCAGTGGCTCTCGCGAGGGGTGCTGGTCGTTACCTGTGCGGCCATCATGGCGGGTTGTAGTGTGCGCCGAATCGTTGTGAACGATGTGATCGCGCCTTCCACCGTCACATTCATCCAGTCAGGCATGACCACAATGCCGCAAGTCGTTGCGCAGCTCGGAGCCCCTGACGAGATTATAGAATCGGAATTTGGGTTAGCCACGATCTATCAATGGAGCGATACGCGAGCATCAGGCGTGGATTTTGGTTTTATCTTCCGATTCTTTTCGCCGTATTCTCCGTCCATGACACTTGCCAAGACCGGTATCGACATGGAGCAATTCCATGTCCATTATGACGCTCAGGGAGTTGTGCGCATATTCGGATTTACGAGGCACGAGCCAGTTCGGCCGCTTCTGTGGTTCTGGCCGTTTTGATTTGACAGGCATCAGTGCGCATCGGGTCAATTGCTGAGCCCGTGCGGCCCCGTTATAATGCCCGGCATGAGTACAAACGTTCCTGAAGACCATTCCCTCTTCGACGCTATTCTCGCTTCTCCATCGTATATCCTCGCCGATCGCGATACCGAATTTATGCAGCGGGAAGAGCTGCGGCCTCTCCGGGTCGGACTTGAACTGCTCAAGCCGGAACTCATTCAAAAAGAGCAGGGGATTCAATCCACTGTCGTGGTCTTCGGGAGCGCCCGTGTCCCGGAGCCCGCCGCTGCAGTGGCGGCCTTGCTTGCGGCCGAACAAGCCGCGGCGTTGCAGCCGAATGATCAAGCGCTCCAGCGTCAGGTCGCTATCGCCAAGCGGCGACGAGATCTCTCTGCGTATTACGAGGTGGCCCGCGAATTTGCCCGGCTCGTATCTAGTTCCTGTCAGATCGACGGGCGGTGCGACTATGTCATCGTGACCGGCGGTGGACCGGGCATCATGGAAGCGGCCAATCGTGGCGCCGCGGACGTGCAGGCCAAGTCCATCGGGCTCAACATTACCCTGCCGCACGAGCAGCGCCCGAATCCCTACATCACCCCGGAGCTGTGCTTCCAGTTTCGCTATTTTGCGCTCCGGAAAATGCATTTTCTTATTCGCGCCAAAGCCTTGGTCGCATTCCCTGGAGGGTTCGGCACCTTTGACGAACTGTTCGAAACGCTGACCCTGATCCAAACCGGCAAAGTGACCGGCGTCAGCGTCGTGCTTGTCGGTCGGACGTTCTGGGAACGCGCGATCAATTGGGATTTTCTCGTCGAACAAGGATTGATCGGTCCGCAGGACCTGGGTCTCTTTCACTATGCCGAGACCGCGCAGGAAGCGTGGGATCTGATTGCTCGCACCCACGATGTGAGGCCGGCGCAATGAAACTCTCCTTTCATGGGGCAGCCCGTTCGGTGACGGGGAGCCGGCATCTTCTTGAGATGGCCAGTTGCCGGCTGTTGTTGGACTGCGGCATGTTTCAGGGACGACGAGAAGAAGCGGCGGCGCAGAATCGAGCACTGGGATTCGATCCCCGATCATTGTCCGGCGTCCTCCTCTCGCACGCGCATATCGATCATTCCGGTGCCCTGCCGATGCTGATGCAGCAGCGTTTTTCCGGCAAAGTTCATTTGACTCGGGCGACGGCGGATCTCACCGCGATCATGCTGCAGGATGCGGCTCGGATACAGGAAAGCGATTGCCGCTATGTGAATAAGCAAGAGCGGCGCAGAGGCACCAAGTGTGTGCAGGCCCTCTTCGATAGCGATGACGTCGAAGCCATCACCAGGCGTTTCGTCGGCGTGCGGTATGACGACACCATCAAGATTGCTCCTCGGGTGACGGCGACGTTTCACGATGCCGGACATATCCTTGGGTCGGCGGCGGTCCGCGTCAAGTACACGGTCAGAGGAAATACGACCACCGTCCTCTTTAGCGGCGATCTGGGGCGATCGCACATGCCGATTTTGCGTGATCCCGAACCGCCGCCTCCCTGTGACGTGCTCATTCTGGAATCGACGTACGGCGATCGTTTGCACGAACAAGCGGGCGAGGAAATGAAACAAAAGGCGCAGGACTTGATCGCCCACGCCAAAGCGCACAAGAGCAAGATCATCGTCCCTGCGTTCGCCGTCGGGCGAACCCAGGAGCTCGTGATGCGGATTAAAGAGCTTGTTGTCGAGGACCGCATCGACCCGATCCCCATCTACATTGATTCTCCGCTGGCCTCCAAGGCCACCGAGGTGTTTCGTCACCATCCGGAGTGCTACGACGCAGAAACGTACCGTACATTCACGGAAGACGGCGATCCCTTTGCGTCGCGCTATATTCGGTTTATCTCGTCGCCGGACGACAGCAAACGGCTCAACGCGATGAAGGGGCCGATGATCATCATCTCCTCGTCGGGCATGTGTGAAGGCGGGCGAGTCCTCCATCACTTGAAGCATGCCATCGACGATGAGGCGAACGTCATCGTCTTCGTCGGGTTTCAAGCCGAGCACACGCTGGGGCGCAAGCTCGTCGAAGGCTGGGATGTCGTGCCGATCTTCGGGGTGCCGACGAAGCGGCGGGCGCAGGTCGTGAAATTCAACGGATTCTCGGCCCATGCCGATCGCAACGATCTCCTGGCCTATGTCCGCGCCATCAGTCCCCTTCCCAGCAAAGTCTTTATCGTCCATGGAGAAGAGAAGCAGGCCCTGTCGTTGGGCGCCGCCATCCAGAATGAACATCCCGCCATCGACGTGACCATTCCGCATCGAGGATCCAGTCATGAGATCTAGGCACGCGCTTCTGGCGGCAGCCGTCTGCATTGCAGTAGGGGGCGGTTGGCCCATTGCCGGTGCGGCGGAGGGGGCAGACGCACGACAGCGTGTTCGTGATTTGGGAGTCGTCATCGGGAACTATCCGCCCGGTTCGTTCAATGCGATTACGGATGTGCCTGGCGTCAAGGTCGGGCAGCAGACACTCATCTCCGGGGAGGGGGCGCTGAAGCCAGGACAAGGGCCGGTGCGCACGGGCGTAACCGTGATTATTCCGCGCGACGATGTGTGGCGCAAGAAAGTCGCGGCCGGTTCCTTCGTGCTTAACGGCACGGGAGAGATGACCGGGCTGGCCTGGGTGGCGGAGTCGGGCTTTCTGGAATATCCCATCGCGCTGACCAACACGCTCAATGTGCCTCGGGTGGCGAACGGCGTGATGAGCTGGATGATCGCACACTATCCGGCGATCGGCATCGAGGACGACACGCTCACGCCCGTCGTCGCCGAATGTGACGACGGACGCCTGAATGACATCCAAGGCCGCCACGTGTCTGAGCAGGATGTCATCGCCGCGCTCGATGGCGCGACCAGTGGCCCGGTCAAAGAAGGCACCGTCGGTGCCGGCACGGGTATGGTTTCGTATGGATTTAAAGGCGGCATCGGAACGGCCTCACGCACGCTGCCTGAAAAGGAAGGCGGTTATACGATCGGCGCCTTGGTCAATGCGAACCACGGTCGGAGACCGGAACTCGTTGTGGGAGGCGTGCCGGTCGGGAAGCGGTATGACGCGCCCAAAGCGGTCGCGGAAGCCCTTTCGCCAGGCCAGAGCGAGGGCTCAATCATTATTGTCATCGCCACCGATGCGCCGCTCGACGGTCGCCAGCTCACGAGATTGGCCAAACGTGCCGCACTTGGCCTCGCCCGCACGGGTTCGACCGCGCGCCATGGCAGCGGCGATTTCATCCTTGCCTTCTCCACCGCCAACGTTATTCCCCATTATCCCAAAGAACCCACCTATACACTGACCCATCTAGCCGACACCCATCTGAATCCGATGATCGCCGCCACGGTCGAAGCGACCGAAGAAGCGATTCTCAATGCCCTCACCATGGCCACCACCGTCACAGGGCGCGACGGCCATCGCGTAGAGGCCATCGATCTGAATCGGCTGAAAGAGCTGGTGTCAGGAACTGCACGGTAGCACCCCAAATATTGGGGGCAATCAATGGCCTGTTCGTAGGAAGGGTATTTCTAGCATTACCGATCGGAACGGCAATACGGCGACGGTCATCCGCAGCGGCGCGTAGCTCCATCAGATCCTCGACCCGGGCGGCTGCGCCCTCACGCTCACCTACAACGGGGGTAAGCTTGCGCAGATCACCGATCCGATTGAGCGTTGGAGAATCAGCGGCTGCTCGGTCTGATCCGCACAGCCTCTACGGTGCCTTGCGTATCTTTCTCGATTTACGAGGACCAGGCAAAGCTTGGAGCACGCATCGTGTCGCTCGAATTATGCGGGCAAATAACATAACCGCTCTGCACGGCTACCAAGCGCCCTGCTACGTCAGAGGCCTCACGTCACATCTAACGCCCAATATGTTGCAACGCGGTTGTACGGTCAAACGACCGAACACAGCCTGGGTCACTGACATGACGTACGTGCGCACGCGGGAAGGCTAGTTCTTTCTTGCCGTCGTGCAGGACGGGGACTCCCGCCGCATTGTCGGCTGGGCAACGCAACCGATGATGGCCCGTGAACTTGTGCTAGACGCACTCCCTTGGGCGAGTTTGCAACGAAGTCTCCCAAGGTATCATCTGCCGTGTATGGGTATGTGTGATGGCAAGGTCTGAGTCTGGTCTTGTGTGACGGAGCACTCTTGCAAACGACCAACGAGTTGGAACACAGTATTAAAATTTGTCATGGACGGTGTACATGAACATTGATGCCTTGCGATACATCCCGTTGTTCGCCGAGCTTTCCCCGGAGGAAAGTCGTTGCGTTGAGTTGGGGGAAGAGATCGTTGTGCCCGCCGGTGAGGTCATTGCGAGAAAAGGGGATGTCGGCACTTTTTTTGATGTGGTCCTCGAAGGGGAGGTTCGCATCACTCTGACGCATGAGAGTCGAGAAGTCGCAACGATCGTCAAGACGTCGGGATGGTTTTTCGGTGAGGTGGAGTTGGTCATGGATGTGCCGTGCCTTGTCGATGTGTGCGCGCGCACCTCCTGTCGGCTGCTTCGTTTTTCAAAAGAACACTTTTCGGCATTGCTGCGTCTGTGCCCGGCCGTGGCGAAGGAAATCTTGCGCACACTGGCGGTCCGGTTACGAGCGCTGGAAAGCTTTTCGCAGCAACGTGAGAAGCTCGTGTCTCTCGGAACTATGGCGGCCGGCTTGGCCCATGAATTGAACAACCCGGCTGCGGCGGCTCGACGGGCGGCTTCCGAGTTACACACGGTTGCCGGCCGTCTCCCTTCCCTCGCCTGTCGCTTGAATAAACAACAGTTGTCGGCCACGCAATCCGACGCCGTCGCACACATCCTGCGTGAGATGACGTCCCGGGTCGGGCTCACCATCGCGCTGGATCCGCTCACGCGAAACGATCGAGAAGCCGAGGTGTTGGAGTGGCTTGAACAGCATCGTATCGCCGATGCGTGGAAGCTCGTGAGCGACTTGGTGAATGCAGGACTTGATCGCGACTGGCTGGAGGACGTGGGCCAGCGGGTTCCTCAGGAGGCCATTGGCGACGTGCTGGGATGGATTGCAGGGATCCTGTCGCTTCAAGAATTGACTCAACAGGTTGAGCAGAGCACTGTGCGTATCGCGGAGCTTGTCGACGCGGTGAAGGCGTATTCTTACGAAGGTCGTGCGCCCCTTCGAGACATCGATATCCATGAAGGGCTCGAAAGCACGCTCACCATGCTGTCTCATAAATTAAAAGGGATCACCGTGCAGCGTGAGTATGATCGATCGCTTCCCCTGATTCCCGCCTATGGGAATGAGTTAAACCAGGTGTGGACCAATCTTATCGATAACGCGATTGATGCGGTGAATGGGAAGGGAGAGGTTCGGATCCACACGCGGCGAGAGGATCATCAGCTTGTCGTGGAAATCCACGACAACGGACCGGGGATTCCCGAGGACATTCAGCCGCATCTCTTCGAGCCATTTTTCACCACGAAGGAGATTGGTAAAGGGACCGGGCTTGGGTTGATCATCAGCTATCGTATTGTGGCCCTCCGCCATGGAGGAACGATTGATTTCGAATCGAAGCCAGGCCACACCATGTTCTGTATCCGCCTGCCGATGACGCGCAACACTGCTGCCGACCAAGCACGCTAGATCAAACCAACTCCGAACCAAACAGGCGTTGTGGAGAACAGCCCATGAAATCGTTTCTTGTCACAGTGGATGACGATCCCCAAGTCTCGCGTGCGATCGAGCGAGACCTCCGTCAAAAATACGGAGAACAGTACCGGATCCTCCGCGCTGAGTCGGGGGCGGATGCGCTCGCCTCGCTGGAACAGCTCAAGCTTCGGAATGAAGCAGTTGCGCTGTTGTTGGTGGATCAACGGATGCCGAAGATGACGGGGATAGAATTTTTGGCGGAGGCCAGTGCGTTTTATCCCGACGCGAAACGCGTCTTGTTGACGGCGTACGCCGATACGGATGCGGCGATCCGCGCCATCAATGATGCGCAAGTCGATTATTATTTGCTGAAACCCTGGCATCCGCCGGAAGAGCGTCTGTACCCGATCATCGACGATCTGTTGGATGACTGGAAGGCCTCATTTAAAGCTCCGTTCCAAGGGATTCGCGTGGTGGGGCATCGCTGGTCGCCTCACACCCATCAGATCAAAGAATTCTTGGGAAAGAACCAAGTCCCCTATCAATGGCTGGATATTGAGAAGCACGCGGAGACGCGTTCGCTGCTTCAATCCATCCATGCCAGTGAAGATCAATTGCCCGCGGTGGTGTTTCCCGATGGGTCGTCGCTCATTCAGCCGACCACGTTCCAAGTTGCAGAGAAAGTTGGCTTTCGAATGAAGGCCGAACAACCGTTTTATGACGTGATCATTATTGGCGCCGGGCCCGCCGGATTAGCCGCGGCCGTTTACGGCGGCTCTGAAGGGCTCAAGACCGTGTTGGTCGAACGTGAAGCGCCAGGTGGACAGGCCAGTATGAGTTCTCGGATCGAGAACTATCTTGGGTTCCCGGCCGGGCTCAGCGGCCAAGATCTGGCTCGACGGGCGTTGACGCAAGTGCAACGATTCGGTGTCGAGTTATTGCATCCGCAGGAGGCCGTCAGTGTTCGTGTGGCTGGCCCTGCACGGATCGTTACGCTTGCTGACGGCAGTGAGCTCAGCGGGAAGACCGTCCTCATTACGACCGGGGTGTCCTATCGAACACTCGATGTACCCGGTGCAGCCAACTTGATGGGGGCGGGTGTGTATTATGGCGCGGGTATGACGGAAGTCCTTGCGTGCAAGGACGAGGATGTCTACATCACCGGAGGCGCCAATTCTGCGGGGCAAGCGGCGATTCACTTTGCACGGTATGCGAGCCAGGTCACCATGCTCGTGCGTGGCGACTCACTGACACAGACGATGTCTCACTATCTTGTCGAGCGGATTAACCAAACGGCCAATATTTGTGTCGAAATGAACGTTGAGGTGGCCGAAGCCCATGGGACGTCTCGGCTTGAATCCTTGATGCTCCGACACACGACAACGCAGGACTGCCGTACCGTGTCGGCGCAGTCGCTGTTTATTCTCATCGGCGCCCAGCCGCATACCGACTGGCTCAAGGAGACCGTCCTTCGTGATGAGCATGGGTTTATCTTAGCCGGTCCCGATTTGATTCGGGATGACCGGTTGCCCGCTGAGTGGCCACTGGCAAGAATGCCCTATTTGCTGGAAACCAGCGTGCCAGGAATCTTTGTCGCAGGCGATGCGCGGCATGGTTCGATTAAGCGAGTAGCATCCGGGGTTGGGGAGGGTACCATCGCAGAGAAGATGATTGAGCGTTACTTGGAGGAAGTGTGAGAAGCGCCCCTGCGCCTCGGTCTCAGAATGAGTTCAACTCGGTATTGAAAGATCTACGATGAAGTAGATGGCGTTTCTAAGAGTCATGTCGATTGCGGCCTGTGTGCTGATACTCTGTGCGTCCGTCACTGTCTCGATCACCGGCACGGCATTGGCGACGGACAGCCCCGGCATTCTCGTCCGCAGCGCCCTTATCACCCCGACCGCTCTCCCCGCCACGTTCCAGATGTTCTTCGAGTAGGTAGAGTCTCGTCTAAACCGATTCAACGTTTCAGCTGGGCGAGTGCTGCTTGCAATTTTGTCCGCCCCCTCGTTATCCTGCCATCGAACTATAGATCGTAGGAGTGTGTGTTGATGAATGAGTATCAGATTGGCGGTGGATTGCGTCTGCTGACGGCGGTGGAGAAGACGGAAGCCTTTGCTGAGTTTCTCAAGACACGAATGACCCGCGCGCTGGAGACGGAAGATCCCACTGAATTGCATTACTTGCTGGCGCAAGTCGACGACTATCACTCCTATCTCTGGCGGTATTATAAAAAACTCGCGAGCGACCGATCCGAACGCATGAATCCCGGCGTGTAACGGGACGACGATCTCCATGCCCAGCTTGTCTCCGACATCCTCCATCCAGGCCGCGACGTTCCATTTCGTCTCCGCGGTGTCCCGCAATCCTGATACGGAAGCCGCTGCCCGTGATTTGGTCGATGAGGTGCGCGCCAAGCTGGGCGGGGCCACGCCCGACCTTGCGTTCGTGTTCTTTTCCTCTCACCACGTGTCTCGCGCTGAGTTGCTCGCCGAGACGATGACCGATGTGCTGGGGGCCAGAGTCGCACTTGGCTGTAGTGGCGAAGGGGTCATTGCCGGGGCGGAAGAGCTGGAAACGTCTCCCGCCGTCACATTGTGGACGGCCTGCCTTCCCGGGGTCACCCTCACGCCCGTCCGACTTTCATTCTCGCAAACACAAGATCAATTTTCGTTGCCGGGCTGGCCTGAAGCCGACGGGCAAGAGGGCACGTTTCTCCTCCTCGCAGATCCGTTCTCCACTCCGATGCAGGATGTCCTGAGTCTTTTGGAAGCCCGCTATCCGGGGGCGGCGGCGATCGGAGGATTGACCGGCGGTGGACAGGGTGCCGGTGAGAATCGGCTGTTTCTTGGTCGGCAAATCTTTGAGAGCGGGTTGGTTGGGGTCCGGGTCAGCGGCCCGATCGAGGTACGGCCGGTAATCTCGCAAGGGTGCCGTCCGATCGGCGAGCGCTACGTGGTTACGAAAGCGGAACACAATCTCGTGCATGAGATGGGCGGAACCCCGGCGCTGACGCGCCTTCAAACCGTCTTCGAGTCGCTTGGAGGGGACGATCGGCGTCGGGCGCATCGGGCTCTCCACGTCGGGATCGTGATCGATGAGCATCGCAACCGGTTTGAACGGGGCGATTTTCTCGTGCGTAATCTGGTCGGTGCCGACCAAACGACCGGTGCGGTGGCCATCGGCGATGTTGTGCAGGAAGGACAGACGGTCCAATTTCACCTTCGCGATGCCAAGTCGGCGAGCGAAGACCTGCACTTGTTGCTGGCGGCCGATCGCTCACGGCATTCGAACGCGCCGCTCGGGGCGCTGGTGTTCAGCTGCTGCGGACGCGGGCAGGGGCTGTTCGGGCGGCCGCATCATGATTCGGGGGTGTTGACGGAACGCTTGGGGCCAATTCCAGTTGCCGGATTTTTTGCGCAAGGCGAGCTCGGCCCGGTCGGCGGGCGCAACTTTCTTCACGGGTACACCGCCAGCATAGCGCTGTTTGCTCAACCAGCATCCAAAGCAGGGGCCCCATGAACAATCTGTATCGCAGCATCGTGTTCGGCGCCATCGTCGTTGTGTGGAGTCCATCTATGGGAGTAGGAGGCAGCATGAGCGAGTCATCGGCATCGGAAGGGAAAGAGATTACGACGTCATCCGGTTTGCAATACATCGATCAGGCCGTGGGAACCGGTGACACTGCGACGGCGGGGCAGACAGTTTCCGTTCATTACACCGGCTGGCTCACGAATGGGAAGAAGTTCGATAGTTCAGTGGACCGTGGCCAACCCTTCTCCTTTCGGCTCGGGGTCGGCCAGGTGATCAAGGGGTGGGATGAGGGTGTGCAGGGGATGAAAATCGGCGGGAAGCGCAAGCTGACGATCCCCTCGAACCTCGGCTATGGGGCGCGTGGCGCCGGCGGGCTTATTCCACCTCATGCCACGCTCGTGTTCGACGTCGAATTGCTTGGAGTGCAGTAACCGGATCAATCCCATGAAGCAGACGCCACTCATCGCTCAGCATCGAGCCGCCGGCGGCAAGTTGGTTGACTTTGCCGGCTGGGAAATGCCCATCCAGTATTCAGGCGTACTGGACGAGTACCATACCGTTCGCAGCAAGGCGGGGCTCTTCGACGTCAGCCATATGGGCCGGCTGATGGTGTCAGGAGCTGGTGCACTCGCGTTTCTCCAATCCGTCACGACGAATGATGTGGCCAAGCTGGCCGTCGGCCAGGCGCACTATTCTATGGTGTGCAACGACGAGGGTGGAATCAAGGACGACATCTTTGTCTACCGGTTGAAGCCGGTGGAGTACCTGCTTTGCGTCAATGCGTCGAATCGCGTCAAGGTGTTGACCTGGCTGCAAGCTCACCCGCGTGACGCGAACGTTGTGCTGGAAGACCATTCGGATCAGATGGGACAAATTGCCCTCCAGGGGCCGTTGTCTAAGGACATCATGATCGCCTTGGGCGGCACGGCGGTGGCGACACTAAAGCTTCACCACAGTTGTGAGGCGACAGTGGCGTCGATCCCGACTCTCATCGCACGGACCGGGTATACCGGTGAGCTCGGGTATGAGTTGTATGCCCCCTCCGATCGCGTGGGGCTGCTGTGGGAACAAATCGTTGAAGCCGGGGTTTCAAAAGGACTGAAACCGGCAGGGTTGGGCTCGCGAGATCTGTTGCGCTTGGAAATGGGGTATCTCCTCTACGGCAACGACATCGACGAAACAACCACTCCGATCGAGGCCGCCGTCGAGTGGACGGTGAACGTCGACAAGGGTGATTTCGCCGGGCGTGCGAAGTTGCTCGCGCAGAAGTCCAGCGGACCGGCCAAGCGGTTTGTCGGATTCGAGTTGTTGGAAAAGGCGGTGCCGCGGCATGGCTGCAAGATTCTCGATGCCCGTTCGTCTCAGCCTATCGGCGAGGTGTCCAGCGGAAATCTTTCGCCGATCCTTCAGAAGGGGATCGGACTGGGCTATGTGCCATCTGCACTATCGGCTATCGGCACGCGGATCACGATTGATATTCGAGGGAAGGCCGTGCCCGCGCAGATTGTGAAAACACCGTTCTATCGAAAGCCGAAGAGTGCGTAACGGATAGCCCGTGACAAAGCCCATTTACAAAGGCCGGGTGATTACGTTGAACATCGATACGGTCACTCTGCCGAACGGCATGACGGTCGATCTGGAAACGATTCGACATCCTGGCGCGTCGGCCGTTGTCCCCATGAAAGAAGACGGCACGGTGGTGCTGATCCGTCAGTTCCGCCACGCCGCGGGTGGATTCATTTATGAGATTCCCGCAGGCAAGCTCAATCCCGGCGAAGATCCGCTGAGCTGTGCGGCGCGAGAGCTGGAGGAAGAGATCGGCTATCGGGCGGCGGCGTTCTCGCTCCTGTCCAGTATTTTCACTGCCCCTGGGTTTGCCGACGAAGTGATTCATGTCTACAAGGCGACGGGGCTCACGCCGGGAAAACAACAGCTCGATCAGGATGAAGTGCTGGACGTGATTGAGATGCCGCTGGCCGACGCGATCAGAAAAATTGAGGACGGGACGATTCGGGATGCCAAGACGATTGTGGGATTGCAGGCGGTCTACATTCAGGAATCGATGCGGTAGGGGAACCGCCCGAGAGGTCTCCCGCGTGAAGCGGGAAACCTCTCAAGCCAGCTAGCCTCGCCAAATGGACGGACGTTACTTGTCCTTCTTCTCTTCTTTCTTCTTCTCTTCGCCGAACACCACGTGGCCGCCCTTCTTCTCTTCCTTCTTCTTCTCTTCGCCATAGACCATCACGTGGCCACCCTTCTTCTCATCCTTCTTGTCCTTCTTCTCTTCGCCGGCGAAGGAAGGGGCGCTGAACGACACGGCTACTGCCACTGCCATGATTGCCATCAACATGCTCTTCATAGTAAATCCCTCCTGAAAGGTTGTTGAGATCCGTGCCGCTAATCGGGCACTGGCCAGATGTTGAGCAAGCGGCATGCCGAATGTCATTGAGGCACTGTTTATCAATCAATTCAAATAGTTGAATGATCATTCTAATCTGGCAATGAAGGGGAATTCCTTCTCGCTCCTGTGGCAGATTGGCTGCATCTCCACTAAACTGCCTCAATCAAGATCGGAGATGAGATGGGCAGAGAAGCAAGACTGTCTGACCGAATTCAACCAGGTGTCAGAGTTCTCTTTGTCGGGATTAATCCCGGGCTGCGGTCTGCTCAGATGGGGCATCATTTCGCCGGCCCTTCCAATCGCTTCTGGAAGCTGCTCCATGAGTCCCGGCTGGTGACCGAGCCCCTGACCTATAAGGAAGATATACGACTGCCTGAGTGGGGGCTTGGTCTGACGAATATTGTCGGCCGCCCAAGCCGCGGGATCGACAGTCTTTCGCCTCAGAAATATCGTGGAGGTATGGCGGCATTGACCAGAAAAGTACGGCGGTATCGGCCACGCATCGTGGCGCTGCTCGGCATCACGATCTATCGCATCATGTATGGGGCCGAGCGAGACTTGCCGGCTCGGATTCCGTTGGGCCCCACCGGCAGCGACATTGCCGGGGTTCCAATATTCCTCTTGCCGAATCCCAGCGGACGCAACGCGCACTACGGGTATGGAGAGATGCTCGCCGCGTTCCGAGCCCTTCAATTACTAGCCGGCCAATCAACGGTTTCTGACCTGTGAGATTTTGCTGTTTTCTTTGTCGGGAAAATCAATCTCGACTACAGTCGAGACATGAATGCACCGGTGCCTCTTAAGCCGCATCCCCTCCGGACGTGTCCGAAGTGCGGGGTCGATCAGCCGGGCGAGTTTGAATGCCTGCGATGTGGGATTATTTTTGCGAAGTACAAGGTCCCCGCGCCATTCGTGCAGGTTTCCCCGGAGATCAGCAATCCAGCCCGCATCGCCTCTCCCCCACGGAATAGGGTAGGTCGGCTGTTCCGTATACTGCCGTGGATTTCCCTGGCGATGACCCTCGGGACGCTGCTGGCGATTCTCCGGCAAGCTCCGGCGTTGCCGATACAATCGGATCCCCAAGCGGCCGACCGCGTCGCGGAGAAGATGTCCCTGCTCCAGCAATCCATCCAGACAAATCGCGCGGCCAGCATTGCGTTGAGTGAGGCCGAGCTCAATCAATGGATGCGCGATAATCTTGCGATTGCAACCGCCCATCAAGCGCAGCAGGCTGGACTCTCGATTCCCGACGGACGTTCGGCGACCATCGAAGAGGTGCAATCCGCACTCAAAGATGTTCGGATGAATCTAGTCGGCGATCAACTCAAAGCCTACGCCCTGTTTCACATCTATGGGAAAGACATTTCGCTCCAGCTCGAGGGAACTGTGGAGACCCGCGATGGGTATGTGCGGTTGACTCCCATGGCCGGGAAGCTTGGGACCCTGCCGATTCCACAATCCACACTCGGTCATGTGGTCGCGCAGCTGTTTGAGTCACCGCAGAATCGTGAGAAGTTTCAGCTTCCTCCGTATATCCAATCGGTCCGCGTTGAGAACAGCACCCTCGTTATCACGCCGCGATAGAGGTTGCCAGCCCCCGCCCTGGGTTTTTCCCTCCAAAGAGTGATTGGAGCTAGAAGGAGCTGGAAGGAGCTGGATGGTACAATGAAAGCCATTCAGATGCCTTCCTTCCCTTGCCCTTGGCCCCGGCCGTGCTGTATAAAATCGGCGATCTTGCTTCCCGTCCTAGGAGGAGTCATGCAGCGAGTCGGTCTTGCCCTCTTCGCGTCAATCGCATTGTGGATTGGGAGTACGACCTCGAGTGGCGCCCAGCCATCCACCCAGAACCTCATCGCCGGAGCCTTGCAAGCCTGCCACGACGGACGAATTGCGCCGGACCGAGCGACTCGGGCGGCGCTCTACGAGAAGGGGCAGTCCTTGGGGGAGCAAGCGGTGGCGGCTGATGAGCAGTCTGCCGATGCTCACTTTGCCCTGTTCTGCAATCTTGGGGAATTGATGCGCATCGATGGCGAGATGAGCCTTTCTTCCGTGTTTGGATTTCGACGCATGATGAAGGAGCTCAATCGGGCGCTCGAGCTCAAGCCCGATCATCTGGATGCCCTCTCTGCCAAGGGAACGCTGTTGGTACGACTTCCTTCCGTACTCGGCGGCGATTCGGAGAAGGGCGAACAGCTGCTTCGTCATGTCATTCATGAGGTACCGGAAGCCGTTAACGCGCGGATTAGCCTGGCAAAGAGCTATTGCAAGCGAGGCCGCCATCAGGATGCCTTAGCGCTTGCAACGGAGGCCTTGACGCTGGCGAAAGCGCAACAACTCGACGACTTTATTCCGGAAGCTTCCAAGGTGGTCGCGCAGCTCCACGCCGTCGGAAACAAAGGAAACTAATCCGTCCGCTCTCTCGCCCTCCCTTCTAGAACCGCTCCGCAAATCGTGCTATCTTCAGCCCTCGTTTGCCCAGTTTCGGTCATTGTCACACATCAATCGTGATCAGCAGTGATGTGACGAGGTTTGGGCATGCCACGCAGCGGTCGTTCTTCGTCACGCGTAAGGAGTACCCACAATTATGTTATTGAGTGGCAAAAAAGGACTTATCATCGGCGTCGCCAACAAGCACAGCATCGCCTGGGCCATCGCCCAGTCTGCCGCCAGCCAAGGCGCCACACTCATGTTCAATTACCAGAACGAGCGACTGCGGGAGAATGTTGAAGAGCTCGTCGCGACGATGCCTGGTGCGAAGGCATTTCCCTGTGACGCCGGCGATGATGCGCAAATTGCGACCATGATGCAGAACGTGGGCAAAGAAGTCGGCACGCTCGATTTCCTTGTCCACTCCATTGCCTTTGCCCCGCGCGAGGAACTCACGGGACAATTCGTGAACACCACGCGTCAGGGCTTCGCGACGGCCTTGGACGTCAGTGCCTATTCCCTCGTTGCCGTTACCCGAGCCGCGCTGCCGCTTATGACCAATGGCGGGTCCGTCGTGACATTGACCTATCTCGGCGCAGAACGTGTCGTGCCGCACTACAATGTCATGGGTGTGGCCAAGGCCGCGCTTGAAGCCACCGTCCGCTATTTGGCGAACGACCTCGGTCCTAAGAACATTCGCGTGAATGCAATTTCAGCCGGGCCGATCAAGACATTAGCTGCCCGAGGAGTCTCCGGCATCAGCAAAATGGTCGATCACCATAAAGAGTTTGCCCCCCTGCGCCGCGCGACCGAGCAAGGCGAAGTCGGCGACACCGCGTTGTTTCTCGTCAGTGCATTAGGGCGAGGTATTACCGGCGAAGTGATCTACGTAGATGGCGGGTATAACATTTTAGGATCTCTCGCCTCGGTCGAGTAATGTGTCAATCGACGGTCGTCATTCGTCCCTCGTAGAGGAATGACGGCTACTCGATCGTTCCTCTCAGCGCCTTCAGCCGGCCCTGCTTCTTTTTACTGTCGATCCGCCTGGTCTGAGAACCCTTTGTCGGCTTCGTCGCTCGTCGTGTCTTGCGAGGGATGGCCACGCTCTGAATCAAGAGACAGAGCCGTTCCAGCGCATCTGCCCGATTCCGTTCCTGCGTCCGATGCTGCTGCGCTTTGATCGTGATGATTCCATCCTGCGAGATGCGGCTGTCTCTAAGTCGTAGCAATTCCTGCTTGTAAAACGGTGGTAAGGACGATGCCTTGATGTCGAACTGCAGGTGAATCGCGGTCGAGACCTTGTTGACGTTTTGTCCGCCGGCCCCCTGCGAGCGCATCGCATGGAGTTGAATCTCGGAGTCCGGAATGAGGACGTGGGATGAGATGTGGAGCATAGGAACCGTAGTCTACCGTAGTCAGCTCTCGGTCGCCATGGTCCCTTCGAGGCCGTCGCAGGAAAGTTATGGAGGCGGTGCCGAAGCCGATGCCTACTGCAACTCCGGCACGCGGTCGATGATGCGAAGTCTGACGTCGTCGCCGAGTTGGATCTGAACCATTTTGGTGGAAAGGTTTTCCCGGACTTGATTCACGTCGTTCACGGTGAAGCGGATCTGGCCGCCGCATCGCTCGACGAGGTGATAGAGCAACAGCGTGGTGAGGTAGCTCACTTCTTCATCGTTGGCATGCTCGCTGAAGTTCAGTATTTGGGGCATGATGGTTTCAATGTCTCCCTGTGGTGAAGAACCTTTATCGCCGAAGCGAGGTCGATCGCACAATGACCCAAAAGAAGGGGAGCAGCAAGCGACAGTTTTGTACAATTGAAGAGGGCGCCCGGTGGAGGGCCGTTGGTCTTGATGTCCGGGAGTGAAAGGCCTGTGATGTCGTTTGCGGTGAGGACACTCTTAGGGAGATGGCACGCTGTCTTTGGTCGGGATAAATCGAACCTGATCAGCCAGTTCGTCGAGGAGAGAGTGGCTTGACCGTGGTTCTTTCTGTGGCCTACCGTGAAGAAAAAGAATTCCCTGCAAGTCTGGTCCGATGATCGCCAGGCCGCGGCCAGTTAAGGAGCCTGTCACATAGGTTGCTGTCAGTGTATTGCCTTTACGGGTGACGGATCCAGTCGGTTCGAATATCAGTGTCTCGGAAATTGGCTGCGGTTCTCCGAGTAAAGCAAAAAGCTCGTCTTCGGTCTGGTTGAGCACGGCGAAGGCAAGCACAAAGCCCGCTTCTTTTTCTGAGACCAGGAGCACGGCGGCCAGATTGTCCAGCTGCTCGCCGCGCCATCCTGCGGGAATGAGAAAAGAGGCGACGCCGTTTGGCACGCGGACGCGGGTGCCGGCGCGATAGCTCTGTCCAGCTTCCATGTCGACGGCGGCTGTTCGGGTCGGCGGCGCTTGGGCCCAACTGGTTGGTATCCCCAGTACGAGACAACACAGGGCCGCCAGGGTTGTGCGAGCGGAGATCGTGACGATCATTCCATGTCTAGGTACAGAATCAATGCTGCGGATCAGGGTTGGTAGCTGTCCATCGGAGGACAGGTGCAGATCAAATGACGATCCCCGTAGGCCTCATCGATGCGGCTGACTGCCGGCCAGAACTTGTTCGCTCTGACAGAGGGAGTCGGGAATGCCGCCTGTTCCCTCGTATAGGGCCGATTCCAGTCCGTGGCCGTGACGGCAGCCGCTGTGTGCGGCGCATTCTTGAGCACATTATTGGTACGGGGTTGACGCCCATCGGCGATGTCTTGGATTTCTGCGCGAATGGCGATCATCGCGTCACAGAACCGGTCTAATTCTGCTTTCGCTTCACTCTCCGTCGGTTCAATCATCAACGTGCCGGCGACTGGAAACGACACGGTCGGCGCATGGAAACCGTAGTCCATGAGGCGCTTGGCGACATCCATGGCCTCAACGCCGGAGGTCTCTTTGAAGGGGCGCAGATCGAGGATGAATTCGTGCGCGACATGTCCTGTGGCGCCGGTATAGAGGATCGAGTAATGTTTCTCCAGCCGTTTGGCCATGTAGTTGGCGTTCAGGATGGCGACTTCCGTGGCCTTCTTCAGTCCGTCGCGTCCCATGAGGGCGATGTACACCCAGGAGATGGGCAGAATGCCCGCGCTTCCGTACGGAGCTGCGGATACGGGACCGATCGACTCGCGGGTTCCCAGCCCGGTCACGGGATGCCCCGGGAGGTAGGGTGCGAGATGTCTTGCGACGCCGATGGGGCCGATTCCAGGGCCGCCTCCGCCGTGTGGGATGCAAAACGTCTTGTGCAAATTCAGATGGCAGACGTCGGCGCCGATGTCGCCGGGCCGGCAGAGTCCCACCTGCGCGTTCATGTTTGCTCCGTCCATGTAGACCAAGCCACCATGGGTATGGATGATCTGGCAGATCCGGCGCACGTCCGCTTCGAAGACCCCATGCGTTGAGGGGTAGGTCAGCATCAAGGCCGACAGCTGGTCGCGGTACTGCACGGCCTTCGCTTCCAGGTCGGTCAGGTCGACGTTTCCCTGCTTGTCGCAGGCGACGGCGACCACCGTCATTCCGACCATGGCCGCGCTCGCGGGGTTGGTGCCGTGAGCCGACACAGGGATGAGGCACACATCCCGATGGAGCGCGCCGTGTCCATGGTGGTATGCGCGAATCGCCATCAGCCCCGCATATTCACCTTGGGATCCGGCGTTGGGTTGGAGCGAGATCGCGGCAAATCCGGTAATCTCCGCCAACCAGGATTCCAGTTGGCGGAATAATTCCTGATACCCCTGGGTTTGCTCGGACGGAGCGAACGGATGGAGATGGGCAAATTCCGGCCAGGTGACGGGAAGCATTTCTGCCGTTGCGTTCAACTTCATGGTGCAGGAGCCTAACGGAATCATGGAATGCGTCAGCGACAGATCTTTCCCTTGGAGCCGATGCAGATACCGCAACATCTCGTGTTCGGAATGATACCGATTGAAAATCGCATGGGTGAGATAGGTACTCGTTCGCGCTAATGGATTGGGATAACCGGGCTTGATAGAGTCGGCGAGGTCCATGATTTGGAAGGGCAGGCGGTTCTGGCCGGCGAAGAGTTCCAGGAGCGTCCCGATTTCGTGCACAGTGCTGGCTTCATCCAGGGAGAGACCGAGGGATCCGTCTTCATGGGTCCGGAGATTGATTCGCCGTTCGTTCGCTCTGACGCGGATCAGATCCACCTGGTTCTTGGGGGCGCGGACGCGCAACGTATCGAAGAACAATTCCGGGCCCACGTCAAAACCGAGCCGGCGCAAACCTTCGGCAAGCATCAGCGTCAATCCATGCACGCGCTGCGCGATGCGTCGAAGCCCGTCGGGACCGTGATACACCGCGTACATGGCGGCCATGACGGCCAAGAGTACTTGCGCCGTGCAAATGTTACTGGTCGCTTTTTCCCGGCGGATATGCTGCTCGCGTGTCTGGAGGGATAGCCGGTAGGCAGTATTTCCCGCGGCGTCTTTGGAGACACCGACGATGCGGCCGGGTATCTGGCGCTTGAACTCTTCCTTGGTGGTTAAGAACGCGGCGTGCGGGCCGCCGAATCCCATTGGGACGCCGAACCGCTGGCTGGATCCCACGGCAATGTCGGCGCCGAACTCTCCGGGAGAGCGCAACAGCGTCAAGGCCAGCAGATCTGTGGCGACCACCACGAGCGTTCCCGCTTCATGGGCCTGAGTGACCAGGCCACTGACGTCCCCGACGTAGCCGTCGCTCGTCGGATATTGGAGCAACAATCCGCACAAGGTCTTTTCCGAGAACTTGATCGAGGTGTTGGGACCTGAGCGAATCGTGATCCCCAATGGTTCGGCACGGGTTTGGAGCACGGCGAGCGTCTGCGGATGGCAGTCCTGCGAGACAAAAAACTCTTTCCGCTCCTCGCCTCGGGATCGAGCGATGGCCAAACACATGGCCATCGCTTCTGCGGCGGCGGTCCCCTCGTCCAGCAAGGACGCATTAGCCAGGGGCAACCCGGTCAGATCTCCGACCATCGTTTGAAAGTTCACCAGCGCTTCCAGGCGGCCTTGGGCGATTTCGGCCTGATAGGGCGTGTATTGGGTGTACCAGCCGGGATTTTCCAGAATGTTCCGCTGAATCACTCCAGGGGTGATGCAATGGTAATAGCCCATGCCGATGAGTGAGCGGTAGACCAGGTTTTGAGCGGCTATCCGTTTCAGCTCGCCCAGCACGGCCTGCTCTCCCTGTTGTGGAGGCAGATCCAACGGTCTGCGCAGCTGGATATTCTGGGGAACCGTGACATCGCAGAGATAGTCCAGTGAGGGCATGCCGGCTACGGCTAGCATGTCGCGGATGTCGTCGTCCGACGGGCCGATATGCCGCGGCGGGAACAGATCGGTCGGTTGCAGAAAGTCAGGTTGAGGCATATTCGTTCGATCCGCTTGTCATCAGAGAGTTCGTGGAGAGGCACAATGGGCCTGAGCAGAGTACCATGGCGCTGCACCATTTCCAATATCCCGCAGTCGGGCATCACCGCCGCTTGCCATGGAGATAGTAGTTCTGTAAGTACAGGGGCTAGAGGATAATACCTCTCATTCCCACGGGGTGCGATGACGACTCAACGAACACATCTGCATGACATTCTGATTGTCGGCGCGGGGCTGGCAGGCATGCGCGCGGCCTTGGCTGCCCCGACCAATTTGGATGTGGCATTGATCTCAAAAGTCCATCCGGTTCGCAGCCATTCGGTGGCGGCGCAAGGGGGGATCAACGCCGCGCTTGGCGAGAACGATTCGTGGGAAGCCCATGCCTTCGATACAGCAAAGGGAGGGCTCTACCTCGGCGATCAGGATGCAATTGAGGCGATGTGCCGAGAGGCTCCTGGAGACATTCTTGAGCTGGAGCGACTGGGCGTGATTTTCAGTCGTGATGCGGAAGGCCGCATTGCTCAGCGTCCGTTTGGGGGAGCCGGATTTCCGCGCACGTGCTATGCGGCCGATCGTACCGGCCATGCGTTGCTGCATGCGCTCTACGAGCAAATTCTCAAACGGCGCACCACCGTCTATGAAGAATGGTACGTCACCGCACTGGTGATCGAAGACGGTGTTTGTCGAGGAGTGATTGCCTGGGACATTGTTCGCGGGGGATTACGGCTTATTCAAGCCAAGGCCGTTATCCTTGCGACCGGCGGCAGCGGCCGCGCATTTTTGACCAGCACGAACGCCGTGATCAATACCGGCGACGGCATGGCGTTGGCCTATCGCGCTGGGGTGCCGCTCATGGATATGGAATTTGTTCAATTCCATCCGACCACATTGAAAGATACGGGCATCCTAATCACGGAAGGGGCGCGGGGTGAGGGCGGCTACCTGCTCAACACGCTGGGGGAGCGGTTTTTGAAACGGTATGCGCCGGAGCAAATGGAATTGGCGACCCGCTCGACGGTGTCGCTCGCGATCGGGCAGGAAATTCTTGAAGGGCGCGGCGTGGATGGCTGTGTGTTACTGGATCTCCGGCATCTTGGGCGGGACAAGATTCTGGAACGGCTACCGCAAATCAGGCAGATTGCGATGGAGTTTGCCGGACTCGATCCGGTCGAAACGCCGATTCCCATTAGGCCAGGCGCGCACTATCAAATGGGTGGAGTCAGGGCCAACCAATGGGGCGAGACGGCCATCCCCGGCCTCTTCGCGGCAGGAGAATGCGCTTGCGTCAGCGTCCACGGCGCCAATCGCCTCGGCGGCAATTCACTGCTTGAAACGATCGTGTTCGGTCGCCGGGCCGGGACAAGAGCCGGTGAGTATGCCGGAACCGCGAGGCATGAGACGCTTGCGCCGCAGCACCTTGCCGAAGAGCAAGCTAGAGTCGAGCGGTTGCTCGCTCAGAGCGGGGGCGAGCGTGCCTGGCAGGTGCGGCAGGAGCTGGGGACCACATTGAGTACGAACCTCGGGATCTTCCGGACAAAGGAATCGATGACGGCGGCCGGAAGCACAGTGCGTGAGCTCCGGCCACGCGCGGCGGCGGTGACGGTGCAGGACAAGGGACGAGTCTTCAATACCGATCTGATCCAGGCGCTAGAGCTGCAATGCTTGGTCGAACTTGCGGAAACAATTATTGCCGGGGCGCTCGCGCGCGAGGAGAGCCGGGGCGCTCATTACCGGTCGGATTTCCCCACCCGCAACGACGCGGTTTGGCTGCGGCATACATTGACTCAGCGGACGCCCGGCGGGGTCCGCTTGTCGTATGCCCCGGTCACGGTTACCCGATTCCAGCCCAAGTAGCAGGCTGTTGAAAACGTTCGTCAGCGCGTTCTCTGCTTTCCCAGCCGCGGCGTCATGTCTGGCGGCTCGTATGCGTAGACTCGTCCATCCGAGAACATCGTCAACAGGTTTGGTATAATCGGCTGGCAGGAGGAGTTCCTATGCGTGTGCTCGTGGTCGAAGACGAAACGAAGGTCGGCTGTTTCATCAAGCGCGCACTTGAGGAAGAAAGCTATGCCGTCGATCTCTGCGAGGACGGGGCCAAGGGGCTGGAGATGGCGCTGGCGACCAACTACGATTTGATCGTCGTGGATCTCATGTTGCCGTCGATGTCGGGGATGGACATTCTGAAATCCGTGCGGCGCGAACGGATTCAAACACCGGTGATGATTCTGACGGCGCAGTCCCAGGTGGATCAACGGGTGAAGGGTCTCGATGCCGGCGCCGACGATTATCTCACCAAGCCGTTTGCCATTGACGAACTGCTGGCCCGTGTCCGGGCCTTGTTGCGCCGGGGGGCGACCGAGAGTCCCGGTATCTTGCAGATCGACGATCTGGTGCTGAATCCGGCGACGCGTGAAGTCGCGCGCGGGGGACAGCGCATTGAACTCACCCTGAAAGAATATGCGCTCTTGGAATATCTCATGCGGCACACCGGGCGGGTGCTGACGAGGCCCATGATTTCCGAACATGTCTGGAACCAGGACTTCGATACCTTCACCAATGTCATCGATGTCTACGTCAATTACCTCCGCAACAAGATCGACCGGGGCCGGTCGAAAAAACTTATCCATACGATCCGTGGCAGCGGCTATATGCTGAAAGTGGACTGATGCCACTGCGACTTCGGCTCACGCTCTGGTACGGGAGCACGCTGGCCCTCGTCCTCATCGTGTTCTCCGTTGTCTTGTACAATGTGACCGCGCGGAGTCTTCGCGATGCGGTGGACCAATCGTTAGAGGAGACTGCCAACACGGCGGTCCGGTCGCTGGAAGAGCGGGGGTTTCTTCCGCTCATCGACGAAGAGGAATTGCTCTCGCAGTTTCCCGAGCTCGCCCGGATCGACAAGTTCTTCCAGATCTTCAGCCCTTCCGGAACGATCACGCTCCGCTCTCCTAATATCAAACAACACGAAGTCCCGCTCAGCCGCACGGCGCTCGAAACGACGTTCAGCGGAAAGTCCATTTTTGAATCGGCGAAGTATCCGAAGGAGCCGCCGCTCCGGCTCGTGTCCGTGCCGATCATGTATCGCGGCACCTTGCTCTACATTGTGCAAGTCGGGACCTCGATGGAGTCGATCGAAGACACCTTGCGACGGCTGCTGCTGGTGTTGCTGGTGACGATGCCGATCGCGCTGGCGGTGTCGCTGGCCAGCGGATGGTTTCTGGCCGGCCGCGCACTGCGGCCGGTCGACGCGATCACGCTGGCGGCCCAGCGTATCGCCGCCGGCGATCTCAGCCAGCGCTTGACGGTCTCGACCGCTCCCGACGAAATCGGGCGCCTGGCCAGTATGTTCAACGACATGATCGGCCGGCTCGATGTGTCGTTCCGGCAGATTCGTCAATTTACCAGCGATGCGTCCCACGAGCTTCGAACTCCGTTGACCGTCATGAAGGGAGAGACGGAGTTGGTGCTTCGGCGTCCCCGGCCGCTGGGCGATTACCAATCCGTGCTCGAAAGCAATTTAGAAGAAATCGACCGTATGACGCGCATCGTCGATGAGTTGCTCTTCCTGTCCCGCGCCGACATGGGCGAGGTGAGAATGGAGGCGCTGCCGGTCAGTTTGGAATCGCTGGTCGAAGACATTTATCGGCAGGCGACGCTGCTCGGACAGGATCGGAATATCGCCGTCGCGCTTGGCACGGTGCAGCCGGCCGTCGTCCAAGGCGACGAACTCCGGCTGCGCGAGTTGCTCCTGAATTTGGTGGAGAATGCGATCAAATATTCTCACCCCAACGGGAAGGTCGAGATCGCACTCGTCACAGAAGGGTCGCTCGCGCGTCTGTCGGTCACCGATCAAGGGATCGGCATCGTGCCCGATGATCTGCCCCGTATCTTCCATCGGTTTTTTCGTACAGATGGCGCCCGAGCCCATACGAAGAAGGGGACGGGTCTTGGGCTTGCGATCTGCACGTGGATTGCCGAGTCCCACAAGGGCCGTATCGACGTGACGAGCGAGCCAGGCGTCGGGTCGACGTTTACCGTCACGATTCCTCTCGCGACGCCCTCCGCTTAACGACTTCTAATTCCCTCCTAATCCCCTTTTCATCACCGGTTGTTACGTTCATCCGTAGCACGACGCGAGAAGGGTTTATTCAGCGGTATTACCATCACGAGGAGGACGTTATGAAGAAGTCGGTTCAGAAGGCGGTCATTGCGAGTCTTGCCAGCGCCGCGGTGGGTGCCGCGCTGATCTGGGGCGGGCCATCGTTGCCCGCTTCCCATGCCTCCGGCGGAATCCAGCCCGCGGCCGCCACGGCGCTGCCGGTCGCTCCGGCGGCGAACGGGTTTACGGAGGTGGCTAAAGCGGTCACACCGGCCGTGGTCAACATTACGACGGTCACGGGAGAGAAAGTGGCCGACGGGCGGAAGATCCCCGATGAATTGCGTGATCGGATGGAGGAGTTTTTCGGCGGACCGCAAGGTCCGGGGGGGCCTCGTGGATTTCGTGGGCCGCACGGTCCCGGTGAGCCGCGCGGACATCGTGGCGGCGGTCAGGGATCCGGCGTGATTGTGTCGCCGGACGGCTATGTGCTGACCAATAACCATGTGATCGACGGCGCGCAGGAAGTCACGGTCACCTTGCCCGATAAGCGTGAATTCAAGGGCACGATTGTCGGCGCCGATCCCAAGACGGATTTGGCGGTCGTGAAGATCGATGGACAGAATCTTCCGGCGGTCGTCTGGGGCGATGCCGGCAAGCTACAAGTTGGCGAGTATGTGCTGGCGGTCGGGAACCCATTCGGACTGAATTCGACGGTGACGCTCGGCATTGTGAGCGCGCTGGGCCGCGGCCGGATGGGCATCACGCAGTATGAAGATTTCATTCAGACCGATGCCGCGATCAATCCCGGAAACTCCGGCGGCGCGCTGGTCAATACGCGCGGAGAATTAGTCGGGATCAATACGGCGATCTTCTCGCAGACCGGCGGATATCAGGGCGTCGGGTTTGCCGTGCCGACCAGCATGAGCAAGCCGATCTATGAAAGCCTGATCAAAAACGGAAAGGTTGTGCGTGGATATCTGGGCGTCGGGATTCAGGATCTCAGCCAGGATCTCGCCAAGTCCTTCGGAATTAAGAATGCGAAGGGTGCGCTCGTCAGCGACGTGAAGGACGATAGTCCGGCCGATCAGGCGGGTCTCAAGCAGGGCGATGTGATCACGGCCTATCAGGGTGCGCCTGTTGAAGATGCGGTAGCGCTCCAGCGCCTGGTGACCAGAACAGGGGTTGGGACGAAGGTGCCGGTCAAGGTGGTCCGTGACGGCCATGAGAAAGATCTCACGGTGACGGTCGGAGAACAGGCGGAGACGACGAAGGTCGCGAAGGCCGACGCCGGTGAAGCGGACTACGCGTTTGCCGGAGTGGCCGTCCAGGACCTGGATCGGGAGACCGCGAAGGAGTTGGGCATCAAGGGCAAGGCGCAGGGAGTGGTCGTGACGGGCGTCGAGCCGGAGAGCGGTGCCGAGAAGGCTGACTTAATGACGGGTGATGTCATTCGTGAGATCAACCGCCAGCCGGTCAAGTCGGTCAAGGAGTTCGAGAAGGCCTCATCCGCGATCAAGAAGGGCGAGAACGTCCTGATCTTGATCAATCGCCATGGCAATGCGCTGTTTCTGACGGCGAAGGTCTAGGTGAGAGAGAGGGGGATGAGGCTGCTGCCTCATCCCCCGAGATGGGTTGTTGAGTATTCTGACTAATCGAATACGACGGTTTTTTTTCCGTACACCAGCACGCGATGTTCGATATGCCGCCGCACGGCGCGCGCCAGGACAATTTCTTCCAGGTCGCGCCCCTTCCTCACCAGATCATCGACCGTATCTCGATGGCCGACACGAATCACGTCCTGCTCGATAATCGGTCCTTCGTCGAGGTCTTGCGTCGCATAGTGAGCCGTCGCGCCGATGATCTTTACGCCTCGCTCATAGGCCTGTCGATAGGGATTCGCGCCGATGAACGCGGGAAGAAACGAGTGGTGAATGTTGATCACCGGGCAGCCGATTTGAGCGAGGAAGTCGGCGCTCAGAATCTGCATGTAGCGAGCCATCACCACCAGTTCCGCTCGATGAGATTTCAATGTTGAGACGACTTGCTGCTCTTGCTGGGGCTTGGTTTCTTTGGTCACCGGTAAGATCACGAAAGGGATCTTGAACAGGTGGGCCCATTCCGCGCAGGTGTCATGATTGGAAATGATGACGGGGATATCGATGTGTAACTCGTCTCGACGGTGGCGTTGGAGGAGATCGGCCAAACAGTGATCCTGTTTGGAGACCAGCATGCCGACGCGGGTGCGGTGGCTGGAGTGGTGCACCTCGTAGCGCATCTCAAACACTTTCGCGATGGGGGCAAAGGCGGCGGAGATTTCGTCGGGAGGAATCTGCAAGCCCTCCGTGGCGAACTCCATCCGCATCAGAAAGTCATTCGTCTCCTCATCGGTATGGTGATCCGAGTCGAGAATGTTGCCGCCGAAGTCGTGGATGAATCCGGACACACGGGCGACAATCCCCTTCCTGTCTTTACAGTGGATCAGAATCACCACGGAATCTTTGCGAGTGGCTGCCATAGCGGATGCGCCCCTTTCGTCAAGTTAGCAGGTTGTTGAGAAAGACCACCAGCGGCGTTCTCGCTTTGCGCAGAGGCTCAACGTACCGCCGCGTACGCCTCGCCTCTGTGCTCGCTGCGGCCTTGCTGGACAGTCTTTCTGAACAGCCTGCGAGATAGTATTGTGAGCTGTTAGGAGACGATGTGGCCGACGAGATCGTAGGTGGCGGCATCCGTGATCTCGACCTTGACGAGATCTCCAGGATTAGCCGAGCCGTCGTTGATATAGACGACGCCGTCGATTTCCGGTGCGAGGCCTTCGTGGCGCCCTTCCAGCAGCAAGGGTGTTTCTTCCGATGGTCCCTCGATGAGCACCTCCAGCACAGAGCCGATACGGTCTTGCCCGCGAGCAGCGGCGATGCCTTCTTGGATGGCCAGCAGCTCGTTCCGTCGTTCCTCCATGACACTGCGCTCAATCTTGTCGTCCAGCGAGACCGCTGTCGTATCTTCCTCGTCCGAGTAGAGGAACGCGGCCACGCGGTCGAAGCCGGATTCCGTCACGTAGGATTTAAGTTCCTGGTAGGCCTGTTCCGTCTCACCGGGAAATCCCACGATGAAGGCGGTCCGAAACGTCACGCCGGGAATGCGGGTGCGAATGCGCTCCACGAGTTTCTCGATGGCGGCGCGATTGCCCAGACGATGCATGCGCCTCAGCATCCGGTCGTTGATGTGCTGGAGGGGCATATCTATGTACTTGGTAATCTTTTCCTCGCCCGCATAGAGGTCGAGCAGATCATCGGTGACTTGTTGGGGATAGAGATAGAACGGTCTGATCCATCGAATGTCAGGAACCTTTACCAGCGCGCGAAGCAGTGCGGTGAGCCCGCCGCGAATACCCATGTCCACGCCGTAGTTGATCGTATCCTGCGAAATGAGGTTGAGCTCCTTGACGCCTTCGCCGGCGAGGCGTTCCGCTTCGGCCACAATGGATTCAATCGACCGGCTCCGTTGTTTCCCGCGCATGATGGGGATGGCGCAGAAGGCGCAATTCCGGTTACACCCTTCGGCGATCTTCACATAGGCACTGTGCGGCTTGCCGAGCCGTAGGCGCGGAGAGTCCGCATCGTAGAGATACGGCGGTTCGCTGATCCACAGTCGTTGCTGCCGTTTAGTGGGAGTGAGGAGGTTGCGGCAGATTTCCGCAATCTTTCCGAACTCGCCGGTGCCTACCACGCCGTCCAGCTCCGGCAGTTCTTTGAGTAGATCACCTTGATAGCGCTGGGCCAGACAGCCCACGGCGATGAGGACCCGGCAGGCGCCTTTCTTCTTGAGCTTGCCATGTTCGAGAATCGTATTGATCGACTCCTGCTTGGCTTCTTCGATAAAGCCGCAAGTGTTGATGATGACGACTTCAGCTTTCTTGGGGTTGTCGGTCAGTTGGAAGCCGTCGTGAACGAGCGTGCCTAGCATGAGCTCGGAGTCCACCTGGTTTTTCGAGCAACCCAGATTGACGAACCCGACGGTGGTTTTGCCGGCAGCAGCGGGCATCTTTTGGCGTACGGCCTTCTTGGCCGTCTTTTTGCGGTCGAGCTGAATCAGGGGTGTAGACATGGCTGGCAGTCTACGGGAGGGTTGAAAAGGCTGTCAACGCGTCTTGGTCTTGAAATCCGGGGCATGCTTCACCTACAGTGCGATCCGTGATCCGAACATTCCAAGGCATCAAGCCCACGATTCCAGACTCCTGCTTCATTGAAGACACTGCTGTCGTCATCGGCGATGTGGTGCTGGGGGAGCAGTGCAGTGTCTGGTTCAATGCCGTCATTCGCGGCGATGTGCATCATATCCGCATCGGAAGCCGGACCAATGTGCAGGATCTCTGCATGCTGCACGTCACGCACGATACCCATCCGCTGATTATCGGGAACGAGGTGACTATCGGCCATAGTGTGGTGCTGCATGGCTGTACGATCAAGGATCGGGTGCTTGTGGGGATGGGCGCGATCGTCATGGACGGCGCCGTGATCGGGGAAGATTCAGTCGTAGGGGCCGGCGCGTTAGTGGTGGAGGGAACAGTGGTTCCGCCGAAGAGCGTCATCCTCGGCTCGCCCGGCCGGGTGCGGCGTGGGGCCTCGGAGGCCGAACTCGCCTGGATCAAAGAGTCGGCCGCTAACTATGTGAAGTACGCCCGGCAATACATGGACGATTCGTCGAAGCAAACCGGATTTAAGATCTAGCCCGTCGTGCGGTTCGAGTTTTCGCTGCCCTTGCTCCAATTTTCATAAAGCAGACTGGATCTCCCACGAGGGCGGTCGGAAATTGCTCTCGTGCAACGAGGTACGGGATATTTTTTCGATGGCACCAGTCGGCGATCCACAGCACTTCTTCCGTTGAGGTCGTGACCAATCCAGGCAGGCTCAGCTTCGGCATGACGCGATCGACGATCGAACGTACGATGCGGCGCTGCCGTTCAAATTGGCGCGGGTCGAATGTCGCCGGATCGGCGGTTCCGTAGGACAGTGGTGCGAGGTGCGGAAATCGTTCCGGATCATTGAGCACGCTCACCATCCAGAGATGATCGAAGCGGCCTTTGGCTTTTGCCGCATCAAGGGGATGAAACCGAACTGGCAGGGATCGACCGGCTCGATTGATGGCGGCGACTTCGGTTCGGCGAAGATTGTACGGTTCGACTTCCCGTTGGAGGTCAAGCGCCTCCATGAGGAGCGGTGGGAGCTCTGCGACGCCGGCCCCCACGTAGAGGCTCCGTCCATGCGGCGCGAGGTGATCGTGCAGCGCACGGGCGATCCGGTTTCCCAGTCGTTCGCAGGGAATCCGCTTGGCTTGCCAAAACTCATCGCCGCCTTCGTAACAATACACCGGGCCGAGCGCCTTATAGTCCAAACGGGCAAAGATCTGAGCGATGGCGGCTTTTGTCGACCGGCTGAGCGATGTGGGCATCATGACCTTTCTGGCGTGGCGGCGAGCGCCAGGACCGCATTCGTGACGGCATCAGCCACGGATGCGAGGAATTTCAAATTGAGAGTATCGACCGTATCGGTCGATCGATGATAGTGCGGATTTCGAAAATTGGCGGTATCGGTCACCATGACGGCGGCGAAACCCTGTTCCCAAAAGGCCGTATGGTCGCTTCGTCTAGTATCGGGGAGCTGCTCTCCATTGCCCGGTACGACCAGCGGGACGACGGGGATGGTGGGCGCCATGGCTTGCGATAATGCCGCCGTCAACGCGGCTGACGCTTGATTCCCAATCAGGGCGAGGAAATTTCCGACGGAGGGTACGGCGACGGGAATGCCGGAAGGCGTGCGTTGCGAGCCTTCCTGATCGCTGGCGTAGCCGACACACTCAAGGACGATCGCGCCATAGACAGACTGGCCGGTCTTGGCAAGATGGGACGCATACGCGCGGCTCCCCAGCAGATCTTCTTCTTCGAGGCAGAAGGCCACGAATTGCACCGGTCGCGTCAGGGCGGTCTGCTGGAGTCGCCTGGCAACCTCGATCAGCACTGTAAGCGCGCTGGCATTGTCATCGGCGCCGGGCGATCCTTCGACGGTATCGTAGTGGGCGGCAAGAATTAGCGGCGCAGTAGCCGTGCCGTTCTCCACCGGCGTGGTTCCGATCACGTTGTCGTAGGTTTGTCCCAGGGCCTCGAATCGGTGGGTGGAAACGTCAAGGCCCACGCGGGTGAACTGTTGTGACAAGTAGGACGCCGTCTCCCTCAATGCGATCGGTGAGGTGTCGGGATGGCGTTCGCGAGTCAGCGCGGCCAGATGGGTCAGGAATTCGTCAGTCACGCGATGGGTTCTCGTGCCCGGAAAGGGTTACGACACAATCTCGGTGCCGATACCCTTGCGGGTAAAGATTTCGAGCAAGAGGGCATGAGGGATGCGGCCGTCGATAATGTGAGCTTTCCCGGCTCCTCCGACCAGCGCATCGAGGCAGGCGTGCACTTTCGGCAACATGCCTTCGCCGATCACGCCCTTCTTCACCATCCGTTGCACGTCTTTCCGTGAGACGGTGGAGAGGTGCCGATGGTTGGCGTCGCGGATACCCTTGATGTCAGTCATCATCACCAGTTTTTCCGCGTGGAGCGACGCGGCGATGGCCCCGGCCACCAGGTCGGCGTTGATGTTGTAGGTGTTGCCGTTCTTGTCCGTTCCGATCGGCGCGATGACGGGAATGTAGTGGTCTTGTTGGAGCTTCAGCACGAGACTGGGATCGACGGACTGCACTTCGCCAACCAGTCCGAAATCACCCTCGTCGTCGCCGTCCAGATCCTTGCCCAAGCTTTTTGCCCAGGATTTCGCCGTGAGCGGCTGCGCCATAAGCAGCCCGCCGTCTTTTCCGCTCAGGCCCACGGACCGCCCTCCGTGGCGATTCAGAAGCTCCACGATTTCCATATTGATCTTGCCGGCCAGGACCATCTCCACGATTTCCATGGTGGCTTCGTCGGTGATCCGGACGCCGTGGCGGAATTTGGCTTCGATGCCGAGTCTGGTCAGCATCTTGTCGATCTGCGGGCCACCGCCATGGACGATGACCGGATTGAGCCCGACGTATTTGAGCAGGACAATGTCTTCCGCGAACCGCTCTTTCAGTGCCGTCTCGGTCATGGCGTGACCGCCGTACTTAATGACCACCGTTTTGCCCCGGAAGGTGCGGATGTAGGGGAGCGCCTCGATGAGGATATTGGCTTTCTTAATCAGTCGATTCATAGGCTGCTCCTAGTTCTCCGAGGATATGTCGGACCCCATTCCGATCCCTTCCCGCGGCACGCACAGGCTGGCGGGCCGTGACTATATCAATTTCATCCAGAAACACAATCCCGCAGTACGTGATTTGGCAAGGCTATGCACGCCATGTGGCTGTCATATCGGGAGGAATTCGTGGCGGTTGATCCGCGGTTCATGTTTGGGGACCATCTTTTCTGCTCGGAGGAGTCTTTCCGGATTTGGCCCGAGGATGAGCGCGGTCATAGACGGCCAGCAGCTGGTCGGTCGCCAGGTGCGTATATTTCTGCGTGGTGCTGAGCGAGGCGTGCCCTAACATTTCTTGAATAGACCGAAGGTCCGCGCCTTCGTCGAGAAGGTGAGTCGCATAGGAATGGCGGAGCGCATGGGGGCTGACGGCACCGCCGGCGAGACGACTGGAGTAGCGGGAAACGAGGCGGGCCACGCTGCGCGCGGTCAACCGGCCACCCCGGTGGTTGAGAAATAGGGGCGTTGCAGGTCGATCATCGGCGGCCGCCCGCTTCAACGAGGATCGATAGGTTTGGATCGCCTGGAGTGCGACATCGCCGATCGGAACAATTCGTTCCTTCCGGCCTTTTCCGCGAAGGTGGACGAGCCCGTCGGATTGGTTGAGATCACCGAGATTCAACCCGACGGCTTCGCTGACGCGTGCGCCGGTGGAATAGAGGGTTTCCAGTATCGCCCGGTCTCGCAGCGGCAACGCGGTATCTCCTTGGGGGAACTCCATCAAGACATTCGCATCGTCTTTCGTCAGGACCTGCGGCAGTGTCTTGGGGAGCTTCGGGCTTCTAATGCCTTCGGCCGGATTCTTTGCAACGGTCCCTTCGCGGACATGGAACCGATAGAAACTCCTCAGGCAGGCGAGCTTGCGTGCGAGTGAAGAGGCTTTCTCTCCCTTGCGGTCAAGCCAGTGTAAATAGGCGCGCAAGGAATCCGTGGTGATGTCATTGATCGGGAGCGCGCGCGGTGTGTGTGACGTTGGCTGGGATTGTGTGAGAAATGCGGTGAGCTGCCGGAGATCTGAATGGTAATTGCGGATGGTTTCCGGTGAAGCCTGGCGCTCGACGGTGAGAAAGGTCATGAAAGCGCGGATTGCGTCATCCATCTCTCAAAATCCTCACGAGCCCGCTGGGCAATGAGTTGCCGCTTTTTCTCCTTGTCCCTGGTCGGTTGGGCGAGGGGAGGGAAGAGGCCGTAATTCGTATTCATCGGCTGAAAATGCTTTGGGTCGGATGAGGCTACATGGCCGACCAGGCATCCGTGAGCCGTCGTGGCGGGCGGCGTGACCAGGGGCAGTCCCGTGAGCGCGCGTGCCGCATTGATGCCGGCAAACCCTCCCATGGCGGCGGATTCGGTATAGCCTTCCACGCCGACCAATTGGCCGGCAAAGAACAAGGTGCCGCGCGATTTGAACTGCAACGTATTCAAGAGCAACTGGGGAGAATTGATAAAGGTGTTTCGATGCAGGCTGCCGTAGCGGAGAAATTCCGCCTGTTCCAGGCCGGGGATCATGCGAAACACGCGCTTCTGTTCTGGGTAGGTAAGCTTCGTCTGAAAGCCGACCATGTTGTAGCAGGTCCGATGCACGTTTTCGGTTCGGAGCTGGATGACCGCAGTCGGCCTCCTGCCGGTTCGAGGATCTTCCAATCCGACCGGTTTCAGCGGACCGAAGAGCATGGTTTGCCGGCCCCGCTCCGCCATGACTTCAATGGGAATGCAGGCTTCAAAATAGGGTGTCTTCTCGAATTCTTTCGGCTGCACTTTTTCGGCCGCCATTAGGGCGTCGTAAAACGTGTTGTACTGGGCCTCATCCATCGGGCAGTTCAGGTAGTCCGCCCCCCCCTTGTCGTAGCGCGAGGCGGCGAAGACGATGTCCATATTGATCGACTCGGCGTCGATGATCGGCGAGATGGCATCGAAAAAATACAAATGGTGCGATTGCGTGACGGCACGGATCGACGCCGACAATTTGTCCGATGTCAGGGGGCCGGTGGCAATGATGCAGAGACAATCCGTCGGGATCTCGGTGATCTCCTCATGCAGGATACGGACGTTCGGGTGGCTTTCCAGGGCTTGAGTGATCTTGAGAGAGAATTGATCGCGATCGACGGCGAGCGCTGAGCCGGCCGGCACCCTGGCCTGCTCGGCCGAGGTAATGATCAACGAACCCAGCCGCCGCATTTCTTCTTTGAGGATGCCGGGGGCGTTCAGCGGATCGGCTGATCCGAGCGAGTTGGAGCAGACCAACTCGGCTAAGCCGCCGGTCTTATGCGCTTTCGTCATCTCTTTGGGACGCATCTCATAGAGCGTCACCTTCGCGCCCCGGTTAGCGGCTTGCCAGGCTGCCTCGGATCCGGCCAGACCACCCCCTATGATGACGACGTCATCTCTCATGCCCACACACGCTCCTCTCAGGAAAAATGGGAAGGACGCATTCTAGAAACCGAGTTTCGGGTAAGTCAAGGCGTAGCCGACGGCATAGGCGATCGGTTCGCATCATTCGATTCTTGCAATTGAACCCGTGAATTGCTCCGTGCTAAACTTGGCCCGCATGGGCGATTGGCTCAGTGGTAGAGCGCTTCCTTCACACGGAAGAGGCCACAGGTTCGATCCCTGTATCGCCCACCATGCGGTTCCTGCTTCGAATCCCACGCGGCGCTCGGCCAAATCCGTTCGATAATTACCTCGTTTCTAGACAGAATCAGGGATGTCGGCTACACTTCACACTGTATTTCAGGGATCGCTGGGCCACTGTCGATGGGATCGAACAAAGTGAGGTTACGTATGCGACCAACATCATGGGCAATGGGTGCGGTGCTGATGGCGGTGCTTGCAACAGGGTGCACGACGACGAATCAGGCAGGCACGGCAGCAGAAAAAGAGTACAACCCTCCGACAAGTATTTATAACGTGCTGGATAGTACGGCCTTGGTTTATTCAGATCCTACGGCAGGCAGTCCGATTAACGACAATCCGATTCGCTGGTTGGGTGTCTTATTCCACCCGCTCGGACACGCGCTGGATTATGCAGTGAATCGGCCGATCTATGCCTTGGCAAGCGCCTTCCCCTATCTGTTTGGCTACACTGCGGAAGACAACATGCAGGATAGTCAGCGCCGGTAAGACGGCGCTCGCAGCTCATCATGAAAGCCCGCTCCCTTATCCGGGGAGCGGGCTTTTTCTTGCCCGTTCGCAAAGCCGCCTGAATTCGTGTAAGTTTTATCGTCCGCTGACTCTGGATGCTTGACCGGAGACCGTATGTCATTGTCCTGCCGATTCGGCACGCTCGCAATAAGCAGTATCCTATTCAGCCTAATAGCCGGATGCAGCGGTCCGCCGCCTCCGATTCGACCCAACCTTCCTCCGTCCGAGAGCGATCTGGTCCTGCTCAAGACGACGGCAGCGCTGTGCGATCGCAAACCCGAGGTGCTGAAGAAAGTTCCGCCCAAAACGTTCACGGCGAGCCCCTGGGGAAGCGGCCAGGAATTACTGTATCCCGCGGCGCACAGTCCCTCGCATGCCGACGAATCCTATTTTTTCGATGAGGATGGAATGCTCGTGGGAGCGATCTTCATGTTTCCGAGCGGGTTGGATCTTGAACCCTATCCGGTCTTGAGGCAAACATTGCTCGTGTTGAAGCCGCAATTGGAATTTTATTTGAACGTCTCGCAGTTAGCGACGAAGGCCAACATGGACTCCAGCGCCATCTTCGATACCGGCGATGAGAAAACGACGGTTGAGTATCTGGTGACCGGAAGCCGGGAGCATATGACGCTCCTCGCGGCGTCTTTCACGATTGATCCCTATGTTCGGTTGTTTTCCCCCTACCGGCGGGAATTTCTCGATCGGCTCCGGCAGCCGGTCGGTGGCAAGTCGGGAATGAAGATTGAAAGCCAGGGGAGCGAAGACAAAGAACCCTTTGCATCGTTGCAACAGTTCGCCCGTGGACAGACGGCCCAATTGGCCTATTGCAAGGATAAGGATTACGACATCGCGGCCGATGCCTATCAGAAGTCGATCACGAGCGGCTTTGCCAACAAAGTGTGGATGGCAGAAGCGCATCATCGGTTGGGCGTCTCGCTGGATGCGAAAGGACAGTTTGCAAAGGCGAAGGCTGAAATGCTGCAGTCGCTGGCCATCCGGCCGAATGTTCCGGAAGTGATGAATAATCTGGGGACCGTCCACAATAAACTCGGAGAGAAGGCTGCGGCCATGAGTCTCTTTGAGAAGGCCGTGATCCTGCGGCCGAACTATGCCATGGCTCGGTACAATCTCGCAGAGGCCTACGAGCCGACGAACCCGAAACGGGCCCTCGCCGAATATGAAACCTTCCTGGCGCTTGTCGAAGGAATTCCCGAAGAAGAGGGGAGAATTGCCCGGGTCAAGGAGCGATTGAAGGTTCTAAAAAAACCGTGAAGGCGTGTGCGAAGGAGAGACGAGGGAGCTGGATTACCGGCGGGCCCGTTCCTTCTGTTCCTGAAGTGTTTTGCATTCGATACAGAACGTTGTGACGGGGCGGGCTTTGAGCCGCTTGTAGGGAATGTCTTCGCCGCATTGCTCGCAAATGCCGTAGGTCTGATTCTTCATCCGATCCAAGGCTTCATTGACCTTCTTGAGCAGCTTCTGCTCACGTTCCATGATTCGCATGGAAAAGCGCTGATCTTCTTCTGCCGACGCCTGATCGCTTACATCCGGTAATGCTTCAGGGGTCTTGTGCTGTGTCAGCACGTCCCCGACCTCTTCAAGCAGGTCGGCGCGCTGCCGTTCCAGAGCTCGCTGAATGTCAGGATACTTCGAACGAACTTTTGATGCGGCCGATTTCTTGGGAGCAGCCGGTTTCTTGGCTTTGGCGGATACGGTGCGGGCGGCGGTCTTCGTGCGCGAAGAAGTGGTACGCGACGCGGCTGCTTTTTTCAGGGGAGTACGTGCCTTCATGGATGTGGGCTCCGATCATCCCGAACGAGCGGGGACTATAGCAGTCGTCCAAAGAATGGGTCAACGGGAGAATGATGCCGAGGGATGCGGTGCTTACAAGTCTCGGCGGCCTTCAATCGATTTCAGCAGCGTGACTTCGTCGGCATACTCGATATCCATGCCGACTGGGATTCCGTAGGCGATACGGGACACACGGGTGACAAACGGCTTGAGCAATCGGGTGAGATAGATCGCGGTCGCTTCCCCTTCAATCGTCGGACTGGTGGCGAGAATGACCTCGTCCACGCCGCCGCATTTCACCCGTTCGACCAGTTCCTCTGCCCGAATATCTCCCGGGCCGATGCCGTCGAGCGGAGAGAGTGTGCCCAGCAGCACATGGTAGAGGCCGCGATAGCCGGCGGCTCGTTCAATCGCGTAGGTCGTACTGGGTTCTTCCACGACGAGGATTTTGGTCCGGTCCCGTTTGGGATCGAGGCAGAATTCGCACAAATCGCCTTCGGCAATATTGCGGCATTGCCGGCAAAAGGCTAGCCCATCCTTGACCGCGCGGATGGCATCGGCCAATCTGAGCGCGTCTTCACGTTCGGCCTTGAGCAAGTGAAAGGCCAGCCGCTGCGCGCTCTTCTGTCCGACGCCGGGAAGGCGAACCAGTTCTTTCACAAGCCGGGCGAGTAACCCACGTTGATCGATGGACATAGTTGAATCGGTGATATTCCGTTGAGACGATCTCGAATGTAATCCGGCGCGTTAAAACAGCCCCGGCATTTTCATCCCGCCCGTCAGGGCCTTCATATCCTGCTCCATCAAGTCCTTCGCCTTCCGGAGCGCGTCGTTAGACGCGGCCAGCACGAGGTCCTGGAGGATCTCCACGTCGCCGCTTTTCCCGACTTCTGGATCGATGACGACACTCATAATTTGCATGGCGCCATTGGCCGTCACGGTGACGCTGCCGCCGCCGGCCGTGCCGGTGGCGATCTTGGTCGCGGCCTGCTCCTGGATCTTGGCCATCTGATCCTGCATCGCTTTTGCTTGCTTCAAAATGTTCGACATATCGCCAAAGGGATTTTTCATTCGCCGGTCTCCTTCTGTGCCACGGTGCGTACTGCCGCGAGATCCGCACCGAAAATGTCCAGGGCCTGTTTTGCGACCGGAGTCGCTCGCGCTTGCTCAAACAATACCATGCGCTGTTCTTGCTCTTTAGCCGCCCGCACCTGAGCCATCGTGAGTCCCGGCGGATCCGATGCGGACAGTTCGATCACACGGATGCGAACGGGCTGTCCGATCTGTCGCTCGCAGAGCGTAGCCAACGCCTGGAGATTGTCTTCCTTTTCCATCCTGGAACGGGCGAGGGATGCCTGTTTGGCAAAGCCGATGGTAATCTGCCCTCCTTCCAAGGAGACAAATCGGCCGGCTTCCAAATACGCCGCAAAATTTGGAAACGAGGTTGCAACCTCTTCCTGGACCAGTTCCCAATTGAGCGGAGACAATTCCGATGCTTTGGCAGAAACGGATGAATCGACCGCTGTTGTTGGCGTCTCACTCGGTGCAGTCGGAGGAAGCGAAGCCTTATCCGGCTTGGAGTCCTGAGGCGTTGAGGCCTGCACCGATTGAGGTGGCGCAACCGGCTTCGATACAACCGGTGTTGCCGGGCGCGCGGTGACGGGTGAGGTGCCGGTTCGCGGGGGCTGTGGCGCTGTCCCAACCGGAGGCGCTGGGCGAGGCGTGGCGACAGTCGTGCCGGATGTCGGTTTCGCCGTTGGTGGGATGGCCGGCGATGCGGGGCTTGGCTTCTGCGCCACCGGCGATGTCGCCGTCGGGGATGGAGCTTCCGCGCGTTTCTCTTGTTGCCGGACGAGCCTGGTGGCACGCACCGCCGCCGCTTCCAACACGAAGCGTGGATGGGCGCTGTAGCGCAAGGAATCTTCTGCTTGTGAAAAGATCGTCAGAAGTTCTTGAAGTTGTTCCGGCGTCAGCTTCTTGGCTTCAACGGCCAATTGCTGAATATCTTCTTCCGTGGCTTCGATCAAGCCGCGTAACTCTGGGCCGGCAGGGACGACCGAGGCGACCAGGAGATTGCGGAGCAGTTCCACCACATCGGAACAAAACGCTTTCAGGTCATGGCCCTGATCCAACAGATTGGCGAGCACCGCCAATGCGGCCTGGCTGTTTTGCGCGAGGATGGCGGCGCTCATGCCCTGTACGAGTTCCTGCGGCACGGCGCCGAGCAGCACTTCCAGGTCGGCATGGGCAATCGTTTTTCCGCCGAACGCAACGGCCTGATCGAGCAGGCTCAGCCCGTCGCGCATACTGCCTTCGCTCGCCCGCGCGAGCGCCGTGAAGCTGCGGTCTTCAATGGTCATGCCGTCTTGTGAGGCGACGTGGCGGAGGCGGTCGATAATTTCCTGGCGCGCAATCCGCCGGAAATTGTAATGCTGGCAGCGCGACATAATCGTGGCCGGAATCTTGTGAATTTCGGTCGTCGCGAAGATGAACACGACATGAGACGGCGGCTCCTCCAGCGTCTTTAAGAGCGCGTTGAAAGCCGAGTTCGACAACATATGAACTTCGTCGATGATGTAGACGCGATAGTGCCCGCGAAAGGGCGAGAACTTCACATTCTCGCGGATCTCCCGCACATCGTCGACACTAGTATTGGACGCGCCGTCGATTTCCATCACATCGACGGAAGTGCCTTGGGTAATCTCGACGCAGTTGACGCAGGTGTTGCAGGGATGGCCGGTCGGACCCTGCTCGCAGTTCAGCGCTTTCGCCAGAATGCGGGCGACCGTCGTTTTGCCGACTCCACGGGTGCCGGAAAAGAGATAGGCGTGCGCGATGCGTTTGGTGTCGACTGCATTCATCAGCGTCTGAACGACGTGCGATTGGCCCACGACATCATCGAACGTACCGGGCCGGTATTTGCGGGCGGAGACTTGATAATCCATTACGAGCGGCTCATGTGCAAACGAAGCGGGGCCAGGTGATCCTGCGGCACACAAAACTGACCGCTTACCGTTGCTTCCTTCCGGACCTGGCGGGGTTCACAGGGTCTTGTTGCACAGGGCCCGGCCCCTATTCAGGCTGCTGAAAATGTTCTCCGGCGTCGTTCTCAGTCGCGCAGCCCCCTCAACGTACTAATCAGTACGCCTCGGGGCCTGAACTCCTTGCGGCCTTGCCGGAGACCATTTTGAGCAGCCTGGTACGATCGTGCTTCCGACCGAGCAAGTCAGCAAAGGGTCAGGTCGAGCAAGGTCGTAGTATGGCGGAGAGGGTGGGATTCGAACCCACGGTCCCATTGCTGAGACGCATGCTTTCCAAGCATGTCGATTCGACCACTCTCGCACCTCTCCGCGCCCATACGAGAGGCGGGATTGTAGCACTGCGGTCCGGTACGCGGCAAGGCGAGATCCGTCACGATTCGCTCACTTGGTTGATCTGTGTCAGCAGGCAGTTCAGAGGAAGCGATAGTCGGCTTCTTGCCGAAGACCCGCCGGAGTTTGACGCAAGCAATCCAAATCTGTAAGCCTACCTATCAATAGCCGGATGAAAGTGGCCGGTTTTTGCCCGAATGCGCTGTGCGTATCCGGTGCATTGAGGACGATGCAAACTCAAGAGCTGACCCCGGGGTTTTTCCCCGTAGGAAGTGCTGTCTGTCGGTGTCATCGTGAAATGACGGGCTGGTGCTCGTTGTCACGGCAGGTCAGGTGGTAGAGGGCGCCGGGATATTCCAATCGCAGTTGGCGGACCATGAAGCTGAAGCGTAGGAGGAGGGAAGTGCAAAATCAAGCAACGACCCCACTCTCTCACGTATTTCTGATGAATGCGGCAGTTGATGCCGACCGCCAACTCATTCGACAGTGGAAACAGATGAATGGGAGGAAGACCTGCCAATGAGCGCCACATTCTTATCCGCCTACGTGCTCGCCGCCGCGCTGATGAATGTCGAGGCGGAGTCGCTCCCGATGTATATTCCCCCACCCTGGTGGCTCCCAGAACCTTCTTACGCCTTCACGGGCGCCAGTTCTATCCCGAGGGAACTGGGCGAAAAACTAGTAATGGAACGCACGGGGGAAGATGCGCACCGGGCATTGAGCATTGTAGTCCTTGTGACCGCAGAGTACGCGAAGGTTCGCGCGGCCCTCCTGCAGACGGTCACTACGCAGTGGGGCATCCTCCAACAACATGATAATGTCACTGGCCCAATACCCCACAAGTCCCCTCGATTGGTAGGAGGAGCGCAGGAGTGGCCGCCCCTCGGTGAATCGTTAGTCATGATTACAGAAGACGGAAAGACCCCACAGTTGATTGAAGTGGAAGTGCTCACGAACCCCTATAACATTGTTGAATCGATTCATGGATCGTCTCAGACGTTAATGCGGGTGAGTGATGGAAAAGGCATTTGGGGGCACGACCTCACTCTCATTCAACTCATGCGTGTGGATCGGGCTCTCGAGTGGGCGTGGGCGCAGTTCGGTTCTCACCCGGTTTTCCCCCTCCCGTACAAGAAGGAGCGTGGGTCATTGGGCGGGGTCACAAGCACGGAGATACGGTTGCTTGAGTCACTCAAAACCTCAATTCCTGGAGTCGAACTTCGATACTTTGTTCCAGATTTGGATATTAACGTCAATTCTAGCAAGCGAGGAGCGTTGCGGTCAGGAATTAGTACTGCAGTCGAGCACTTTCACGAGAAATCCAAGGACAGGAAATAAAAGAAGAAAATGGGACAGGTTACTTTTCTGGCGGAGCTTGAGTGCGATGTGGTTTTAGCTTTGAGTGGCAAATGAGTCCAACTCGGTGACGAAAGACTGTCAATGAAGCAGATGGAGTTCTCAAAAGTGCTGGTTGTTGTGGCCTGTGTGCTGATGCTCTGCGCGTCGGCCCCGACGCTGGCGGTGGCTGACCAGGCGCAGTATATCTACGACGACTTGGGCCGGCTGTCGCAGGTGATCGACGGGCAGGGGAATGTCGCGACGTATACCTATGATGCCGTCGGCAATCTGCGGTCGATCACCGGCACCAATCTGACTGGCGCCACAGCTGTGGTTATTCAATGACGAGAAAAGAACCTTCTTCATTGGCGGAGAATTGGAGCAAATCCTTGTAATGTCGGTGCAAAAGAGTCTCGATTACCTGGGTCGAGGCATTTCCGCATCGCAGCCAAACGACTTTGGGTGGGGCGCCGAAGAGAAAGCTTCGCTGGTGGAAGTCGGCATCTTTCGTCACCACCGTGTATCCATGCTCCGCGGCATAGCGCCACACTGCCTCATCCGACGCTTCGCCTAGACCCACATCGCGCACATGTTGAGAGTCGGGATATTCGACTTGTAGGGCTTTGACGAGACGGAAGGAGAGATTCTGATCGAAGAGCAGCTTCACGATCGGGGGAGCGAGACGAGTTTGCGCTCACGGTCGGCGGCAAATTCAAGGCACGCTCGGATGTCATCGCGGGTGAGATCGGGAAAGTCTTGCAGGATGTCCGCTTCGCTCATGCCGGATGCAAGGTACTCTAACACGTCGTACACGGTGATCCGAAGGTTTCTGATGCAAGGCTTGCCCCCGCGCTTACCCGGATCAATGGTGATGCGGTTTTGGTAGGACATAAGTAGAAGCCTAGCTCAGGGGCAGGGAAAGATCAAGAAAGGGGGAAACAACGTGGGCTGACGTCGTGATCGCGTGTGCAATGTCCTCACCGCCACGTTCCAGATGTCCTTCGCCGCCCTCACTAGGGTCACGACTTCGTAGCGAGCAAGTCTTTCACCTCCGTATTTGACCCTCTAGGGGGTGTTTCCTATACTGCAGGTTGGAATTGGAGGTGCAGGATGAAAATCGTGATCGGTATCGGTGTGTTGATCGCGGTGCTGGTCGGGGTGGCACTGCTCCTCCCGTTCGTCGTCGATCTGAATAAATATCAAGAGCAGTATCGTCCGCTGATTGAAGAGGCGTTGAATCGCAAGGTGACGCTGCAAGATATTCGGTTGACGATCTGGCCCCGGCTGGGCGCACGGGTGGCGGGATTCACGGTCATCGAGGATCCAGCCTTCGGCACCGGTCCGTTTGCCTCTCTGTCCTCGGTCGATGTCGGAGTCAAGCTGATGCCCTTGTTGAGCGGCAAGGTCGAGGTCGAGGAGATCACGCTACGCGAGCCTGTGATCACGGTCATCAAGAACAAGAACGGGGTGCTGAATGCTGCGACGTTGGGGCGTAAGGGAGTGGCTGCGTCGGAGACGCCGTCGCGCGCACCGGTGCCGTCTCCGGATGGGCCGCTGAAAATTCTCGCGCTCCTGGCGGTGGATCGGGTGTCTCTCGCTGGTGGAAAGGTCACGTACCGTGATTTCTCTCAGGCAAAGCCTGTCGAATATGTGCTTCAAGGCATGGAGCTTCTGTTGCAATCGGTTCATCTGGGCAGCAGTCCGAATCTCCATCTGGCATTGACGGTTCAGCCGATGAATCTTCCGATTTCGCTCGATGGCACGTTTGGTCCACTGAAGGAGACGGCGGACCTGGATGCGATCGACCTCCATGTGGCTGTGGGGAATACGAACTTCGCGATTGCCGGAAAGACGGCTGGGCAGCACATGGCTCTGACCGTGACGGCGCCGGCCATCAATGCGGCTGACTTGCCAATGACGTTGCCGCTCAAGAAGCCGGTTGAGGTAAAAGACTTCAAAGTCTCGGCGGAGATGAAGGGGCAGGATATGCGACTGTCCGATCTCTCGTTTCAGCTCTTTGAGGGACAGGTCGTTGCACAGGGCGGGCTCACGTCAGGGGCTGCGGCGCCGCCATTCAACGGGAAGCTGACGATTGGTGGGCTACAACTGGGCCCTGCGATTGATGCCGTCGCTGAGACTCCGGTTTCGATCAGTGGAACAGCCGGGGCGGACCTGTCCGTGATGGGGAAAGGTTTTGCCATGCCGGACTTGACCAGGGCGCTGGAGGGCGCCGGCCATGTCGCGGTGAAAGACGGCAAGATCGACGGGGTGAATTTTCTTCAGGAGGCCGCGTCGATTTTGAAGGTCGCCGGTGTTTCAGTCGGAGAAGCCAAGGCCACGGCGTTCTCGACCATCGAGACAGATCTTGCGATCAAGCAGGGCGTCGTGATGCTGCAAAACCTGCTGATGGACAGTCACGACTTTCAGGCGACCGGCGGCGGAACGATCGGATTTGATCATGCGCTCAACATGACCGTGAATTTGCGCCTGTCGGAAGCCTTGAGTCAGCAGGTGGCGGGCTCTTCCCCGGTTGCGCGACTGGCGGTGAAGGAGGGCCGGCTGACGTTACCGCTGCTGATCGGCGGCACGCTCGACGCGCCCTCCTACGGGCTCGATATGAAGGGCTTGACGGGAAAAGTGCAGGAGCAGATCAAACAGAAAGCGGAAGAAGCCATCGGCGGATTGCTCAAGGGCACGACCAAGCCGAAAGATTTGGAGCAGGAGGGAAAACAACTGCTCAAGGGATTATTCAGTCGTTAGGGAGTACGGCATATGATTGCCATGGATACTATCACGCAATACGCGGTGAAGTATGGTCTGCAGGCCCTCGTGGCCATCGGCATTTTTGCCGCCGGTTTGCTGGGTGCGCGCTGGGCCGGAAACCTGATGCAACAGGCGCTGGAGCGGCAGACGCTGGAGCCGCCGGTGCGCATGCTGCTCGTCCGCATCGTCAAAATCATCGTACTCTTGTTTGCGGCGGTCATCGCGTTGGAGGCCCTCGGTGTGCCGATTGCGCCGCTGGTTGCGGGCATCGGCGTGGCCGGTGTCGGGATCGGCCTGGCGATGCAAGGCGTCTTGAGCAATGTGATGGCGGGGCTCTCGATCATCTTTACGAAGCCGTACAAGGTCGGGGAGCATATCTCGCTGTTGGGCGTTCATGGCGATGTCGTGATGGTCGACATCTTTTCAACGATCCTGATGCATTCCGATCATTCCCGCGTGGTGATTCCCAATCGCAAGATTGTCGGAGAGATCTTGCATAACTTCGGCACGATTCGGCAGCTGCATTTCACGGTGGACGTGTCTTATAAGACCGATCTGAATCAGGCGCTGGCGATTGTGCGGGAAATTGTTGAGAGTCACACGCATGTCCTTCACGATCCGCGGGCGGTAATTGGAGTCAGCCGGCTTGGGCAGCCCGCCATTACGATCGCCATCGAACCCTGGACCAAAGTGGTCCACTATGGATCGCTGCAGAGCGAACTCAGCCAGGCAATTGTCGAGCGGTTCCGCGCGGCGCAGATTGAATTTCCCTCCCTGACGCAGCCCGTGCACGGCCGGTGACATTCCTGGAACGGCTTCCTGAAGAGTTGACAGTTCCTCGCAAGCAATGGTAGCTTGGCGCGCTTATTTTAGTGCGGACGGCACGACAATTATCCGTGTGCCCATTGTGGACGTGATTGGACAAGGACCGTGATTAAGACAGCAGTTGCGCGACGTTATTCCAAAGCCCTCTTTGAGCTTCTCGATTCCTCCACTATCGAAGCGACGCGGGGTACTCTCAATGGCCTGTCCCAGGCCATGCAAGACTCCGTCTCCCTCCGTCACGTGGTGGCATCCCCGGTATTCGGCATGGAAGAAAAGATTGCCGTGCTGACCGATCTCGGCGGCCGATTCGGGTGTCCTCCGGTCGGCAAAGCGTTTATCGCCCAGCTCGTGAAGAAAAATCGTATCGGATTTCTTCCGGAGATCGCCGACGCCTTTGGGAAACTCGTCGATCAATCCAAGGGGACTCAGCAAGTCACCGTGTCGAGCGCCGCGGCACTCCCGCCGGCAGAACAAGACCGCATCAAAACACGCCTTCGCGAAACCCTGAAGCGAGACGTGGAGATCACCTTTCAGACCGACGCCAGTCACCTCGCGGGCCTGCAGATTTCTATCGGCAGCACGGTTGTGGATAGTACCGTCCGAGGTCGCTTGCGCGCCATGCAGAGCCTGTTGACGAAGGAGTAGCCATGCAGATCAAGGCAGATGAAATCAGTGCGATCATTAAAGAAAAGATCAAGGGCTTCGACAAGCAAGTCGATGTCAAGGAGACCGGCTCGGTCATCCAGGTCGGCGACGGTATTGCCAAGGTCTACGGCCTTGACGGAGCCATGGCCGGAGAAATGCTGGAGTTCCCCGGCGGACTCTACGGCATCGCGCTGAATCTTGAAGAAGACAATGTCGGCGCCGTGTTGATGGGCGAGGACGTCGGGATTAAAGAAGGCGATCCCGTCAAGCGCACGGGCCGTATCGCGGAAATCCCCGTCGGGGAAGCCCTGATCGGCCGCGTCGTGAATGCCATCGGCCAGCCGATTGACGGCAAGGGGCCGATCAAGTCGGAGCATTCCTCCCGCATCGAAGTCGTCGCGCCAGGCGTGAATACCCGTCAATCTGTCCGCGAGCCTCTGCAGACCGGCATCAAGGCGATCGACGCTATGATCCCGATCGGACGTGGTCAGCGCGAGTTGATCATCGGCGACCGGCAAACGGGGAAAACCGCGATCGCGGTCGATACGATCATCAATCAAAAGGGCTTGGGCGTGTTCTGTATTTACGTCGCGGTCGGTCAGAAGCGTTCGACCGTCGCCCGCGTCGTGAAGACGCTCGAAGAAAATCACGCGATGGAGTACAGCATCGTGGTCGCGGCGACCGCCAGCGATCCGGCCCCGATGCAGTTTCTCGCACCGTTCGCCGGTGCGGCGATCGGAGAGTATTTCCGCGATAACGGCAAGCACGCGCTGATCGTCTACGACGATCTTTCGAAACACGCGGTCGCCTATCGGCAGTTGTCTTTGTTGCTCCGCAGACCGCCGGGGCGCGAAGCCTATCCCGGCGACGTGTTCTATCTGCACTCGCGCTTGCTGGAGCGCGCGGCCAAGCTGAGTGAAAAGCTCGGCGGCGGCAGTTTGACGGCGCTTCCGATCATTGAAACGCAAGCCGGCGACGTGTCGGCCTACATTCCGACCAACGTGATTTCGATCACCGACGGGCAGATCTATCTCGGCAGCGACTTGTTCTATTCCGGTATTCGTCCGGCCATCAACGTCGGTCTGTCGGTCTCCCGCGTCGGCGGATCCGCGCAGATCAAGACGATGAAGCAGGTTGCCGGTACCTTGCGGCTCGATCTCGCGCAGTATCGCGAAATGGCGGCCTTCTCGCAGTTCGGCAGCGAACTTGACAAGGCAACCCAGATGCAGCTCGCGCGCGGCGTACGCATGGTGGAGTTGTTGAAACAAGGCCAGTACAAGCCCATGCCGGTGGCCGATCAGGTGCTCTCGATCTATGCCGGGGTCAACGGCTATCTCGACGATGTGCCGGTCGACAAGGTGTTGCAGTTTGAAGCGGACTATCTCTACTACGTGCAGCAGCAGCATCCCGACTTGAAAAAAGAGATTGCCAGCATCGGCAAGATCGACGACAAGGTGGGAGCCCGGCTGAAAGAAATCATCACGGCCTTCAAACAGAAGATGGGATACGGCGCGAAGTAACCTTCGCTGACGCGTCTAAGGCGCGTTGTCGATAGCCAAGAAAAGTAGACGATGCCGAGCTTACAAAGTCTGCGCCGCAAGATTGCGGCCTTCAAAAATACGCAGAAGATTACCAAGGCCATGAAAATGGTGGCCGCGGCGAAGCTCAAGCGATCGCAGGATCGGATCCTTGCGGCGCGTCCCTATGCACTCAAAATGCGGGGCGTGTTGAGCAACTTGAGTCAGCGTGTGAACCGTTCGGCCCATCCGCTGTTGCAAAAGCGCGAGGGAAAGAAGATTGAAGTCCTGGTGGTCACGAGTGATCGCGGACTCTGCGGCGGCTTCAACGGCAACATCGCGCGTAAAAGCGTCGAATTCATCCGGCAGTGCGAAGCGCGCGGGCTTCAGGTCAATCTCAGCATCGTTGGCCGCAAAGGGCGCGACTACTTCCGCCGACGGGCCTGGCCGATCCGGCAGGAGTGGACCGGAGTCTTCGACAAGCTCAGCTTCGAGCATGCCATCGATATCGGCGGCGATCTGACCGACAATTTTGTGAAGGGCACATTCGACGAGCTCTATGTCGTCTATAACGAGTTTAAATCGGCCATTCAGCAGCGAGTGATCGTCGAAAAACTGTTCCCGATCGACGTCGCGACGGAGTTTGGCGCGGCTCAGGCCGAAGGGCCGTCCGGCGGGAGCTATCAGTATGAGCCGGATGAATCGGATCTGCTGAACGTTCTGGTGCCGAAGCATTTTCAAGTGCAGGCCTACCGCATTCTGTTGGAGTCGGCCGCGGCGGAGCATGGTGCGCGCATGGCTGCGATGGATGGCGCGACCAGGAATGCCGGCCAGCTCATCAAGAAAGTCACGCTCTACTACAACAAGACCCGGCAGGCCGCGATTACGAAAGAACTCATGGATATCGTCGGCGGCGCAGAAGCGTTGCAATAGTCAGTTACGTTGAAGAAGGAGTCAGCCGTGAGCACAGGAAAAGTCGTACAAGTCATCGGGCCAGTGGTGGACGTGGAATTTCCTCCCGGCCAACTGCCGAACATCTACAACGCGCTCAAGGTGGTCCAGGAAGAAAATAAGGCCGCCGGCAAGCCGGCCGTCCGGATCACGCTGGAAGTCGCCACGCACCTCGGTGAAAACCGGGTCCGCGGCATCGCCATGTCGACCACCGATGGTCTGACGCGCGGGATGGATGTCCATGATACCGGCGCGCCGATCTCTGTGCCGGTTGGCCGTGAGACGCTCGGACGCCTCATCAATGTGCTGGGTGAGCCGGTCGATGAAAAGGGTCCGATCAACGCCAAGAAGACCTATCCAATCCACCGCCCCGCTCCGAAGCTCGAAGATCAGGATACCAAGACGGAAGTGCTCGAGACCGGGATCAAGGTCGTGGACCTGCTCGAACCGTATAGCAAAGGCGGAAAAGTCGGACTCTTCGGCGGCGCCGGTGTCGGCAAGACCGTCATCATCATGGAGCTGATCAACAACATCGCGTTGCACCACGGCGGTTTCTCCGTGTTTGCCGGCGTCGGTGAACGGACCCGTGAAGGTAACGACCTCTGGCACGAAATGCAGGAGTCGAAAGTCATCGATCCTGACGATTACACCAAGTCAAAAGCCGCACTGGTGTATGGCCAGATGAATGAGCCGCCCGGAGCCCGTCTTCGCGTGGCGCTGACCGGTTTGGCCGTCGCGGAATTCTTCCGTGACGAAGAAAATCAGGACGTGCTTCTGTTCGTCGACAACATTTTCCGGTTCACCCAAGCCGGTTCAGAGGTGTCAGCGTTGCTCGGCCGTATGCCGTCAGCCGTCGGCTATCAGCCCACGCTCTCGACCGAGATGGGGCAGCTACAAGAGCGTATTACCTCGACCAAGCGTGGCTCGATCACGTCGGTGCAAGCCATCTATGTGCCGGCCGACGACTTGACCGACCCGGCTCCGGCGACGGCGTTTGCCCACTTGGACGCCACCACCGTGTTGTCCCGGCAGTTGGCGGAGTTGGGTATTTATCCGGCCGTCGATCCGCTGGATTCCACTTCGCGTATTCTCGATCCGCAAGTCATCGGTGAAGAGCACTACAAGGTCGCCCGCGGCGTCCAGTCCGTGCTCCAAAAGTATAAGGATCTGCAAGACATCATCGCGATTCTTGGAATGGACGAATTGTCCGAAGACGACAAGATGGCGGTGGCCCGTGCGCGGAAGATCCAGCGCTTCCTGTCGCAGCCGTTCCACGTCGCCGAAGCGTTTACCGGTTCGCCGGGTAAGTATGTGAAGCTGAAGGATACGGTCCGCAGCTTCAAGGAAATCCTCGAAGGCAAGTACGATCACCTTCCGGAACAGGCGTTCTACATGGTGGGTCCGATCGAGGAAGCCGTGGCGAAGGCCGAAAAGATGGGTGTGAAGGTATAAGCACGCTCGGCAGGGCGATCTTCTGCTCGCTGACCGCGCACGATGAAACGGTGCTCGGTCAATGCGCGCAATCGAGATCGGCCCAGCCGACTGTGCTTGGGGTAGTGGGAAGAGGAAGAAAAGAATGGCTGGAAAGATTTTATTAGAGGTGGTGACTCCGGAGAAGCAGCTGCTGAGCCAGCAGGTGGATGAAGTCATCGCGCCTGGCTCGGAAGGCGAATTCGGGGTGTTGCCAGGCCATTGCTACTTTCTATCGACTCTGCGTATCGGCGAGCTGCGCTATCGCGTGGGTGATCAGACGAATCATATGGCGATCCTCTGGGGCTATGCCGAGGTCACGCCTACTAAAGTCACGGTCATGGCAGAGATCGCGGAGAAGGCCGAGGATATTGATGTCGGCCGCGCTCAAGCTGCGGTTGAAAAGGCTGAACAGCGCCTGAAGGCCGGCGGCCTCCCATCGGAAGTCAAAGAAGCCGAAATCAGCCTTGAAAAGGCCCGTCTCCGCAAGAAGATCGCTGAGCGCGCTCATAAAGTCGGTCGCGCCTAGATTCATTTTCTCGCCTTTCAATTCTCTCCTCTTATTCCTCCCCTGGCTCCTGCAAGACGGTTGGGGCTGTATGTTCCCATTGCAATTGATCGAGGCTCTTTAGTAGCTTGTGCCGCTATGATTACGGAATTTGTGGTCACGGCTGGAGAGCAGCCCAAACGTCTGGATATCTTTCTGGCCAATCACCAACGAGATATCTCCCGATCTGCCTTGCAGCGCCTGATTGAACTTGGTCGCATTCGCATCAACGAGCAGGTCGTGAAGGCCAGCCAAAAGATCAAGCCTGGCGATACTATCAGCATGGATGTGCCGAAGCCCGAGCCGCTTGCGCTTAAGGGCGAAGCCATTCCACTGGAAGTTCTTTTCGAAGACGATAGTCTCCTTGTCTTGAACAAACCGTCAGGCATTGTGGTTCATCCTGCTCCGGGGAATTGGACTGGGACATTGGTGAATGCGCTGCTCCATCACTTTCAGACATCCGGAGGGACCGTCTCGGCAATCGGAGGGAAGGAACGACCTGGACTTGTCCATCGCCTGGATAAGGAAACGTCCGGCGTGATGGTGATTGCCAAGACGGATCAAGCGCACCGACATCTGGCCGCACAGTTTAAAGAGCATACGATCACGAGAGTGTACGAAGCCTTGATCTGGGGAGTTCCGAAGAAGGGCCATGGGTTGATCGAGCTGGCAATTGGGCGCGATACCAAGGAGCGCAAGAAAATCTCGACGCGCACGACTAGCCCACGGGAATCCGTGACGGAGTATAAGGTGGATCAGCGATACGGCAAAGTCGCCGCGCATGTCCTCCTCTACCCTCGGACAGGGCGCACCCATCAGCTTCGAGTCCATCTCACCTCTCTCGGCCATCCGATTCTCGGAGACCCGACGTATGGAGGGCGAAAGGTCTGTGCTCTTGATGAGGTAGAGATTCCGCGCGTGATGCTTCATGCGAGGACTCTCGGTTTTACGCATCCCAGGACCGGGACGAGACAAGATTTCTCTCGCCCCTTTCCATCCGATATGGAAGCAGTCACCCAGGGGCTCGAACGCTTCAAGCCCGCTAAGCCGGCGCTAGAGCTATGAGAGCCCCTGCGCTATCCAATAAGCGCTATCTCTGAGAGGGTACGCGTATGCAGACAGCAGATATTCTTGATGCGATCGGCGGCCTCTCGGCTCAATTGAAAGCCTATGCCGCTAAGTTGCCACCCATTGTCCACTTATCGGCAGTGCCAACTGGTGTAAAGCCTAAGTTGGAAGCTGTGGATGATTATGAAGACAATGTCTCACGAGTGCGCGGCCAGAGTGCCGGTACGCCCTACAAAGGGTTGAACGAATCATTCGTGGCTTCGTTGGAAGCCTTTGAGGTGGGGAACTTACTCGGAGCGGTGCAGCCCTTGTTGGCTGTGCTCGACCATGTAGAGCGCATGCAACGAGATAAGGAAATCGAAGTGGGGCGGATCGACGAAAAGCGGGTTGCCGAATACCGCGCGGTGCTCCACAAGATTCTTCCAGGGAATAAACCTGAACTGGATGGTTCCGGTCGGGGCATGTGACGGTCTATGGCTGAGCGATGATTGCCTGAGGCAGGCCGCTTTCTAGTCAGTGGCCCATTTTGGGGCCGGCGGCGTTGGCCCCTTCACTCACGAGTCTAAACCGAACGGTTGAATCACAGTGGGGGCATTTGGCTCGGATGGTTTCAACATCGATGAGCTCAAACTCGTTCTGCTTCAGCCACATTAACTGGAAGCACTTGGGACAGCTACGGACTTGCGTTGACATCGGTTTCCTCGTACACTTCCAACTTCACAGTACAGTCTCTCAACGGGAGATACTCTAGTATACAATGCCCCCCACGCTCAAGACCACGGTTACATTTTCAGAGAAGAAGTCGCTCCAACCCGAACAATTAATGACATTGTTTCAGCAGGCACCCTGGGCGAAGGGACGGACCCTGAATGACGCCCGTGACATGCTTCGTCATACGGATGTGGCGCTGTGCGCTTGGGACGGCGATCAGCTCGTCGGCTTTGGCCGGGTCCTCACGGATTTCGTCTATCGCGCGACTATTTGGGATGTGATCGTCGACGAAGCCTATCAGAAGCAAGGCATTGGAACTGAAATCGTGCAGCGTATTCTCCATCATCCCCGCTTGAAGAAAGTCGAGCTCTTCTGGCTCTGCACCAGGCGACCGGGGTTCTATGAAAAGCTGGGGTTCAGTTCCAAGGAACAGACCGGCATGGTGTGGAATCGCAGCCAGCAGGCGAAGTCCGAGTAATGGTAGGCCGTGCGACCGCTGCACTGATAAAACGAACGCGTCTTTGGTCGGCTCACTCTAGGCGCATCAATGGGCTTGGATGGCGGGACGATTCAGAGGCGCAGTGGCCGTCGAACCACCACTGCGCCTCCATCTCATAAAGTATTCTGCTTAGAAGAACAGCTTCACACCGAACAAGAAGCCAAATGACGAGGCGTTCCAGTCGTCGTTTCGCACTCCGTTCACCGTGGCGTGCCCGTCGTTCCGCTTGTAGGCCATTTCTGTGTTCAGCGCGAACTGCTTCGTGATCATATAATCCGCTCCCCAACCCAGGCGCCAAGCAAACGTATTACTAGGGCTGATTTGAAATCGAGAGTTTTCCCCGAAGCTATTCACGTTGACGCCCATGCTCATGTTGAGATATGGGCTGATGGGGCCGAAGTTTGTTGGACGGAGTTCTACCGTCGGCAGCACGGACACCGTGTCCTGATGTCCAAGATCTAAATACGGACGCTCCCGGTCCACTGCGTGACGTTCCCATTCCAACATCATGCCGACGAGCAACCATCTATTGAGGCTATACATCGCCTGAAAGTTGACCAGCGATCCGACATCGGTTGAGGTATTCCCGGACAGTTGCTGCGTGAGCGGCGCAAATCCAGCCCGCATTCCGAGTACCCATTTTCCTGGTTCAATCCCGCCGAACGTATCTTTCCCGTCTTGTGCGAAGGCCGCATTGCTAAAAAGAATAGACAGGCTGAGGGCTGCGAACAGCAGACCGGCCATGATTGAGCGATGAAGCTTCATAGGCATGCAAATTCTCCTTGGTACATTTATGAGACAGAAGACAATGAGTTGGATGAATAGATGGCAAATCCTATGCCGAGGGCAGATGGAAAGTGAAACATGGACAATGGAGTCAATGTATCTCATTAGCCTCGCGCTATCAAAGTCCTTTCAGATTTTTTCGAAACGGAACTTTCGCGCAACTTCTCATGAGTGATTCCATTACGACACAGGTTGTACGCAACGGCCTACACTATGAATGCAGAGAGATCGATTGTGTAAGCTACGCTGCTGGAACTACGCGCCGCTCCCGTTTTGGAGAGAACAGGATGGCGAGAAAGAAGATGGAGGTGGCCAGCAAGACAATGGCGGGGCCTGATGGAATATCCCAGATCGCTGAGATGAGGACGCCGGATACCGAGGTCGAGATGCCGATGAGAATGGAGTAGATCGTCAGCGTGCGGAGGCTATGCGTGAGCTGATAGGCCGTGGATGCGGGGATCAGAATCATAGCAAAGACCAGGATGGCCCCGACCGTTTTCAAGGAAATCACGACGGTGAGTGCGACTAATGTGAGTAGGAGAAAAAAGATCTTACGGGCCGGTACGCCCGAGGCTTCAGCCATTTCCTGATCAAACGCGATGAAGTAAAGCTCTTTTGAGAAAAGCAGGATCAGGCCGAGTACCAGTATGCTGAGCCCGGCAATCGTCCGCAGTTCTTCACTTGTGACGGACAACACACTGCCAAACAGATAGCCATACACCTCAGCATTGTAGGTTTTCATGAGGCCAATGAAGAGGATGGCCAGCGCCATGGTGGTTGTGTAGAGAATTCCGATCGACACATCCAGCTTCATTCGGCCTTTCTCTTCCACCCATCCGGTGATCCATACTGTTGCCAGGCCAAAAATAATCGCCAGGAGCAGCGGCGGCCAGCCCATTAAATAGCCGAGTGCTACTCCGGCAAACGCGGCGTGGGCTGTTCCAGCACCGACGAAGGCGAGCCCCCGCAACACCACAAATACGCCGATGACAGAACAGAGCCCCCCCACCATCGCCGCCGCGAGAAGTGAGCGTTGCATGAAATCATAGGTGAAGAGGTCAATCATAGGTTGCAGGCATTTCAATGATGGTGGTGATAGTCCTCAACGATCACGAGATCTTTCTCGGTGATGACCAGCTCTTTTCCATAGACTTGGCGAAGGATGTCCGGCTTCAGCACATCGGCCGGAGGTCCTGCGGCAAACAGGCGAGTCTTGAGCAGCACGAGTCGGTCGACGTGCGGGCGGATCATATTGATATCGTGCGTGATCAAGAGCACGGTCAAGCCCAGTTCCTTATGCAGATGCGCAACGAGTTCAATGACGTTGTGCTGGGTGGTGATATCGAGGCCGGTGGTCGGCTCATCGAGCAAGAGGACTTTCGGCTGCTGGGCCAAGGCGCGGGCAATGAATACGCGTTGTTGCTGGCCGCCGGACAGATGGCCGAGCGCTGTATCTCGATGCACATCCATCCCCACGTGGGCGAGGGCATCGAGGGCAATGGCTTGATCCCGCTTCGTCGTTTGTCTGAGCAGACCTAGGGTGCCGTAGCGGCCCATCATCACGGTTTCAAGGACGGTGACCGGGAAGTTCCGATCTACGACGCCTTTCTGGGGAAGGTAGCCAATCTGGGCGCGGTGGTGGCAGCGCAGCTCGCCGCAGGCGCAATCAAAGATACGCAAATGTCCGGTCAGTGGCGCCATGAGGCCCAACACTGCGCGGCAGAGTGTGGTCTTGCCGGAGCCGTTGGGACCGATGACGCCGACAAACTCTCCCATGCAGATGGAAAGGGAAATATCCTGGAGCGCGATCACTCCAGGAAAGCCAAAGGTCGCATGGTCGAATTGGATAATCGGGTTGGATGATTCGGGCACGGGAACACGGGCTCCTTCCGGCGCTGAGCGCACGCCGAGCGATTGTTAGGTCGCCTCCAGCGCGTTGGCCAATTGGAGCACATTATAGCGAAGCATGTCGAGGTAGGTCTCGGTGCCGGGGAGGCCGCCTGGAAGCGTGGTGAGGACAATCACGTGGGTTTTGGTCTCTTTTGCCAAGAGCTCAGGGATCCGTTGACTCAACTGGATTTCAGAGACGATGACCTTGATATGGTCCTTTTTAATTTTCGCGACGAGCGACTGAATCTGAAGGGCCGATGGTTCTGTGCCGGACTGGGCTTGAATTGTAGCCACAATATCGAATCCAAATCGTCTAGCCAGGTAAGGCCAGGCGGGATGGTGGGCGATAAAGCGCCGATCAGGCAGCCGCTTGACGCGTTCGGACAGCTCTTTTCGGAGTTGATCCAGCTGGCGGAGATACGCGGCTTGGTTGTCTCGAAACTCCTTGGCATGTGCCGGGTCGAGCGAAATGAGTGTTGCCGTAATGTGCCGGAGCATCGTGGCGACGCTCTCTGGATCCATCCACACATGGGGATTTCCGCCGTTGGCATGCTGATGCTCGCCTGAGTGTGGGGTCTCCTGATCGGAATGATCACGGATCAGCCCAATGCCATCGGAAGTCGTAATGACAACCAGCGAAGGACTTCCGGCGTTCTTCACCAGGGCTGCAACCCAGATCTCTAGTCCGATGCCGACTTCAAAAAGAACTCGGGCTTTTCTGACCGCGATCAAATCGCTGGGCTTTGGTGCGTAGGTATGTTCGTTTTCATAGCCGCTCAAGAGGGACGTGACATGTACGTAGGGGCCGCCTACTTGCTGCGTGAGATCCTTCAGGACCGGGATTGTGACGACGACGTTCAAGGGAGGCGGAGTAGCCGCCAAGGCTTGTGATGGCAAGAACACCGCGAGGCAGCATCCGGCTGCACAAACCATTCTGAACGCCATTCGAATTAGTGCAAACATGGGCGGGGACGGTAGCATCGGGGTTCCGTGATGTCAACGAGTTGATCCGGCGCTCACACCTCAGGTGAGAGGCGTGCCATGGCTTGACCGCATGGCCGACTTCCATTAGCGTAGCGCGGTATCTGTGCGAGGCCTATCGAGGAAAGGGAGACAGGATTATGAAAGTGGTAGGACTGATGTCTGGCACGTCCGGCGATGGAGTTGATGCCGCACTGGTCGAGATCACGCGATCACGGAAGGGGCTGGACATCCAAACCATCGCCTTCCACGTATTGCCGTATCCGCGTTCTCTGCAACAGCGGATTCTTACGGCCTCGGCTTCCGGATCTGTTGCGGAAATATGTCACTTGAATGCGTTGCTCGGTGAATGGTTTGCCAATGCGGCTCTCGGCGCGATCCGCACCGCCGGGCTTCGTCCCAAGGATATCGATTTAATCGGCTCTCATGGCCAGACGGTTCACCACTTACCTCATGGGGTGAAGGATGCCGGGGTCGGATCGATCCGGTCTACCTTGCAGATTGCCGAGCCGGCTGTGATCGCGGAGCGAACGGGTATCACGACAGTGGCTGACTTCCGCCCGCGCGACATTGCCGCCGGTGGGCAAGGCGCTCCGCTGACGCCCGGTGTGCATGCGCTCGTATTTCGTCATCCCCGGCGTGCACGGCTGGTGGTCAATCTTGGCGGGATCAGTAATGTCACGTATTTACCGCGCGGGAAAGGGGTTGGCGGCGTCAGTGCATTTGATACCGGTCCGGCGAATATGGTTCTAGACGGTCTCATGTATCGGGCGACGAATGGTCGTGTTTCGATGGATCGAGACGGACGCCTTGCCTCGCGTGGGAAGCCGGATGGGCGGTTGCTGACAAAATTGCTGGCGCATCCCTATTTATTGAAACAGCCGCCGAAGTCGACCGGGCGAGAAATGTTTGGCGCGCCGATGGTCGAGGAGCTTGCGGCCATCCAAGAGGCTCGCCAGCTTTCGATCGAAACCCTCCTGGCCACGTGCAGCCGTTGGACGGCCGAGTCCGTCGGCACAGCCAGACGATGGATTCAGGGAGGGATCGACGAAGTGATTGTCGGGGGCGGTGGGGTGCGCAACCGTGCCATTATGGCGCACCTCGCCGATGTGTTTTCACCGGCTCCTGTCTCCACGTTCGATGCGCTCGGGTGGGATAGTAAGGCCTTCGAGGCGGTTGCGTTTGCCGTTCTGGCATATCAAACGGTGATGGAACAGTGCGGGAATGTACCCGCCGTCACTGGCGCAAGTCATCCGGCATTGCTGGGGTGCATTGTTCCCGGAGGACCGGGGTGGATGCGCCGATTGAAACTCTCCTCTTGAAGGGCCGTACGTAGCACATGGACGTCATTCTCATTGGTTCTCTCGTCGTAGGTGTGCTGGTATTGCTGCTCTGGAAACGGAGCCCTGCGTCAGACAAGATGAAGAGTCACAGACCCGTTTTCCCGGCCGGGACGAAGGTCAATCCCGCTCCGTTGCTTACGGAGCAAGAAGTGCTGCTCTATAACCTCCTTCGGTTGGCCGTCCAGGATCAGTATTTAGTGTTCTCCCAAGTTCCGTTGTGGGCGTTTGTTCATATTGATGCGCCCGGAGAAATTCGGTCGCAGGCCTTTCGTCAGATTGCGCTGAAGCGCGTGGCGTTTGTCCTCGTGCATCCGGGGTCGAGGCAGGTTGAGCAGGTGGTGCAAGTAGAGGATAGTGTTGTGAGAGGGGGCCAAGGCAACCGGCAGCGTGTGATTGAGTCGGTTCTTGATGCTGCGGGGATTAAGCTGGTGACATTGCGCGTGCAGAAGTCCTACACCGTTCCGGCGCTCGCATCCCTACTCGGATGCGAGCCGGATGAATCATAGCGATGTAGGTGGGAGGGGGCAGGTATGGGTTGCGCTATTCAAGCGTATGCGCAATCGGTTCGGACTTGGCATTGGTTGTGTCAATGGCTTTCCTGGCGAGCTCGGCCTCTGAACTATCGGGATACTGGTCGACCACACGTTCAAACATCATGCGGGCTTTGTCCTGATCGCCGAGTTTTGTATAGGCCTGCCCGATTTTCAGGGTTGATGCTGCCAGCTTCGGGCTGAGCGGATAGTACGAGACGACATTGTAAAATGAGGCCAGAGCATCCTTATAGCGGCCCATGCGATACTGGCATTCTCCGATCCAATATTGGGCGTTCGCGGCGAGCGCAGAGTGTCCATGAACCTCGATAAAAAGACGAAAGCCTGCGAGCGCAGCTTCATAGTCCCGATGTTTGAACTCTTCCATCACCCGATCATATAAACGGCGGGAGCTGTCTTGCATCTGACCTTGAGCTGCGAATGGAATACTTGGCGAGAGGAGCAGGGCGCCCATTACGACGAGGACTCCGATTCGTAGTTGCTTCTTCATGGTTTCCTCCAGCGAGCCAACCCATTTGGATCTGCACGGGAGACATCGCAATCGGTATGCCACAGGGATATTAGAGGAAGGCGAGAAAAATGGTCAAAAACTGAAGCTTTCAGACTATCCAATAGGTGACATTTGCCGCAATTTGGTCAAAGGTTCTGAATGATGACAGATTTGTACGAGTCCATTTTTGCCCAGTGTGATGTTAATGCTACGCTGCTCCAGCTAGCTGGAAAAGAAGATGCTATTTATGGATGAGTCGCTACCGCCCAATCCCGCCGGCGGCAAGACGCTAGTTGTCGATGCAACAGACCCACGCTGCTATGCTCTCCCAAGTGACGCGCTTCGCGACGCGGCGGAACATGATCAGATCTATATTAGACCTGGCACGTATGAAGACAAGATCTTCATCTCGAACCGTCCTGTGCGGTTGATTGGTGCCGGGCGTGACCAGGTGCAGATTTTTTCTCGTCGTGGTGGCCCCTTATACTTACAACAGGTCCCTGGCGGGAGAATTTCAGGAATTGCATTTCGTTATGTGGGGAGCGATCAACATTCGGCCATCAACGTTCTGGATAGCACCTGCGTGATTTCAGACTGTCGCGCGATGGAAGGGATTCTGTCAGGTGTTGTACTGTACGGTCCGGAATGTCGGGTGACCTTCTCAGGCAATGAAGTCTGTCGCAATCGAGAGTCGGGGATTTTTGTATTTGCCGGAGCGCATGCTCGGGTAGCAGACAATCGGTGCTTTGACAATCATCATTTCGGTATTGCTGTCCGCGATGCAGGGACTTGTCCGGATATCGTCCGCAATCAATGCGACAGCAACATGCTGAGCGGCATATTGCTGTTTCACCATGGTGGCGCGCTGCTGGCAGATAATCATTGCCGGGACAATCAGCACTGGGGAGTCGTGGTGACGCCGGATGCGCGCCCCAATCCGGCTCCTTCAGAATTGGTGCAGGCCAATGACCTTACGCGTAATCCCCGGGGAGCCTCTGTGGTGACCGACCAACCGTTGGAAGATATCGGTCGCTAGAAGGACGGTCTATTACGAGACGAGAGGAGACTGAGGCTTCGCATCGGATATGTGAAATTGAAAGGTGCAGCCACCCTTTTGCTTGGCCCGGTACATCGCGGCATCGGCATGTTTCAGAAGGTCGTCGATATCGTGATCATCGGATGGATAGACGGTAATTCCAATACTGACGCCAATCGCTGGGCGATGCGACCCCAGTTCGAAAGGCTCTCTCAACGATTCGGTAATCCGTTGAGCCACGACCGTGATGTCCTGATCCGCTGCGCAGCCTTCCAGGATAATCGTAAACTCGTCACCGCCCATTCGGGCCACCGTATCTACTTCTCTGACGCAGAGTTTGAGCCGGTCTGCCACTGCTTTGAGCAGCAAATCGCCGACATCATGGCCCATCGTATCGTTGACGGCTTTAAACCGGTCGAGGTCCAATAGCATCAAGCCGAGCGGGCGTTGGAGGCGCTTGCTTCGCGCCATGGCTTGGACGAGTCGATCGCGGAATAGCGTCCGATTGACTAGTCCGGTTAACTGGTCGTACTGCGCCAGATACGTCATGCGTTCTTCTGCTCGCTTCCGTTCGATCGCGTAACGAATGGAGCGAGCGAGCAGTTCGGGGTGGCCCTGTCCCTTGACGAGATAATCCTGGGCACCTTGCTGCACGGCCTGGAGCGATAGGGCCTGGTCACTGACCCCGCTGAGGACAATGATAGGGATGGTAGGGCTGGTGGCTTGAACTTGCTTCAATGTTGGGAGCCCATAGGCATCGGGCAAGGAGAGATCAAGCAAAATGGCATCGTAGCGATCTCGCGCAAGATGGGCAAACGCTTCGCTCAGTCGCGTGACGTGGGTAATGTCGAATTGTTCAATGCTCCATTCTGCCAGGATGTCCCGAGTGAGGTGAGCATCGACATCATTGTCTTCGACGAGCAGCAATTTGATTATTGAAGGGCTCAATCCTGATCCCTCTGGCTAAGAAACTTGTGGCGAGTAAGGCTTCTCTTAGCAAGGCCTCGGCGTCGCTGGCTCAAGTATAGCCAAAGTCTATACCTTCACAAGGAAATGTCAGAAATAGTGGGTGTGATGAACGGTGAGTATTCGGAGGGCTGTTACAAGGAAGAGGGCCCGGAGAAGTAAGCGGTGTTGCTGCTTCTCCGGGATATCCTACGTGAAGCTATGCGGAATGAAGGGCTTCGGCGCGTCGGCGAACCTCTTCGGCTTTTTGCGACTGTCCGAGATTTTCATATAAGGAAGCAATGTTTGAATGGAGATGTGATAACAGCTGCCCCAGTTGGGCTTCCTGCGCGATGACATTCGCTTCCATCGCCAATTTCTTTTCTTCGCTCCGACGGAACCGCTCTTCTAATCGCTGAACCAGTTGAACCCAGCCGCGCACTTTGCCTGAGTCGAGCTGTGGCATGGTGGGAAGCGCTTCTGCGCGTTCAAGAGCCTTTTCAGTTTGATTCATCCAATTAATGAAGACGAGAAAATCACCGAGAGTAATGGTCAATGCCGAGGAGGTGCCTTCTTCTTCAATCACCAAGTCTTCCATACGTACTCCTTGTTCCTAGTCCAGCAGATTTTTGTAAACAAAAAGGCGCAAGAACCACAGGTTTCCCTGAATGCATATGCTGATGGTACAGCACTCGCGGTCTGTTGTTCGTGGATCTGGCTCGTATTCCAATGTGCCAGATTCCTGGGTCCACCTCCCTTCGACTTGCCCGCATTCCAAAAAACAGAAGTGCGAGAAGGAGCGTTGTGCCCACACGCCCCTATATTCTGTGGAGGAACGAGTATTACTGCGCTATAGGGAGTGTTGTCAACAAGACTTTTCCTGAAAGAGAAGAATTCTTACTAATCGGGAGTATGGAAGGGAAATATTTATTGTGCCAGCGGCTTGAGCCGTGGGTGCGGGGGCAGTTCACTCCCTGTGTGCAAGGAGAGGCGAGTTTTTGAGCGGGTAAATGCCTCTAGGCAATCCTTCCGGTCCTACGGCAGCTTCACAGGCATACCCACCTTCAAATGGCCATAGGAGGGATTGGCCAAAAAGGGATCCCCTCACGTGAACATAGCGAAAGGTGACTCCAAGGCGGGTACCCTCTGCATGAATCTTTTCCAGGCAAGTTTCTTTTGAGTAGGCCCGCCGTGAAAGGAGGATGGGGTCTCCCGTCTGTGTATGGAAGACGTCGTATTCACTCGCACAGCCATTTATGAACAACATGACTCCACATGCAGCAATGAGCCGAAGGAATTGTTGCTGCCCATTGCTCATTCTGTTTTTTTCACCAATCTTCTCTTCTCGTCAGTGCGTCTCAAACTACGCAAATTACAAGATAACCGTAACATAACCAGTGAGCATTGATCGAGCATATCATGGTCTTTTATCTGAGAATGTTTCGGGCATTTGATCTGTGAGACAAAGGGCGATGCAATGGCAAAAAGGTAACTGTCCTGTGACGTCCTCCCCTACATAGGGCTGGACGTATAAGCGTGTGTATTTGATTGAAAGTTCACAATAAAATAATTAGTTGGCAGGAGATGGATTGGGGACAGGCGCATGGCCAGCTTGCTTTCATGAGCCATTACAGCACTCGCAGTTCTGGTTGACGGGGAGTGTGGGACATCGATGATACGCACGATCTACGGAATCAGGGATAGATAGATGGGTTAAAGGCAGGACATGGCTAGGGAGGGGTTACACAGGTTTTTCAGCGACGTACTCAATATATTTCCAGAACTCTTTGGCTTCTTCTTCATTCAGTACCAACGGGGTGTTATTCGCGGTCCCAGCCATATAAATTTTTACGGATATCGCATCTTGCCAGATTTGCACTTCGCAATGGGTGACGCGATCAAGATTCAGTGCGCGGTTACCGATTCGAATGAAGTTCACAGCCCCGCTCCCTTCCCGCCAGTCAGCGTAGGGTGATCCTATCGCAAATGGAGAACCCTCCAAAGGAACTTAAGAATCTCTGCGAGAAGGATCGGACGGTGTGATAGCGCAAATTGAGAGAGAACCCATCGTGCTCTATAGCACAACTATGAAAGAAAATTTGAAGGGGAGAGGGAAGGTCCGGATTGGTTGCGGGGACTGGATTCCTTCAAACAGTACTTATCGAACCCATTGTTTTATATATAAATTAATGCAGTCTCCCTGCCAGGGTTGTAAAATTGTTTACGCCTCTTCGATTGACTGATCCGCGTAAACTAGTTACGCGATCGACCGTAAACGATGCGTAAACGGAAAAACCGAAGGTACAGCGGTACCTTTTACGGTACCTGGTTTTGGGGATTGTCTCTTGGTCTACTTAAGTTTGCTGCGGCATAGGTTATCCATTCTGATTATGGCGTTTCACTCAAGTCACTACATGACACAGGGTGCTCCCTGATTAAGAGTGCATCACCCGGGGGTTGTTCAAGCTGTTGGTAGCTTGGACAATCCCCGCACTAGTCCATAAGTCTATGTATCAGTGCTCGTTTCACTCACTGGGCCCTCTGAAGGGATACTTTCTTCCTTCTTAGGATTGTGCTCTCTCTATCCATGTGGAACGGGGATCGAATGAGTATCTGCGCTCTGATTGCGTATTCTGCTCAAACCGGCCACCGATTCTGCTCCAACGCAGCCACTCAAAATGCTGCAAACCAGCCGCCCTCACTGCCCAAGGCGAACAGTGTCGTGCGAGTCTTGATTGACTCCCCAAATCGGGTAAGGTGGGGCGCTGGATTGAGGTTTGCTCGCTGTTCTGAATGGCTGCTTCCGACCCAAAGCGGAAGTACACGACCGACCGCTATCTGGGCTGCTGCCGGTTTCATTCACACACCTAACTCGGTGTCTTTGAAACCGGCAGCAGCAGAGTCTCCGCGGCAATTCTTCAATTAGAAAATGCGACAGGCAGCTCCTTAATGGAGTCAGAGCGGCTTCGGAGGCCATTCTCGTATTCAGTGGCTGAGAATGGCCAAGATTTCGTCTAAGGGTCGGATAGTTCCCAGCAGGGTTGGTGCACCGAACTGCTTGTTGTGGCGATTTTCTTTTACCTTTTCCAATGCAATGATGAGGTTATTAAAGTCGTCCAGTTTTGCGGTCTCAAAGTAGGTGATGAAATCGACGTCATCCAGCCCACTGGCATGATAGAGTTTCCGTTTGACCGTCTTCAGGTATGGGACCGTGGCTTCGGTGTGCTCCTTCATCATCGCTGTGCGGACATCTTGCCCCGCGTTCCACCATTCGGCATCTTTACGAATCGGCACGATAATGGCGTACGGTTTCGGTCCTGGATCGGTTTGTGTTTTCAAGGCAATCTTCAGATCCTCGGACATCCCTGGCACATAATTGAGAGCTTTCGTGAGCCCGTTAAACGTGTACGTATTCTTCAAATGCTGTCCCAGCGCCGTTCCCATGAAATCGATGAGAAAGTTTTGATTCGTCAGGATCTCCAGAGAATGGATTCGGACGAGAACGTCGGCCTTTTCGACGAGCCCTCTCAAGAGGTACGTGTCGGCAATGAGCGCATCGCTATGCTTCTGAAAGATGGCCTTCACTTCACTGACGGCAGCAACCTTGGCCGCCTTGTCGAGCTTCCACCACTCCTCATCGACCTGGAACACGGCAAACGTACCATAGACGCCTGGGTCCTTCAGGAACTTTTCGCGATCCACCCCTGCCTCACCAGCTGAGGGGAAAAGAGCCAGAAGGCCGAGCACAGCACCCACCATCAATGATTTCTTGATACGTTTCATGGATCAATTCTCCTTTTGGCATCGGTCAATACTCAATTTACTGAAGGCCGGCCTCTCAGTAAATTGTACTTAACATAGCGTCTCGTTCTCACGCCGGCCTCACAAAACGATCACGTTTCTATCACGGGACCGGCAGAATCACGGGGGACATTAGGACAATACGGTGGGCAAATCGAAGATCATCGTGGTTCCGACGTTTTGAGTGCTCTCCGCGCGAATCGTGCTGCCGTGCAACTCAAGAATGCGCTTCGAGATGGCTAGTCCTAGACCTGCTCCTCCGGCTGGATCCTGCCGATCGGCTCGGTAAAACCGATCAAAAATATGTGAGAGGTCTTGAGCGGCAATCCCGCAGCCCGTATCGGCGATCTGCACGCGTACAGATTGTGATTGTTGGCTCAGCGACACCGTGATCAGGCCTCCAGATTTGGTGTAGCGGATCGCGTTATGAAGAATGTTTTCCAGCACCCGTTCAATGAGGCCGATATCCGCCACGACAAATGGAAGCGCTTCTGGAAAGCTGGTCTTGAGCGTGATGCCTTTCGGTTCCACGGTGAGTTGCACCTTTTGACAGACGTCCTGCACCAACTCCGCCAAAGAGAATTGCTCGTGGTCGATGTGCACCTCTTGCGAATCCAAGCGGGCCAATTCAAAGAGCTCGCCGACTAGTCGCCTCAGCCGCTCGCTTTGTTTGAGTGCGATGTCAAGAAAGGCCCGGGATTCTTCTCTTGTTAGGCTTCCCTCTTTGATCATGAGAGTCTCCAGATAGCCATGGAGCGATGCGAGGGGCGTCCGGAGATCATGGGAAACGTTTGCCACGAGTTCCCGGCGGAGCGTGTCCGTCTGCTTGAGGGTGTCCACTTGCTTGAGAATCCGCTGGACCATCAGATTAAACGTTATTTGCAAGCGGTCAATTTCATCTCTTGAGCGCTCTGTCACCGGCTCGTGCGTACGCATTGATATGGCATGCGAGAAGTCACTTTTAGCGAACCTGTCCATCGTCGAGGCGAGCAGGCGGAGCCGTCGTGTCAGCATATTGAACAACACGAGGCCAGCGAGGAGAGCAAAGACCAGGCCGGCTAGGGCCGCCCAAAAGCTGAGTCGGAGTATGTAGCTGCGTTGCAGCATGTCTACGACCGAATCATATTCCTCGCCGCCAAGCACGATATAGAGATACCCTGTGGGCGATCCCGTGAGTGGGATAGGAGCGACAGAAAACACCTTGTGGCGACTCGTATCACGCGGATCATCACCCAGAATGGGAAAGGTATCCTCGGTGGTCAAGAACCGTTGAATCGGATCAAGCGAGACCGCCGATCGTTTAATCTTCTCGGCTGGCGCAGAGAAGTTCAGAATCACCCCCTGAGCATCCAGCAGGTACATCTCAATACTGGGGTTGACGATCATGAGCAGGTGAAACAATTCCTTCAAAGCATAGGGGCTGACTTCTCCCTGGCTACTGAGCAATTGGTCGCCCACAATGTTGCGGGCCAAGGCCCGGTTGAGCTTCTGATTCACTTCCTGCTGATACATGCGCGTCGTAAACGACGTGAGGGAGGTATAGAGCATACCTACCGATCCAAAGAGGATGAACAACACGAGAGCGAGTTTCCCGTAGAGTGAGCGCGCCATAAATTACTCTTCGGTGTGTGGGCCATCCCGTTCACAGAACTGGTATCCGACACCCCACACGGTCAAAATAAAGTCCGGCTTCGAGGAGTCTTTTTCAATCTTAGCGCGTAATCGATTGATATGGGAATTGACCGTATGCTCGTATCCTTCATGCCCATAGCCCCAGACCACATCCAGTAGCTGTGCCCTTGTAAAGACCCGGCCGGGATGGAGTGCAAACTGTAGGAGCAAATCAAATTCTTTAGCCGTGAGCTCCAACGGGCTGCCTCGGACAACAACTTTGCGTTTCTCCACATCAATACATAACTGTCCCGCGCGGATGACATCATGGACGTTCTGATTCTTTCCCGAAAAGGCTTCAGACCGTCGAAAGAGTGCCTTGACCCGGGCTAACATTTCTCGAACGCTGAATGGCTTAGTCATATAGTCGTCAGCCCCGACTTCCAAGCCAAGCACGCGGTCGAGCTCTGATGATTTCGCAGTCAACATTAGAAGCGGGGTATAGGACGGAAGGCCTCGAAGCTGCCGGCATATCTCGAACCCATCGAGGCCTGGAAGCATGACGTCCAGGATAATGAGGTCATACCTGTTTGATAGGCCCTGTTGAAGACCTTCGACACCCGTGGCCACACTGTCGACGGTATAGCCGGCATCTCTCAAATGCATGCCCAATAGCCGGCCAATATCCATGTCGTCTTCGATCACCAAGATTTTTTTACCCATGACCACCATGAGAAGAGAAGGATAATACTGGATCGCTTAGCATAACCTGTGTCACAAAAGTATCACGGACCCGCGATTGGAGGATAGCTCAGCGCTCTAAGAGGACGTGTGCTTCTCTAGATTTCAGAGGGCTACGGATATTTCAGGAAGTGGACTCCTCAGCAGCCGCTTTTCACAATCCAGCCAACCACTAAGATACTGCCAACCTCTTTGCAAATATCAAGGAGCGCAATATCTAAGGAAGGTCTGATTTATTCTAGTTCTTGCACAAGCAAGCATCAGAAATCAGGCAAATCCGATATGTGGCCTTCTGCCGGTTTCAAAGACACCGAGTTAAGTGTATGAATGAAACCGGAGGTAGCCCAATTTCGAGAATTTACAGGAAGACATTTTTGTAGATTTTGTGGACGCCGATAAGCAGGTGTTCTACGACCCTTCCCCAGCCGACTCAGATCCACTTCAGCCAAGCGTAGCGCGACGCACGCACCATCTCTGATGAACGGCCGCTTTCCGGCGTGGCGAGTGCCGTAGCGACTGTCGCCAAGTGGCCGAACTGAGACACTCACCCGGCGGCACATATGCTGCCAACGACCGACTACCGGCCTTCAAGAAACGCGTCAGTTCCAACGATCCGTTTTCACATTTTCAGTAGCGTTTGCCGTGGGCGACAGTGCCCAGGAAGCCGTCGATGACGGGCGGCGCCCATTATGCGTTGTTGCAGTGCGTGGGCCCTATCCGGCCGGAATGACATTCCTCACGTGTCGCCCGTTGTCGAACGATCAGCGGCCAAGGCCGTTCTGCTTCTGCAAGACGGTGGGCCCCTGCGGGCCTGAGGTTCAGTCGAAATTCACGTCGCGAGTAGATACTCCCGAAAAAATCTGGTCAATTCATAGGCAAGCTCAGTTGTCCTCTGGCGGAATACAACGGATGATTTCGCTTAGCCTAAAAAGAGCTCGCATCTCACTGGTCCAGTCTAACATTCACCCTGGACCCAATTTGCCCGGGCAGGTCACGACAACGAAAGGAGCGACATCGAGGCCGCAATAGGGGAAGCCCCCGTCCTGATGACCATGGTGTGCAGCAGGAACCGGGAAAGAACACCATACGGAAGTCGGCCCTCTGTCGAAGAAAAACTCGGCCACTTGCTGAAAAGGAGATGGGTAATTCTGCTCCTGGATGAGGAGAACAAGATTACCGATGTGGCAATTCCGCCTGAGAGCTGGGATGATCACAGTATGCTGTGTGAGACAAGGCTGCTCGCTCATAAGCTCGACGAACACTGACAGAGGAGGCGAGCCATGCATGGGTTTACAACCAGACAACTGCATGCCGATGGACAACAGAAGCCGTTGAACGCGCATGCGATGCCCCTGTTCCTAACGTCGACGTTTTCGTTCGATTCTCCCGAAGCAGGCGCGGATCTTTTTCTGGGGCGTCGCGCCGGGCATATCTATAGTCGGGTGGGAAATCCGACCGTCGAAGCTCTCGAGCAGGTGATTGCGAACCTGGAAAACGGGGAGGCCGCTGTCGCATTGGGCTCGGGAATGGCGGCTATCCATGCGAGCTTATTGAGTATTCTGAAAGCCGGTGATCATGTGATCTGCGGGGAGGTGCTCTATAGTCCAAGCCTCCATCTGATCACAGAGCGCCTGGCAGATCTGGGGATTACCTCCACGGTGGTCGATACTTCGAATGAGCAGGCCGTAAGAGATGCCATACGGGACAAGACAAAAGTGATTTTCTTTGAAACCCCCGCCAATCCTACGTGCAAGATCACGGATATCCGGGCAATCGCCGAACTGGCCAGACCCAAGGGCATTTTGACGATCGTCGATAACACCTTCTCCAGTCCTTACTTTCAGCGGCCACTGGATCACGGCGCGGATATCTCCCTCCATAGCGCCACGAAGTACCTTAACGGCCATGGGGACGTGATCGGGGGGATTGTTGTGGCGCGCTCAGAGCTGGCCGCCATGATTCGCACCTATCGTCGTGACACCGGAGGCATTCTGAGCCCGTTCGATGCTTATCTGCTGTTGCGGGGCATCAGAACCCTTTCCTTGCGTATGCTGCGGCATCACGACAACGCGATGAAGCTCTTTGAGTTTCTTTCCAGTGTTCCCAAAGTCGGCAAGTTGTACTATCCAGGTGACCCCCAGTTCCCCGGCCACCATGTCGCAGCCCGACAGATGACCGGCTTTGGCGGCTGCTTCAGTTTCGAGCTTGCCGACGGGTTCGAGGCGGCCACGCGGTTGTTGAGTAAACTGAAACTCTGCACCTTGGCGGTATCCTTGGGCACGGTCGATACGTTGATCGAACATCCGGCGTCGATGACCCATGTCGCGACACCGAAAGACATCATGGAGCGGCAGGGGATTACGAGCGGGCTCGTAAGAATCTCCGTCGGCTGCGAGGATATCGAAGATGTCATCGCCGATCTTGAGGACGCGCTGGAAGCGATTTGAGCAGCCCCACGGGCCGAGCAATTCATCGCCGGCCGATTGAATGACAGACAAAAGGAAGGATCATGAGAGAGCTGGTGTGGGAGAGGCGGCAGGCGATACAGGAATAATCGGCACATCGGGGCGGGCAGGCGATTGTGAATCATGAAGGAGATCGGCTTTGCATCGTATCCGGTGCAGCCGTTTCGGCTTGATCTGACGGTCTGGGCGCTGCGCCGCTGCTCCCATATTTTGTGCAGATGGAGCGGGGGATAGGACAAATGATGAGACCTCCCCAGAAACTAGACCGCTGAAAACTGGAAATGCGCTCCTTCTGACCCTTCCCTGAAAACTAGACCACGCGGTGCTGGAAATTCGATGCCTCCTGCAGCCCGGTTTGAGCCGCCTGTTCGACAAATTCCTGGGGTGTTAAGTTCCCAAGCGAACCATGCGGCCGGTGCTCATTGTAGTCGATCCGCCACGCTTCAATCTTCTGTCAGGCATCGTGCAGCGAGACGAACACCTGCGCGTTCAAACATTCGTCTCGAAAGCGCCCATTGAAACTCTCAATCACCGCATTCTCCACGGGTTTCCCGGGCCGAATAAATCGAGTTTCACTCCGTGCTCGTATGCCCAGGCGTCAAGTGCCTTCGAGGTCAAGTCGCTCCCATTGTCCACTGTGATCATCTGCGGGTAGCCGCTCCGGTTCGCCACCCGTTCCAGAGCCGCCACGACTTTCGTTCCCGGGAGGGTGAAATCGGACTCGATTAATTGACTGTGCCGGCTATAGGTATCCACGACCGTGAGCGCTCGAAACCGCTGGCCATCCAGTAACGTATCCGCCACAAAATCCATGCTCCACCGCTCATTCATCTCACTCGGGTGTGGTGGCACGACCCGCAGATGACTCGACCGTTTACGACGGCGCGGTAATCTCATCGTAAGCCCTTCTTCCCGATAGATCCGATGCACCCGCTTCCGATTCACTACCCAGCCTTCGCGTCGGAGCATGACCTGGAGGCGCAGATAGCCAAATCTCGGCCGCGCTTGCGCCAACTCCCGCACCCGCATGCGAATCGCCGTATCCTCCCGCCCGTGGTGTCGGTAATACCACGACGCCCGATTCAACCGCAGGAGCCCACAGGCCCGTCGCACTCCAATCGGACAGTGCCCGAGCACCTCCCGCACGAGGGCGCGTTTGCGCGTGGGCTTCAGGCCTTTTGTGCGAGCACCTCTTGCAGGATGACTTTGTCCAAGGTCAGATCCGCCACGAGCTGCTTGAGTCTGCTGTTCTCTGCCTCCAGTTGCCGTAACCGCCGAATCTCGGCGATCGCCATCTGGCCGTAGCGTTTCCGCCAGACGTAGTACGTCGCCTCACTGATCCCCAGCTTCCGCGTTACCTCCGGAATCGGTGCCCCCGCATCGATTTGCCGCAAGGCCGTCGCAATTTGCTTCTCGGAAAACAGAGGTTTCATTAAACGCACGAAGGAAACACTGTTTTACTGACAATCACTTTTGAGATTGTTACTGCAACGATACTCGCCTTTTCAGGACATGCCCGCGCTGTATCTTTATAAGGAGCTGAAAATATTTGCGCTTTTTCACTGTGGTGAGCCTGGGCAACTAAATAAACAACCGGTCTCAGTGCATGTCTTGTTAAGTTATTGGGCTTTGTGGTCGCGCAGTTCGCGTAAAGCTGCTTCGGATCGCGTGCACTCATGATATTTCAGCCTTGACAGGGTGGACTAGCCCGCGTTAGGTATCTTGGCTGATAATTGAGTAATCTCTCGGATGCCCGCTAGGGCGTAACAGGGAAGTCCGGTGAAAAACCGGCGCGGTCCCGCCACTGTAAGTGGGAAGCTCCCCCGTTTTAGCCACTCGACACACTTGTTGGGGAAGGCTGGGGGTAGCGTTGAAGGTTCGACCTTCTGAACCCATGAGCCAGGAGACCTATCCGAGCTGACATAGTACGGTTTCTCCGCGCGGTAACGGAGGATCTCTCCTGCCTTTTTGGCATGCGACCTCTTGTTCCTGTTGTGGAGCTGGAGGTTTTATTATGCCGGCAGCCTCTCCCACGGTTTGTGTCGCATGACGACGGGATTGCTCATCGTCGGGCACGGCAGCCGTGATTCCAATGCCAATGGTGAGTTCGAGGCCTTGGTGGCAGCCTTTCGCGCGGCGCGACCCGATCTTGATGTGGCGCACGGCTATGTGGAGCTGGCCCGCCCGTCATTGGCCACCGCGCTTCGCGAGTTGGCGCAACGGGCCGATTCCGTTGTGGTCCTGCCGTTGTTCCTTTTTGCCGCGGGGCATGTGAAGAACGATATTCCGCTCGCACTCTCGCAGGCTCGGCAAGAGTTTCCCTCCGTCCGTTTTATCGTGGCCAATGCCTTGGGCATCCATCCCAATCTCGTGGAGCTGGCCTTTGAGCGGGCGCGGGCGGCGCTGGAAGGTGCCCGTGAATCCTCGAAGACTGCCGTCGTGGTCGTGGGCCGTGGTTCAAGCGACCCGGATGCGAACGGGGACTTCTGTAAAGTTGTTCGTCTCCTTGCCGAGGGGCGCGAGATCGGGTGGGTGGTGCCCTGTTTCATCGGCGTGACGAGACCGCTGTTTGAGGAGACGGTGGAGCTGGTCGCGCGCGCGCGCCCAGAGCGGATCGTCGTGGCTCCCTACTTTCTCTTCGGCGGAAGACTGATCACGAAAATTCGCGAGCAGGTGGAATCGTTCCAAGCGCGCTATCCCTGGATCAAGACCGAACTGGTACCCCATTTGGGAATCGACGACCGGTTGCTCCGCTTGATGGACGAGCGCCTGGCCGAAGCGACGGGAGGGGAGCGGCCGCTCCCCTGCGATACCTGTCAGTATCGTGTGCCGGTGTCCGCTGTGACCGAGCATGTGGGCGGGCTCAAAGCGCTGCTCTGGAGTCTGCGGCACGGTTTCACCCACGCGCAAGCTATGCCGCACGTGCATGCCCATCGCCCGCTGGCTAAACATGTCCTGGTCTGCGGGAATGTCGATTGTGCCGATGGCGGGAGCATTCCCCTCATTGCTACATTGCGGCGGCTGTTGAAGGACGCCGGGCGGGATCAGGATATTCGCGTGACGAAGACCTCCTGCATGGGCCGCTGCGGGGAAGGACCGACGGTCGCGGTCTATCCTGATGGCATTTGGTATCGGGGTGTGAAAGAGACGGATGCGAAGGAGTTGGTCGAGGAGCATCTGCTCGGCGATCGGCTCGTCAGTCGCCTGGTCGATAACATTATGCAGTAACGGAGGAGAGACGATGGCCTGTCATGAAATCGCAGGGTTGCGGCTAGGTTTGATGGAAGTGTTGGGAGTGAAGAACGAAGCCGAACGGCAGCATGAGTTGGCGGAGCTGGGGACCGGGGCCGATCAACCGGGGCCGATTCGTTCCATGTGCGGCGCCAAGGACTTGGCCACGCTCAAGCAGTTTTATGAGACGGCGGTAGCTGCGCTTGAAGAGCGCGTGTCTGCCACCCGCGCCGACGATCCGAAGCTGCCCTATCTGCGTACGCTGGTGGTGCTCACGAAGAAGGTCGATCTCGATCTGGCCCATCAGATCGAAGGGCTCACTCACCTCTATCGCGATCTCGATGAGATGCATGACTTTGTTCATGAGATTTATCCGGCGGAGTAGCAGCAATGGCCGTAGCGAAGACTGCCAGAGTGGTGGAAACCGAGAGGCTGGGGCCCGATACTCTGCTCCTCGATCTATGCGCGGCCGAGCCCTTGGGGTTCATCGGCGGACAGTACCTCATCCTTGATAGTCGAATCGTGTTGCCGAACGGCAAAGCCGTCAAGCGGGCCTACTCGCTCCTCACCGGCGATGCGGAACAATGTCGCTTTCAACTCGCGGTGAAGCGTATTCCCGATGGATTGGGTTCCGCCTTCGTGCACGGACTGGCAGCGGGAACGGACGTTTCGTTCAGCGGACCCTGGGGCAAGTTTTTCCCGAGAGAGGATGTCTCAGGCAGGACTTTGATCCTGGCGACGGATACAGGGATCACCGCTGCGCTGGGACTCTTACGCGCGACCCGTTTTGCGCCGTTGCTCCCTCAGGCCCGGCTCATGTGGCTGCGCGACTCGGCGGAGTATTTTCTCCCGGACGAGTTCGTGAAGAATCAGGTTCCCGTGGCTTGTGGCGAGGTGCGAATCGAGGCGATTCCCGCAGTTGGTCATCCGGAGCGGGTTCCTTATGCCAGCGCCATGCTTTGTGAAGTGTTGTCGCGTGGCGATCTCACTCAGGCCTTCATTGCGGGCGATGGAGTCGTGAACCTGGCATTGCTCGACGATTTGGTGGCGGCAGGAGTGGCCGTGAGCAAGGAACAGGTGGAGTCGTTCTTCAATATGCCGAAGAAGTCCGCATGACCGGACGGGAGCAGATTCTTGCCGCGCTGGAAACCGCACTTGAGTTTGGGGAGACGAGCGTCATCGTTCGTTCGTCCGGCGCGATCGCCGAGGTCCATGGCCTCCTCACTGTGCGGCAGGGGGCTGAGTGGGTTACGCTGGGCGAAGAGGGACAGACCCATGTGCATCTCAAGATCGAGGCTGGAAGCAGGCTTCTCTATCGACAGCAGGATGAGGCTAATGCGGCGCTGGAATTAGCAGGGCCGGATGGGGAGTTGCTCTGTCGGGTGACGTTCCGGGGTACGAATCGGGCGAAGGCAGAGAATTACACCCCTGAACGTGCGGCAAAGATTCGTGAGTGTTTTAGTGGGCTGGCGGGACATGAGTGATGGATAAGAGCGTACCGCCGAAAGATCGAAAGGGGTTGCGCACCGGGTTCACCACCGGCGCATGCGCCGCAGCGGCTGCCAAGGCCGCGGCTCGCTGTCTCGTGAAGGGTGCCATGCTGTCTGAAATTGAAACGACCTTGCCGAATCGGACACGCGTCACGTTCGCGCTCGCCCGTTGCGAGCGGCTGGAGAACCGTGCGATTTGCAGCATCATCAAGGATGCAGGCGACGATCCCGACTGTACGCATGGAGCCGAGTTGACGGCGGAAGTCGAGTTGCGCACCGAACCAGGCATCGAGATCAGGGGAGGTCAGGGCGTGGCCACGGTCACCAAAACCGGGTTGGGTTTAGAGATCGGCGGGCCTGCGATCAACCCGGTCCCGCGGCGCAATATCACGGAGATGGTGGGAGAAGAACTCGCCGGCGCTCCCTACGGAGGCGCAGTCGTGACGATCAGTGTGCCGGGCGGTGAAGAGATGGCCAAGCAGACCACCAACGCGCGGCTCGGCCTCCTGGGCGGCATCTCCATCCTCGGCACGACCGGCATCGTGAGGCCCTATTCCACGGCGGCGTTCAAGGCGAGCGTGATGCAGGAGATCGATGTCGCAGCGGCCGGCGGGCTGCGCGAGTTGGTGCTGACGACCGGCGGCAAATCGGAACAGTATGCGATGGCCCTCTATCCGCAGTTGCCGGAACAGGCCTTTATCCAGGTGGGCGATTTTATCGGCGTCGGCGTCAAACAATGTGCGAAGCGAGGAATCGTGCGCGCCATCATCGTCGGGATGATGGGGAAATTGTCGAAGATGGCCAACGGCAAGATGCAGACGCATGCCGCCGGATCGGAAGTGGATATGGAATTTCTGGCGTCGCTGGCAGCCGAGTTATCGGCGTCGGACGAGTTGGTGGCCGCTATCCGCCAGGCCAATACGGCCCGCCATGTGTTGGAATTATGCCGCGAGGCAGGCCTCGTCGGCATCACGTCGTTGGTTTGCAAGAGGGTTGTCGAACATTGTCAGGTTCACGCGGGCGGCACGCTGGCGGTGGAAACCTGTCTGGTAGATTTCGGCGGCTCGTTGCTCGGTCGTTACCCGGAGGTTCAGACATGAATGATATGAGGCAGATGACCGCGCTCGGGCGGAGTATTGAGGATGGCAGTTTCGCGATCATTGATCAGGAAGCAGGTCCGCACGATTTCAGGCCGGATGAATGGGAAGTGGTGCGCCGGGTGATCCATGCCACGGCGGATTTCGAATTTAAGACCCTGATGCGATTCCATCCCGATGCGATGCGCGCCGGGGTGGTGGCTCTTCAAGGAGGCTGCCCTCTCTTGGTCGATGTGAAGATGATTTCTGCCGGCCTGAACGAAGAGCGGCTGTCTTCCTATGGGTGCAAAGTCTATTCGTTTATTTCGGACGCAGACGTGATCGCGACGGCCAAGGCCAACAACTCGACGCGCGCGATTGAGGCCATGAAAAAGGCGCATCGCCTCACGCTGCTCGATGGAGCGGTGGTGGCGATCGGCAATGCTCCGACCGCGTTATTGGAGCTGGCCCGTTTGATTCGCGAGGAGGGAGCGAAGCCGGCTCTCATCATCGGCGTGCCGGTTGGGTTCGTGTCGGCGGCTGAGTCGAAGGACGTGACGCTGGAGCTCTCGACTCCCTTTATCGTGGCGCGCGGCCGCAAGGGGGGCAGCCCCATCGCCGTTGCGATCATCCATGCCCTGTTGCTCCTCTCGGCAAAGACGCCGGCATGAGTTCACGGCGCGCCATTACTTTGATCGGGATCGGGGACGACGGCTGTGCGAGCCTGACGAGCCGCGCCGTGAATGCGGTCATGAAGGCGGGGGTGCTCGTGGGGGGCGAGCGCCATCTTGAATTTTTCCCGCAGTTTCAGGGCGAGAAGATTGTCCTCAAGGGCGGCGTGGCGTCGGTGCTCGACCAGGTGGCGGAACTGGCAGAGGAACAGAATGTCTGTGTGGTGGCGTCCGGCGATCCTTTGTTTTTCGGCATCGGCAGCCTGGTGATTAAGAGGCTAGGCACCGAGCATGTCGAGGTACTGCCTCAGCCCAGTTCGATGCAGTGGGCCTTTGCGCGAGCCGGATTGAAGTGGGACGATGCTGCGTTTGTCTCCTTGCATGGCCGCTCGTCCGAGGGATTCCTGACCAGGCTCAAGGGCCAGGCGAAGGTGGCGATTTTCACCGATGAAAAGAATTCGCCATCGGTGTTAGCTCAGTGCATGGTCCTACATGGAGAGACTGCCTGGGAGGCCTGGGTCTGTGAGAATCTTGGCGGTCCGGATGAAAAGGTTCGGCGATTCGACGTAGCGGTGCTTGCTACTTGTCAAGATGTCGGGCCGCTCAATGTGCTGTTGCTCGTCCGCTCCGATCCCTCCTGGCGCGCTCCCTGCACCATTCCGTTCCTCCATGAGGATCAATTCGCGAAGCGGATGCCGAAGAAGGGCCTCATCACGAAGCGTGAAGTGCGATTGTTGTCGCTGGCCGCGATGGGGATTAGACCGGACAGTGTGGTCTGGGATATCGGGGCCGGTTCCGGATCTGTGTCGATCGAGGCGGCGTTGCTGGCGCCAAAAGGCCTGGTCTACGCGATCGAGGTCGATCCGGAGGGCGTCGAGATCTGCCGCGAAAATCTGTTGGCCCATGCGGTGGACAATGTGCGCGTCATCGCGGGCCGAGCGCCGGAGGCGCTGACCGGTCTGGAAGCGCCCGATGCCGTCTTCATCGGTGGCAGCAAAGGGAGCATGGAAGAGATCATCGACGTTGTCATGGACCAGCTGCAACCGGGCGGCCGCCTGGTCGTGAATGCCATCACCTTGGAGAATGTCGCGGAGACCTATCAGACCTTGCGGAAGCGCGGGTTGGTGCCGGAGGTTACCTTGCTGCAAGTATCGCGAGCCGAGCCCTTAGCCCATTACCTTCGTTACGAGGCCTTGAACCCGATTCAAATTTTTGCCGTCGAGAAGCCCAGTCAGATAGGAGCGGTCTCATGAACTACGGAACATTATATGGAGTCGGGGTCGGTCCCGGTGCGCCGGATCTGATCACGCTGCGTGCGCTCACTGTGCTGAAGCAGGCGCAGGTCCTTGCCCTGCCGCGCAGCTCCGATTACGGAGAGTCGATGGCCTGGAAGATCCTCAAGCCAACTCTGGGCGAGATTCCTGGACAGGAACGGATGTTTCTGACGTTCCCGATGAACAAGGACCCGGAGCGATTGCGGCCTGCCTGGGATGTAGCCTTCACGGCCATCGGGGAGCGTCTGGAAAAAGGGCTGTCGGTTGCCTTTGCGACGGAAGGAGATCCGTCGCTCTTTAGCACCTTCATTTATCTGCGTCGGGAGGCTCCGCTGCGCTGGCCTGGCATCCGCATCGAAGTCGTTCCTGGTGTGTCGTCGATTATGGCGGTGCCCTCCGTGACCGGCATTCCTCTGGCCGACGGGCAAGAGCGGATCGCCATCCTCCCCGCGAGCTACGGAGTCGAGGATTTGAGTCAGGTGCTGGAACTGTTCGACACCGTCGTCTTGATGAAGATGGGCACCGAGATCCCCAAGGTCGTTGAGGCGCTGGAGCAGCAGGGTCTGACCGACCGGGCGGTCTATGTGTCGAAGGCCACGATGGCTGAACAGCGGATCGTTCGGGACATCCGCACGATCCAAACCGAGCGGGGCGATTGCTTTGCGATGATGATCGTGTCGCGCAAGGAACGGAGCGGATTGTTGGCTGGTGTGGTCCCGGCCACGCCGCGCCCGGCTTCCAGAGAGACCGGGGCATGACCGCCGAACGTACACCGTTTGCCGTCTATGCCATTACGAAGCATGGGATTGCGATTGCCTCCCGCTTGCTGCCGCACCTGTCCGGCGCGGACCTCTTCGTCTCGGAGAAGCTGATCGCCTCGGCGCCGGCCGGTGCGCTACGCTTGCCGCTCCCGATGGGCCCGACGTTGATCGAGACCTTTTCTGCGTACGATTGCCATATTTTCATTATCAGTGTTGGGGCGGTGGTGCGGATGATCGCGCCGCTCTTGAAGAACAAGAAGGTCGATCCGGCGGTGGTCTGTATCGACGACGCAGGGCGTTTTTCGATCTGTGTCCTGTCCGGTCACGTCGGCCGCGGCAATATCTTTACTGAACGGGTCGCGACCGCCTTGGGCGCGCACTCAGTCGTGACGACCGCGTCCGACGCGATCGGCACCTTGACGGTGGATATTTTGGGCCGCGACCTTGGGTGGACGCTTGATGATGCAGACCGTAACGTGACGAGAGGCTGCGCCGCGGTGGTGAATGCGACCAAGGTGCTCTTCGTGCAGGAAACGGGAGAGCCGGACTGGTGGCCGGCTGAGAAGCCCTTGCCGGAAGGGGTTCGTTACGCCACCTCGCTGGAGGGAGTGGACCCGGAGGCATTTGAAATTCTTTTGATCGCCACGGATCGCGAGATCGGCTTGTCTCATCCGGCCCATTGGAAGAACGCCGTGATCTATCGTCCAAAGAGTCTCGTGCTGGGGATCGGCTGCGACAGGGGCACGGCTCCCGATCTGGTGGAGCGGGGAGTCCTGGCCCTCTTGGCCAAACAGGGCCTCTCCCCCAAGTCGGTGAAAGAGCTGGCGACGATCGACGTGAAGAAGGATGAGCCGGCATTGCTGGCTTTGAGCGAGAAATATGGCTGGCCGTTGCGCACCTATCCGCCGGAGCAATTGGACGTGGTGCCTGGTATCCAGAACCCATCGGAGACGGTGAAACAGCATGTCGGTTCGCGCGGAGTTTCGGAGCCCGCTGCATTGCTCGGAGCAGGGGCGGAGGAGCTCCTCGTGCCCAAGCAGATTTATACGGAGCCGGGAGCGGGACGATCGATGACCTTGGCCGTGGCGCGGCGGGCCTTTGTGAAACGGCAGATGGAGGTGAGCAGGCTATGAGCGAGGCAAAAGGAATTCTCTATGTCGTGGGCATCGGGCCTGGCGCGCAGGACCATGCGACTCCGGCGGCCTTGAAGGCGATTGCCGAGTCCCAGCTCGTGGTCGGCTATAGCACCTATATCAAGCTGGTCCGCCATCTGCTTGAGGGAAAAGAGATCATCAAGACCGGGATGACGGAAGAGATTGGCCGTGCTCGTGCCGCCATTGAACGGGCGAGGGATGGCGCCACGGTCTCGTTGATCTCCTCCGGCGATGCGGGAGTCTACGGCATGGCAGGTTTGGTCTTTCAGGTGTTGAAAGAAATGGGCTGGAAGAGGGGCGACTCGCCTGAACTCCGACTCGTCCCAGGGATGACCGCGCTCAATTCCTGCGCCTCTCTGGTCGGCGCGCCGCTGGTCCATGACTCTTGCTCGATTTCGCTGTCGGATCTGCTGACCCCCTGGTCTGTGATCGAACGAAGGATCGAGGCGGCCGCCAGTGCGGATTTCGTGATCGGTTTATACAATCCTGCCAGCGGCAGACGCACGAGGCAGATTGTGGATACCCAGGCGATTATCCGGCGTCACCGCGAGGGGAACACGCCGGTGGCCCTGGTGAAGAGCGCCTATCGCGATATGGAGCAGGTAATTTTGACCGATCTGGACACCTTCCTGGATTACGAGATCGGGATGTTGACCACCGTCATCATCGGGTCGAGCAATACCTTCATGTTCGAGGGCTACATGGTCACGCCGCGCGGCTATACCAATAAATACAGTTTCGACGGGGCCGTGCTTCCAGGTCAGAGGCCGGGGTTTTCGCTCGTTGTGCCTCCTGCATCGGAGGTGGACTGATGGCGCTGGTCGGACGTTTAGCCGGAGCCATTCTGGCCGAGACGGAAGGACAGTTCTTTCTGGTGGGCAATCCCAAGGAGCCCTGCGATTTCGTCGCGGTGGGGTTCGAGTCTCCTGGCGTGATCGATGCCATGGTGCGGCCCTTTATCAGGCTCTCGCCCCTTCGCCCGGTTCAGATTCCGCAACCGTACGTGACCATGAACGTCGAGGGAGAAGTCTTGGTTCGGTTGCTGGTCGGTCGGTTCGTCATCCAGCGGAATGGATCGGTGAGCGATCGCCTTTGGCGTTTGGTGACCGATCCCAAGCAGGAAAACCGCGCGGTGCCTGGCGGCACGATCGACGCGCGGTGGCTAGGCGAAATTCCGGCAGAGATTTGGCAAATTGTGCGAGAGACCGTGTTGAAGTGTACGTAAAGGAGTTTTGATGCGTGTTTATATCATTGGAGCGGGTCCGGGCGATCCCAAACTGCTCACGCTTCGCGGAGCGGAGTTGATCGCGTCTTGTCCCGTCGTGCTCTACACAGGCTCGCTGGTCCCCAAGGAAGTCATCGCCCGTGCCAGGGCTGACGCGAAGGTGATGGACTCGTCGGGGATGACGCTCGAACAGATCGTCGAGGTGATCGTGGCCGCCCGCGATACGGACCAGGATGTGGCGCGGGTCCATACGGGTGATCCGATGATCTTCGGGTCCACTGCCGAGCAGATGCGCCGGTTGATGGAGTTGGGGATCGGCTACGAGATTATTCCCGGTGTCTCCTCCTTCACCGCGGCGGCGGCGGCGTTGGGCCGAGAACTCACCCTGCCGGAACTGTCTCAGACGGTGATTCTGACCAGGGCGGAGGGGCGGACCTCGATGCCGGAGGGAGAAAAACTGGAAGCCCTGGCGAAGCATCAAGCAACCTTGGCGCTATTTTTAAGTATCACGCTCCTCAAGGATGTCGTTCGTGATTTGACTCCGTCGTATGGAGCCGATTGTCCCGTGGCGGTGGTGCATAAGGCGTCGTGGCCGGATCAGGTGATTGTCACAGGGACCCTGGCGGATATTGCCGACAAAGTGAGAGCGGCCAAGCTCAATTCGACCTCGATGGTGTTGGTGGGGCGTGTGCTCACGGCGACCGAGTTTGCCAATTCGAAGTTGTACGATCCGGAGTTTACCCATCGGTTCCGGAAGGGCGAGCCGGCGGTGAAGACGCAAGGAGAGATGCGTGCCGACTGAGCCGGAGACTCGAACAGGCATGGTGTATCTGGTCGGGGCAGGACCGGGTGATCCAGGGTTGCTCACGGTCCGTGCGCTGGAATTGCTGCGTGCCGCAGATGTCGTGGCCTACGATGAGTTGGTCTCGAAAGCCATTCTTTCGCTCGTCAGGTCGGAGGCTGAGCTGTTGCCGGTGGGCCGGCGTCATGGTGAGGGCGCGATAGGCTATCGATTGCATCCGGAGGTGTTGGCTCGCGTCAAGGCCGGCCGCACGGTCGTGCGATTGAAGGCGGGGGATCCGCTCATCTTCGGACGAGGCGGAGAGGAAGCGGAGGAATTGGCGGAAGCGGGTATTCCTTGCACGATCGTGCCAGGCATTTCCTCGGCTCTTGGCGCCGCTGCCTATGCAGGCATTCCGCTGACCCATCGGCTGCATGCGTCCGATGTGACCTTCCTGAGCGGCCACGATGTCGAGGGGAGCCGGAGTCTCACTGATTGGTCCAAGGCGGCCAGCGGCAAGGGCACGCTGGTACTCTTCATGGCGGCCCGAAAACTTTCCGCGAATCTTCAGCGACTGATTCAGGCTGGCCGCTCCGCTGAGACTCCCGCTGCCTATATCGCTTCCGCCACCACTTCGGAACAGAACGTCATTGTCGGAACCCTGGCGACGCTTCCGGAAAAAATACAGCACGTTGATCTTGCTATTCCGGCCCTCGTCATCGTCGGCGACGTCGTTGGATTGCGTGAACGGATTGCCTGGTTCGAGCGCCGGCCTTTGGCGGGACGCCGCCTGCTGGTCGCCCGCGCGCGCTCTGGCCGCTCTGCCATGGCTGATGACCTCCGCGCGCTCGGTGCCGAGGTGCTGGAAAGTCCCGAGGTCGAAGCGGTCTCTCTCAGTGGAGGGTCTCCCCTCGATACCGCGCTAGCTCGCCTCTATGAATTCTGCGGCATCGTCTTCGGCTGCGCGGCTGGTGTCGATGCGGTCTTGTCCCATGGTCCCACCCTCGATCTGCCGGTTATTGCAGTCGGGGCAGCAGCGGCGCAGGCGTTGTCACGCCATGGCCTCGCTGCCGAAGTTTCGCTGCGAGGCGCCTGTCAGGAAGCGGTGGAAGAGCAGTCGTCGTTTTTTCAGAAGGGGCGATTCCTTCTCGTAACAGCGGAGGGGGGGCGCCCCAACTTATACAACGAACTCACGAAGGTCGGCGCGGAGGTCGAAGCGGTGGCTGCCTATCGGTATGTGCACCGGATGCCGACCTCTCCCTTGCTGCCAATCGATCTTGTGGTGTTGCCCAGCTCCTCGGCGACTCGTACCGTACTGTCTGGAGACTTCGGCAAGGCTCTGTTGGGCCTGCCGATGGCGGCGATTGGGCCTCAGACCGAAGCAGCGGCGCGCCAATGCGGGGCTCAATCTGTATCGTTGGCGAAAGAGGATACTGTGGCCTCGTTGGTCTCGCTTGTGGTGTCGATGGTGGGGAAACTATGACGGATCATGCCTTTCCGGAAGCCTGGCGCCGCGGTCTGTACGAAACGATCACGCGCCGCCGCGACATGCGAGCGTTTCTCCCGGATCCCATTCCAAACGAGATCCTGGCCCGTATTCTCCTAGCAGCGCATCAGGCCGGGTCGGTTGGGCTCTCGCAGCCTTGGAACTTTCTTGTGGTCGAGAATCGTGAGGTTCGTGTGCAGGTGCGAGCCCATGTTGAGGCCGAACGGCTGCGCGCGGCGGAGACGTTCGATCAGGAACGCCGCGAGAAGTATCTCTCCTTCAAGCTGGAAGGGATCCTTGATGCGCCCCTCAATCTCTGTGTCACCTGCGACCAGGAGCGGTTCGGGCCGACGGTGATCGGGCGGAACACCATTCCAGAAACGGCGGTGTATAGCACGTGCTGCGCGATCCAAAACCTCTGGTTGGCAGCTCGGGCAGAAGGGGTTGGTGTCGGGTGGGTGAGTATTATGGAGCCGGCGGTCCTTCGCACGATCCTCGGAATTCCGGAACGGATTGTTCCGGTGGCCTATCTCTGCGTCGGGTTCGTGGAGAGTTTTCCTGAGCGGCCAATTTTTGAGAGTAATGGCTGGTTGCCACGACTGCCGCTTCATGAGTTGGTGTTTCATGACCGCTGGGACGCGCGGCCCAGGTCCGATCTCCTCCGTGCGCTTGAGACGAGCCGGATCGACGGAGCGCAAGCGACACCTGCACCGATACACTCCGCGGAAGGCAGAGCCCAATGACCTATCCATTCGAATGTGCGGTTAAGGCTCAGCCGGAGATTGGTTCGTGACGATTCCACGGCTCGTCATCGCCGGCACTGCTAGCAACGTCGGCAAGACGACCGTCATGGTCGGGCTCGTTCGGGCGTTACGTGCGCGGGGGCTGCGAGTGGCCGTCTTCAAGTGTGGCCCCGATTATCTCGATCCGACCTATCATGTTCGTGCGGCTGATGCGCCGTGTCACAATCTCGACGGATGGATGATGGGGCGTGAGGCGGTCCTTTCGACGTTTACGCGCGCGTCGCAAGGGGCAGACATTGCATTAATCGAAGGGGTGATGGGGTTGTTCGACGGCGCGTCACCGACGGGCGATGAAGGCTCGACTGCCGAGATCGCCAAGTGGCTCCAAGCGCCGGTGCTGCTCGTGTGCGATGCGGGAGGGATGGCTCGCAGCATTGCGGCGCTAGCCAAAGGGTTTTCGACCTTCGACGCAGGCTTGCAGATTGCCGGTCTCATTTGTAACAAGCTCGGCAGCCGCGGGCATTTGGAATTGCTCCGCAAGGCGACGGGTGGTGAGCCTCCCGTCCTGGGGGGGCTTCTTAAGGAAGCTACTTTGGCGTTCGCGGATCGGCATCTGGGTCTACGCAGCGCAGACCGGGCGACGGTCCCGGAGGATGTCTTTGTGTCGTGGGGCGATCGGGTGAGCGAGTGGTGCGATGTCGAGGCGATCATCGCGCTGGCGCAATCCACGCCGGCTCTTCCTGAAATTCCCACCATGGAACGGATCGTCGGTGAAGGAGCCAGCTGTCGAATTGGTCTCGCGTTCGACGAGGCGTTCCATTTCTATTATGACGACAACCTCCGCCGTCTTGAGAGTCTTGGTGCGGAGCTCGTGCGGTTTTCTCCCATTCACGATACGCATCTGCCGGACGTGGACGGTCTGTATTTCGGTGGCGGCTACCCGGAGGTTCATGCGGAGGAGCTGTCGCGGAATCTTTCGATGCGTAGGGATGTGGTCTCGTTTGCCGAAGCTCATGGCCCCATCTATGGAGAATGCGGCGGGCTCATGTACTTGTCCAACGGCATCAGGACGCTCGATGGCGTGCTGCATCCTATGGTGGGCCTCATTCCAGGCGAAGCGGAAATGAAAGATCGTTTGCAGGCGCTCGGATATGTCGAAGTGGACACGAAGGACGCGACGATGCTCGGTCCGGCGGGCTTAAAATTTCGAGGCCATCAATTTCGCTATTCGGACTTTCGCCTTCCGCCAGCAGTCGAGTGTACCTATAGCGTGCGCCGCCGCCGTGGCGGCGAGGTCTTTCAAGAGGGCTATCGTCAGGGCAATACGCTGGCGTCCTATGTCCATGCCCATTGGGCCTCGAACCCGCGCCTGGCTCAGGGTTTCGTGCAGGCCTGCTCGGCCCATGCCAGGAGGGTCCGGTGAGCGGACTGGCCCCCACGATCATGGTCCAGGGGACGGCTTCGTCTGCAGGGAAGAGTCTCCTGGTCACGGCCCTCTGCCGGTTTTTCCGCCGCGAAGGACTGCGCGTCGCTCCCTTCAAGTCGCAGAACATGTCGCTGAACTCGGCCGTCACCATCGATGGCCTGGAGATCGGGCGGGCGCAAGCGGTGCAGGCCGAGGCCTCCGGTATTCTGTCCTGCGTGGACATGAATCCGATCCTGCTCAAGCCCGAAGGTGATCGACGCAGCCAAGTCGTGGTACTCGGCAAGTCGATCGGTAGCATGCTGGCGACCGAGTATCACGAGTATAAGCCGCGCCTCACGACGGTGATTGCGGAGTCGTTGACTCGGCTCCGATCGAACTACGATCTGGTCGTGATCGAGGGGGCGGGGAGCCCGGCTGAGATCAATTTGAAGGATCGCGATATCGTCAATATGCATGTGGCCAAGCTGGCGGATGCGCCGGTTATTCTGGTGGGGGATATCGATCGAGGCGGCGTCTTCGCTTCCTTTGTCGGGACGATGGAACTGCTCGAGCCGGACGAGCGGGACAGGATTGCGGCCTTTGTCGTGAATAAATTTCGCGGCGATCTGGCGTTGCTCACACCGGGGCTCGAGTTTTTGAGCGAACGCACAGGTAAGCCGGTGCTGGGTGTCGTGCCTTATATCAAAGACCTCCGCATCGCCGACGAGGATTCCGTATCGCTTGAAGCGCGACTGGCTCGGCGTAGACCCTCCCAGCAGGAACTAGATGTCGTGGTCGTGCGCGTGCCGCACCTCTCCAACTACGACGATGTCGAGGCGTTGGAACATGAGGCGGGGGTTGTCGTGCGTTTCGTTGAGCAGCCCGACGAAGTTGCGGGTGCCGATCTCGTGATTCTTCCCGGTTCGAAGAGCACGGTGGCGGATCTCGCGTGGCTCCGTGCCAGTGGTTTTGCCGGCGCGATTGAGGCGCGCGCCCGTGAGGGTGGACCGCTCTTAGGTGTATGCGGCGGATGCCAAATGCTTGGTGAGATGATCGACGATCCGCACGGAGTGGAGTCGGCGGAGCCTCACGTACGGGGATTGGGACTGCTGGCCCTACGGACCCACTTCGAGCAGGAGAAAGTCACGGCGCAGGTTCTAGCCCGCGTGCGGTGCCCCTCGTTTCTCACCGATGGCGTGGGGCTCGAAGAAGCGGTCCATGGATATGAAATCCATATGGGAATGGTGGTGCCACATAATCAGCAGGCGAGCCCCTTCGAGATTCAGTCGCGGAACGGACGCACAAAGGTACGCAGTGACGGGGCTCTCAGCAGCGATGGGATGGTGGTGGGCACCATGTTGCATGGCCTGTTCGAGAATGAGGTGATCAGGGCGCGGACTCTTTCTTTCCTGCGTCGGCGCAAGGGGATTTTCGCAGGCGACATCATCCGGTGCATTCCCACGAAACAGGACGAGTACGACCGGCTAGGAGCCGTGGTGCGTGGGCATCTCGACTGTGAGCTGCTCTGGCGTCTCACTGGCCGGTGCCCGGTGTTGCCACGGTGAATGATGCGTCAGAGTTTCGGGGTGAGAACCATGAGCCACAAGGGAGCCTATGAATCCAACTGATGGCAGTCTCTGGGCCTTGCTCGGTCTCGCCTTCGCATTGGGGTTGAGCCATGGAGCCGACCCAGACCATCTCACCGCCATCGATGGCATGACGAGGGCGTCTGTCGATCGGCATCCGAGAATGAGCCGGTGGGTGGGGACATGGTTTGCGTTCGGGCATGCCCTCTCTGTCCTGTTGATTGCGGGGTTGATCGCATTGGCGGCGGAGTATCTGCAATCGTTCAACGACTCTGTGCTGCACGTGAGCGGGGTTTTATCGGCCTGCCTGTTGTTCGCCATTGGGACATTAAACCTCGCCAGGCTGAGGACATTGCCGGCTGGAATGACGGTTCCGAGCCACGGGGTCATCGGCCATTTTTTGCCCAGACAGTTGCTCAACATCACACACCCGATGAGCGCCGTGCCGATCGGCGCCTTATTTGGACTGGGGTTTGAGACCGCCAGCCAGATGTCGGCCTGGGCCTTGGCCGGCACGATGGGCTATGGCCTGCTGGGCGCGCTGCTGATCGGCGTGGCCTTCAGCCTGGGGATGGTCGTTACCGATTCCCTCAACGGCCTTGTTGTACGCCGGATGTATTTGGCGGCGACCACGATGGCGATCCAAGGCAATCGCATGATGACACTGACCGTCGTGGGGCTGGCCTACGTCGTCGGGATCATCAAATTACTCCAGCCCACCTCGTTTGCGTTGCCGATTAGCGATCTGGGTCTCACGATTATGGTGCTAGGCGCGGTATTGCTGGCGTTTCTGACCGCACTGATCAAACCCAAGTGCCGGGTGGCGTAACAGAAGGGAGGCCTACTAGAGCAGTAACTTTTTCAATCCAATGCATTGATAGCCCATGTACCCCAAGGGAAGCGCGGTAGAAGCCGCCACTGGTCCGCAACTGTGATCGGGGACGAAATCTGCACTCAGCCACTGTCCGCAAGGATGGGAAGGCGCAGAGAGTAGGACGAGCCGAGAGTCAGGAGACCTGGGTACATGGAGACTCCAGAAACCCCTTTCGTGATCAAAGGAAGAGCCCTATGCTTTGCCGTCTTGTCATGGCCTCAGGAATTGTGTTGTGTCTCATGCCCCTCAATCTTTTTGCCAAGGAGGGTGAAGGGGATCCCGTGGAAGTGCAGGAAGTGACGGTGATTGGACAGCCAGTCGAGCGCCAGGGGACGGGGACGCTCAATCTCGACAGTCTAAGTATGACGTCCAGCCGCTTGGGGCTGACGCTACGTGAGATTCCAGCCAGTATTGAGGTGATCGGTCAACAGACCATTCAGGAGCGCGGATTTCGGTCGATCTCCGAAGCGATCGAAGGCGCGACGGGGGTGACGGTAGGCGACGCACCAGGAGACCCCGCGAACTTTTCCATGCGGGGGTTCACGAATAACCAGATTCGATTGCTGAACGATGGGCTGATGACCGGCCCGGCCAATATGACCTCGCGCCCGCGTGACACGTGGAATCTTGATCGCATCGAGATCCTGAAGGGGCCCGCGTCGGTGCTCTATGGGGAAGGGGCGATTGCCGGCGCGATCAACTTCGTGACCAAGCGACCGGTCCGTGAGTTACAGGGAACGGAGACGTTTCTCTCGTATGGCACCTTCAATACAACCAGGGCCGGTGTGGGCAGCGGAGGGACCCTCGGGACCGATAAGCTGCATTATCGAGTGGACCTGAGTTATCAGAACTCCGACAACTTTCTGGGCGTGCAGCGGGCACCCTATACCTATTGGAATGGGACCAGCGCCCTCCTCTATGACGTGACCTCTCGTCTCAGCGTTGAAGTATCCTTCGATCTCGGGTTCGATCGCAGCAAGCCCTACTTTGGCACGCCGCTGGTGCCCTCGTCGTTTGCCACCCAAGGGGTCAACGGAGTCGTAAGCACACTCGATGGGCGCACTGTCGATAGGCGGATGCTGCGGCAAAACTACAACACCCAGGACAGCGACATGAGTGCGCTGACCACGTGGACGAAGCTCAAAACGACTTGGAAGCCGACCGATCTGATCGAAGTGCGGAACCAAGCCTATTACTACACGGCGAAGCGCCATTGGCAAAATGCTGAAACCTACACATTTAACACCGGGACGCAGCTTATTGATCGTGATCGATTCTATGTGGCGCATGATCAGACTATCATCGGCGACCGACTCGAGTTTCAGGTCAACCAGCCCGTCGCGTCGTTGAAGAATCGTTTTGTGACGGGATTGGACTTTAGTCGTCTCGACTTCACGAGGCCTAGTTTTTTTAATGGGGCGGGTGGGAGCGTGGACCCGTTTGCCCCTGTCGCCGGACTGTTCGGGCCGATCGCGGCAGCAACGCAGAAGGCAATGGTCACCACGACCGCGCTGTTTGCCGAGGATCAGCTTAGCCTGACCGATCAGCTCAAGCTGATCGCCGGGTTTCGACATGATCGTATCGATTTGACTCGGGAGTTGTTCGACACCGCCGGCGTCCTCGATACGACGAGCAGTTTCTCGCGGAACTTCAATCCCACCACCTGGCGCGCAGGCCTTGTCTATGACGTGCTGCCGCAGATCACGCTCTATGGGCAATACGCGACGGCGGCTGATCCGGCTGCCAGCAATATTTTCCTCGTGACACGTCAGGAAAGTTTTGCACTCGCGACCGGGGCGCAGTGGGAGGTGGGCGCCAAAGGGGACTTCTGGAACAAACGGGCCGAGTGGACCGTTGCGTACTTTGATATCTTCCGGAAAAACATTCTGACGCAAACCTCGCTGACGGAAGCGGTCAACGTCGGTCGGCAGTCGTCTAAAGGCGTCGAGCTGTCCATGGGGGTGCGTCCCACCGAAGCGTGGCGAGTACAGGGAAATCTGACCTTTCTATCCGCCAAATTTGACGACTTTGCCGAACTGTCCGGAGGCAGTGTGGTCTCCCGGAACGGCAATCGCCCGTTCAATGTGCCGCAGGCGATGGCCAACCTCTGGTCGATCTACCGGCTTCCAACGGCGGTGCCGGTCGATCTCGGCGCGGCGCTGCGCTATGTGGGAGATCGCTACAACGATGCGGCGAATGCCATACGGATGCATGCGTATATGACGGCCGATGCCTGGATGACGGTGCCATACAAGAATCTGTGGTTCACGCTGCGCGGGCGCAACTTGTTCGATAAAACGTATGCGAGTTGGGGCGATAATTTCTATCCCAGCGAAGTCATTATCGGGGCGCCACGGACGGTTGAATTGAGCCTGATGGCGCGATTCTGACAGGGGTGCAGGGATGCGTTGGGTGAGTGCCGGACTGACAGGAATCCACCGTGTGTTGGGAGTGGGGATCGGTCTGCTCGTCATGCTCTGGTTCGGATCGGGTGCGGTGTTGCTCTTTGTGCCCTATCCGAGCCTGACCGAGGCGGAGCGATTCCAATGGCTTGAGCCACTCCAGTTGGAGTACTGCTGTGTGCCGCTGGAATCGGTTTGGAGTCAGGTCGGACCCAGCCAGGGGGTTGAGCGGGTGCGTCTGCTGATGGCTGCCGGGCGTCCGGTCTACGTCATCTATTTTCTGGACGGTACGCTGACGAGTCTGTGGGCGGATCGTGGAGAACCCATGTCTGGGGTCGCGTACAGCGATGCCTTACGTATTGCACAACAAGGTGTGCCGCGCGAAGACGAGATCGCGGCGGAGGCGCTGCAGGACGATCAATGGACGGTCCAACAGCGTTTCGACCCCTATCGGCCCTTGTGGAAAGTCCCATTGCACGATGCGGATGGGCGTGAGGTATACGTCTCTTCCAAAACGGGGGAAGTGGTGATGGAGACGACGGTGTTCGAGCGAAGGTGGAATACGGTAGGTGCTGTCATCCACTGGCTCTATGTGCCGGTGCTACGTCGGCATTGGGCTGCGTGGGATCAGACGGTCTGGTGGCTGGCTGCGGCTGGCGTGGTCACTGCCGCCACCGGGTTTGTGCTCGGTCTTCAGCATCTTCATCACTGGAGACGGCAAGGCCATAGCAGCCCCTTTTCGGGGATCAAGCGATGGCATCATCTTTTTGGAGTGGCTATTGGATCTGTGGTCTGTACGTGGCTCTTGAGCGGCATGTTCTCGATGGATCATGGGCGCTGGTTCTCGATCCCCGAGCCAACGGTAGACCAGCGTCAACGCTTCATGGGTGGAACGTTGGTGCCTGAAGATATTGCCGTTCCGTTACGAGACGCCATGCGGCAGGCCCAGCTCGGTGATGCCGTTAAAGAGATCCTGGTTACCAAGGTTGGGGGAGTGAGCTACTATGTGTTCCGCTCAGATCCTGAGCAGCAAGTGGTGATGAGCGCGGTCACGGCGCATGCGCCGTTTCTGGAATTTGGTCTCCAGGCTCTTCGTCAAGCGGCGAAGGCCGTGTTCCCAGCTCATGAAATTAAGAGGAGCGAAATCACCTACGGCGACATGTATTACTATAGCACGACCCACAATCCTCGGCCGCTTCCTGGTTTGCGAGTTGTTTTAGACAATCCGGCACAGACATGGCTTCACATCGATATGAAGACAGGCCAGCTGATGGAGCTCATGGATCACAGCAGGAGAGTGTATCGATGGCTGTTCCATGGTCTGCATAGTTGGGATATCCCGTTTCTTTTGGAACACGACCGCCAACGGAAGATCTTACTCCTGGTGTTCTGCGTCGCTGGGTTCCTGTTCAGCTTGTCCGGGGTGTATTTGGGGATTACGGTGTTTGTTGGTCGGTCGCAGCCGAAACCACCAGCCACTTAATAGTGCATGGTCTTCCGAGGAGGCGGGAGGACAGACACCGTGGCATTGTCCGTGCTTTCATCCGTCAAGATCCACACGATGGTGAACGGTCGTTGACATAGAAATCTGTTTCACAAATGTTTGGTCTCAATAAAGTCGATTGACTGCGGTCGCTCTGCCGATTGGCGACATGGGTCTCACGATCACTGTGTTCGGAGCAGTGCTGTCGGCGTTTCTGGCAGCTCTGGTGAGAGCAAAGTATTGGGTCGCGTAAGTGAAAGGAGGCCTACTAGAGCAGTAAATTTTTCAATCCAATGAATTTCTAACCCATGTACTTTAAGGGAAGCGCGGTAGTAGCCGCCACTGGTCCGCAACTGTAATCGGGGTGACGTATGGCCCCATACTGAGACAGTGCTTAACCAGAGCCGACGACTTTTTCTGACCCTCTAGGCTTGTTAGCTCATATCGGCGTGACGCTAGTCTGCACAGCAGCTCATTTTCGACACGTCTTTTGTGTACGACAACGCGGCGATTTTAAGCGCCTCGGACATGGTTGGATAGACGTGCAGCATGTGGGCGAAGTCGTCGATACTCGCACCAAAATGAAGCCCCATTGCCGCCTCATGAATCACCTCTGCCGCGTTCATTCCGTGCATTGACACCCCCAGCACCTTCTTCGTTGTCCGGTCCGCCACCATCTTCAGAACCCCTCTGGTCTCCCGGACCGCCCCAGCTCTGGGAACGAGAGACATAGGAATAACCCGACAATCGCACGCGTACCCGCGCGCATTGGCCTCCTCGTCCGACAGTCCGACGACGCCCATCTGCGGGTCGGTAAAAATCGCTCGCGGAATCACGGCGTGGTTTACCTTATGGCCCCCTTTGCCGTTGAGCGCATTCTCGGCGGCAATCCCACCGTCCTGCGCCCCCACAGGAGTCGCCATCTGGCTTCCTGTGTTGGAACCAATGACATCTCCGGCGGCATACACGTGCTCGGCAGAGGTGCGAAGCTCCTCATTGACCTTCACGAAACCACGTTCATCCAGATCGACTCCTGGAAGGTCAAGCCCCAGGTGTTCTGTATTCGGTGTGCGCCCCGTGGCCACAAGGAGCTTCGCCGCTTTCAGTTCCTTCTGACGCCCGTCCACCTGGAGCGTGACGACGACTTGGCGTTCATCGCCCTGCACCCGGCTCACCGTGGTGTTCGTCTGGATGGCAATGCCCTCCTCACGAAATACGTCTGCCACTGATTGTGCAATCTCCGGCTCGTAGGCCGAAAGAATTCGCTCTCCGCGTGCCAGAATCGTGACGCGGGTGCCGAAGCGCGAAAACATCTGGCCCAGCTCCAGCGCGATGTAACCGCCACCGAGTATGATGAGCGACGCCGGAAGCTCTGTGAGCTCGATGTCTTCGTGACTGGTGAGCAGGTCGCTGGTGAGATACGGCGTGTCACGAAGCCCGGGAACCTCTGGCACGGTGGGCGCGCTTCCCGTCGCGACAAGGAACCGAGGCGCTGAGAGCACCTGCCCGTTCACGGTCACCTCGTTGGGGCCGCTGAAGCGAGCGGCTCCTTCAAAAACGCGGATGCGTTCAGAATTGGAGATAATGCTCTCATACTTCTTTCCCCGGTAGTCTTCAATCACGGCATCCTTCTGCTCGATCAGAGCGCGGAAGTCCAGGCCCATCGAGGCAGGAGAGAGCCCTGGGTAGCGCGGATGCTTCGACTCGTAGAGGATTTTTGCGGCTTCGATGAGGTTCTTTGAGGGCAAGCAGCCACGATTGACACACGTGCCACCGAGCGTTCGCACCTCGGTCATGGCTGCCGTTTTTCCGCGTTCTGCCGCGCGAAGCGCCGCCGCAAACGCCGTCGAGCCGGATCCGAGAATTACTAGGTCAAATGTCTTCGCCATGATTTTCCCTCCTGGGTTGGTTGTCCGGGAATGTTCCTCAGGTCACACGCACGTCTGGCGCCGCACGACGTAGTAGCCCAGCGCGGCCACGCCGATGAACACCACAAGAAGACCGATCAATAGGGCATCATTGAGAATGAATCCGAGGCCAAGCGCGGTGACCAGACCGGCGACAAGAAACGGCGCCACGCAGCAGAGTGCGGCAAACGCGGCGCCGCTGATGCCGACCGCCAGGAGCGTGCGGCCCAACCATGATGGCGTCTCGTGACTATTGGTTTTCGCGTCCATTGCATCTGTTAGGGATGAACGGTAGAGGGGTAGCCCGCGTTCTTGGTAGCGTCCAGCAGCGCCTCGACCGTGGTCTTGGCGTCATCGAAGGTGACCAGGGCTTCCTTCTTCTCCAAGTTGACCTCGATGTTCTCGACGCCTTCGACCTTGTTCAGCGCTTTCTTCAGCGTAATCGAGCAGGTCGCGCATTTCATGCCGAGCACCGACAGGGTAACCGTTTGCGTGGCGGCCCAGGCGGGCGCGCTCAAGGCGGCCAAGAGGGCCAATACAGTGATGCGCTTTTTCATGGCGTGTTCCTTTCAGTACAACAGCGGAAGAATGTAGGGGAACGCCAGCGCGATCCCCGTCAGTGCGGCCACGATCCCAAAGATGAGCTTGTACGCCGTCTTGACTTGCGGCACGGCACAGACCGCCCCCGGCTTGCAGGCTTCGGAGGGCCGGAAGATGCGCCAGTAGGCGAAGAAGAGCGCCACGAGTGCTGCGCCGATTAAGATCGGACGATACGGTTCGAGCACCGTCAGATTGCTGATCCACGCGCCGCTGACGCCAATCGTCACCAACACGAGCGGGCCGAGACAGCAGATCGAGGCGAGGACCGCCGCGAGGCCGCCGATACCCAAGGCGCCGCGACCATTTTTCGCTTTAGACCAAGGGTTCTCTTGCTCCGACCTGAACAACATATCTATATGTCTCTGCTCCACCTATTTTCTTTCAGAGCCCGCAGTACAGGCGGCCGGACACAGCAGACCACTGGGCCATGGCGGCCAGCACGATCCAACTCAGCGGTCCCTTTCCACTCTATGAAGCCACGGCCTGTATCTCCAACTCTTGCCCATTGATTCCAGTCTAAACTCCGTACTACGGTACGGAATCAAGGGAAATCTTCATGGCTTCAGAATTAACGATAGGCCGAGTGGCGAAGCTGGCTGGGGTGAATGTCGAGACGATCCGTTATTACCAGAGACGAGGGCTCCTGGCCGAGCCGGACAAGCCGCACATGGGCTATCGGCGGTATCCGGCGGACAGCGTGAAACACATCCGCTTCATTAAGCGGGCGCAGGCGCTTGGGTTCACGTTGGAGGAAATCGCCGAACTGCTACAGCTGGAGGAAGCCCGTGCCTGTGCGAAGACTCGGACCCTGGCTGCCCACAAGATGCGATTGATTGACCAGAAACTGACGGGCCTCGCGGCGATGCGGAAAGCGTTAGCCGGTCTGGTTCAGCAGTGCGACAGGAAACAACCTGTAGAGGGATGCCCAATCATTCAGGTGCTCGAACAGGATTAAGCGTCCTCTTCATCCGCGAGCTCACTATCCTAAGTCGTGGCTCCTTGTGGGCCTAGGATGTCGGAGTGTAGATCGGAGGAACCTCCTAACCCGCATGTACCGAGGTTCAGGATCAGTCCATCAATTATCTGATTTCTGGACGGTGGAAGTCGAGTTCTTGGTCACATGAGTTCGAGAACTTGCGGGAAGACATGTGGGCAGGTTTTGTGGACACCGACACCTGTGTTAGGTAACTGTTCTACGACCCTCCCCCAGCAGACTCATATCCAATCCAGGCTGGCTTACCGCTAAGCCAGCACAATCTCTCATGAACGGCAGCTTTCCGGCGCGGAGATTGCCTTAGCGACTGTCGCAAAGTGGCCGGATAGCGACAGTCGTGAATGGTCATACGCGACCGTGAAAATTCTGAAGTAATGCTTTACACACAAATACAGGCGAAACTACGTGCGCGGTTGCAGGCCGGAATTCGTATGCAGTATGACTAGATAATCCCTTTCCTTAAAATCAGACTAGAGAGGACGTCGACCGTATGGCAGTATGAGGAAAGGGTAGTTGCTGGGCTGCTATGCCCCAGCAGCCGGCATAGAGCGACCAACCCATGAGAGAAGGCAACTTCCCCGATCTTTGGTTCCCGTAAGCCGAACAAAAGTTGTCGGAGGCCGCTCAGTAGGGGTTCGTGAAATATCTTATGTTCAAATAGGGGAATCTTCACCCCATCAAATACACATGGTTTGACAGCCTTGAGCCAACGCAAGAGGAACCAGCTGGCAAATGAATGCCTCAAGTGATGGAAACAGAACGGTTCAGCGATGACTTCCCGAAGTACTAGCCCTGCAAGCGAGGCTAAATAACTGCTGTCATAAGGCTCAGGATGTGTCGGCGTGGCAAGAAGGGGGGCTTCCAAATTGCCGCATGTTTCGCGGAGGCGGTGCTCATAAAACTCTCGAACTTCCTTCAAGTGATGAACGGGCATGAGTTTGGATAGATGAAGGTTCCGAATCCCGGCAGCTGTCTTAGTGACTCTGATTTCAATCACGGGCTCCGGATACACTACAAATTGCTTCAGCTTCATATTCGTTGCTTCCATGGAGCGGAGTCCGAGAGAGAAACCCAGGATCATCTTAACCCTGAGTAGTCGCCGTATTTCGACAGGTATGACACTTGAGCAGGTTGCTGACAGAGCTGCATCAAACTCCTCTGGACCTACGAGTGGCACGGGTTGTTGAGCCAGCGGTTTGGTAAGGGCTTTCGCCTGCCATGGGATGTCCAGCTTTGGCGCCAATCCCACCTCTACGAGGAAATCATCCAACCTACAGAAACTGGCTTTAGCATGCGATGTCGCATGCTCCTCCATGGCCCCGGCCACATTGGATACCCAGTCTGCCTTGTCCCAGCTATGAAAAGGCATCTCCGCACAATACGGGAAGAACCCTGCGGCTATGGCGGAAGCACGCGTTGAAACAGTCCCATTGTCATCTTTTCCCATCAGCAGATGTATCAACCAAAGACCGTAACATCGAGTATTGTATCCCAGCGAAGTGAAATCTCCCGGGCGGGTGGCCAGTTCCCTCTCGGTCACCCCAACCAGCTGACCGATGTGACAGGCCATTTCTCTTCGGATGTTCCTCGCGTCTGGCTCCTCTCGATGAAGCCCCTGGCGTGCCAACTCGATTTGCTGAAACAGTTCCCCATCCGAGCCGTATGAGGAGGCTAGTTGCCGGGGGTTTACCCGCGGCCGTTGCGACCTTGGATTTTCTATGCCCTGCCAGTCCTTGAGGAGGAATAGACGGTTGAAACTCGCCTCGGTCATGGGTGAGACCAGTGTTTGGGCGGTGTGCACCGCGACGGCGAATGGAGGAAGATTCTCTGTCAACGCCAGCACGGTTCCCACATGAACCAGTGAATCCATTGAAATCTCAGCAGCCTGAAATGGTGTATTTCTCATCAGCTGAGTCATGAACTCCTCCCACGCCGGTCGCAGAATGCGATTGCGCCACTTCCTCGTACGCCAGTCGTCGGGGAAAAGTCGTCTGCGAGTGTTTCTCTCTCTTGTTTTCGGGAGCTTTACTACCCGTAGAAGATTCTTCAGGTGTTGCGTCGTAGAGGGAGTGAGGGAGAATCGTATTAGAGTGCGGAGGCCTTGATCGACCTCCTCGCGTCGGCCACGCTGAGGCAGTAGGATCCAATCACGTTCTTTTAGATCTTCCCGCTGAAGACTAAACAACCGCTGGGTGAGACTGGGCAATAGTATAAAACTGTCGAGAACGACCGATGTATAAAACAACAGGCATTTCCATACTTCTATCCCCCAACGCCAGTCGCCGGGAGGTTCAAGCGTCCGGTTGTTTTTAAGAAAACGGCGTATATGGCGGGCACCAGCCAGCATGGTTGGTGTGATTCCATCGAGAGTTGCGACCAAGGTACGAGGCACTTGATGCGGCACCTTCACATATTTTGTCTCGATCACCTCCTCCTTCTCGAGCTTGAATAAAATGAGATTAAGGGTGTGCTTTGCCAGCCATTGATGTGCTCTTGAGGAATACCGCTGATCGAATGCCTTGACGAGATCCGTCAGCTGTTCATCTGAAAGGATATATCGGCCCGCGCGATCAATCACGCATTGTTCCAGCTTCTCCCTTAGACAAGACCAGACACTTCGAACAGTTCCGAGTGAACGTTTGCCCTGACAATCCAGTTGTCTGGCATAGACCTCAATTATGCTGTCGAGCTGGTCAAGATTTCGGGGATTCATTTCGTGTTTGGAAGATACAGGAGTCTCTTGAAGCGCAGACGAGCAACCATCTCTTCGTGCTGATCTGTCAAGAGATTTAGCGCCTGTCCGATAAAAGCACTTCCGAAAGAGCAGAATGGTTCTCGTCCGGCGCGTTGATGGCCGATATGGCAATCGATAATGTCCTCAGCACAAACGGGAACTTTGGCACTTCTGTTGTAGTGCCTTCCCACATTCAGAGGGGCCTGCCCCAAGTGGTCTGAACCAAAAGATGCGAGATGGTCTCTCTGCCGAGACAAATTGAGAGCGGTCAAAGTCCCGTTATCACACAAGCTTACTAACAATGCGTCACTCGACGTCGCCTTAGCCGCAGGTCGTCCAAAGTACATCTCCAAAATCCGCATGAGGCGCATTCTTCCAGTAGCCAGCTGATGAAGAATATGCTTAACGGTAGGAGGAAGGCCGAGCAATCGGTCTTCTATGTACAGTGCGCTCAGTTTGTCGACGATGGGAATGTAGTCGACATCAGCGACAAAGGCGGCACATGATAGACCTAAATCATTCCGCGGACGGACTCCCAGAATGCCTAACGCGAGCGCGGCGTAAGTTACATATGCATTGTGATGCGCGACGATCTCCTCTGGTCTCTGAGGCGATGAGGTCCTTATAATCTCATTGCCAATGGATTGAATCTCATCCCCCAGTAGGGACTCTCCTAATACCAGTGGAGAGCCAACTCCATATATCCCGCCTAAATCCGGGCGGTGATCGGCCACGTCAACACAATCGCTCCACCATCCAGATGAAGGAAGAAAAGAGCGCACAAGATCGTGCAGCCCCTTGCAACACTGTTGGTACTCGACATGGAAGTGGCTAATGACTAGATGGGTATAGCGAGGTTTCGGTCCCACCCTTGTTAGCTGTCCGCTAATAAAATTGGCAGACACATCGTTCAAACCAAAAGCATGAACAAGCCATCCGCGAAATCCCCGTGAAATGTCGAACAATCTCGGAATCCGAGATGCATCTAGCCCGGCTTCCTTGAGCAGGTCTGGAACTTCCTCGCCCTTGAGTGGTCTTATCTGGCCGGTTTTATCAACATATTGGAGAACGTGAGATCCAGGGTTACTATGACCAACATCATTGTGCCAGCGCAAATAGGCTCTCCATAGGTTCAGCAGAGGTTTCGGGATAGGAAATGGAACCCATGCTGTGGATGCAAGCCATCCGCTTGCTTCCGGCTGCTGAAAAGAAGAACGTAGCTTACTCTGATGGAAAAAGAACCATGCCTTATCTATGTCAAGAAAGAGATTTGCATGTGAAAGGCCAGCTTCTGTCTCAGAGCTTGTGGGGTAATGGGCGATCAGGGCTTCCTCAAGGTCACGAGCATCACGACCGGAGAACAGTGGTGTAAGCAAAGCGAGAATTGGCGCCCCAAATTTGGAAATGTCCAATGCTCGCAATTCTTCAACCGTCTTGTAGAGATCCACAATCGCCTCAAGGCTTAGGCATTTGGAGTCCCACCAGAATTCATATTGGTGCAGAATGTAGCGGGACACATAATTGTGTGGGAGGTGAGGAGGCCGACGGAGAAGCGGATGTTCTTCAGTGGAAGATATCAATTCGATGACCGTCTCGTCAGGATCTTCCTTCCTACCATCTGCGGCATCAGCACTCGGCGTCACATCGGCGTCCAGTGGACTCGATATAGCTACTGTTCTAATTGGGAGTATCTCAGCTCCTAAATTTTGTGATGCCAGCGTCGATGTGGGTGAATCGTCGATGAGGGTCGATGTCTCCTCTGACGATGGTGTAACATCAGGATACCGTCTATGGCTCACCTTCAGTTTATAGAAAAGTCGCCATAGACGTTGACAATGGTCATTCGCTATCAACGGCAGAGCCCGTATCAGTCCTCTCCTGTGAGGAGCAGCGATATAACCGTTACGGAAGTGTTCAAGGTGTTCTTCAAAATAGTCTGGTGTGATTAGCGAAGAAGGTTCAATCCGAATCTGACCATGGGGAAAGTGGACGAAGAACAGCCGCGCGCTTGTTGTATACCTACGTAGCGTCTCAATTTCTGACGTAGTTTTCTGAACCTCGCGAAGCCCTTCGTGAAGCTTTCTGCCCCACATTTCATACAATTGGCAAGGCGTTGCATTTTTGCCGGTCGCGTGGAAGGCACCCACGTGAAAGGCAAACAAAGGTGCGCTCTCCATGTGAGGGCGCCAATCGAACACCCCCTTGTCTAATTCGATCTCGGCATACTGCCGTAGACCCTTAAATACCTTGCTTAGGATAGCTAGGACCATATCCTTGAGAGATGTCTCCTCCTCCTTGATGAGGAGAGGAGTCCAGTAATGCAACACTGGTTCAGCGTGCAGGATGCCGCGCAGATCCTCTGGGGCATCCAGAATCGAGAAGAATGCATTAGTCCATTGAATTACATCGTCCAATGAGCAACCGGTAATGTGCTGTGGTAAGTGGGAAAGAATGATACGGAGAGGCAGGCAATCCTCGTAGTGAAGGATTGCAGTTGCCGGCGTAGCCGCCCTGCCAAGAAACCGGATAACATCAGGGCTTAGAACGTAGTCACCCATGTGTCACCTTGACGCACCTGGTTAAATTCACACTCTTGCTGAACTGTCATCCAGTTTCGGCACATTCTCGCGACTACTTGACCCTTGGCAATTCTTAGTAGGATAAGACCACGGCTTATACCGGTTGCCAGACACTTAGGACAGTTTTCCAACTTGCCATCTGATCCGTATCCTGCTCGAACAAACTCCTTGGTCTGAAGCGTGCGCAATTTAAAGGATGCGAGTTCTTCCGCGGATAACAAAACACGGATTCCACACTCTTTACATGAAACATATCCGCCTCGTTTCTCTGCCAGAAGCGAAGCATAATTTTTGGGTACTCTGAGCACAGCGTACTTGTTCTCCGGGTAACACAAAGGGCATGTTTGCTTTGCATCCACTCGCTTGTCCCTCATAACGATGGGACGCGATGCCTGATTGGCTGTTGAAATCATCTGACATAACGCTTTTGCGATTGTCCGATCCAATTGGGAGAGTTTCCCCGCTTGATCTCCGGATAGATCTTCTTCTGTCAGCACGATTAACGGCACATCTGTCTCCGGGTAATCGTGCATGAAAGAAAAGGACACATGATTGCTCAGAAGTTCGAGCGGCTCTTTTCCTGGGCTCTCTCGTGCAATGAGAGGCAAGCGAATCAAAAGCATGTGGAAAGCACGCAGTCTTTCACGGATACGAGCCAGTTGATCCGCGGGCAGGGTGAAGCAATCCTTGCCCACTATTATTGGAGTTGATCCAGGTTTTATAGAAAAGAACTTCATATCGTGCCCATTCAAGACCGTTAAAAAAGCCGATCGCTGAAATCTTTGTTGTTGGCCAGTAAGGACAACGTCACCTCGCAGGCGAGAACCAATGCCTGCCGGGCGGTATCCGGGCGACTGAGCTTCTTGATCTTGGCCAGGCCTGATTGAACACTAGTTTGCAGTGATTCCGGCAAACTATCGTCTTGTTCTGATGACACCTTCACATAATGAGTTAAGGCATTAATCGCATCGCTGATTTCCGTTGGTTTAGGGTTGCCTTTCGGTGTAGTCGATGCAGCAGCCGTTCTTTTGACAATCCTGTTCCATGCCTTCTCATCGTGGTACAAATCGAAAACCTGCTCGGAGATCTCCCGGCCGCGGATCATGTCATCAAGGAGTTCGATCGGGAGGCCCTTTCGGGTTTGGCTCGCCTTCTGTATCTCTGCATCGATGACGCGTTTGGCAGCAAACCAATCAGATTTATTGACCCCGGCCAGGCTCCAGGGCTCTTTTATCGGTTTCTCTTCTAAGAGATTCTTCCGGACCGTATGAATGACACGCATGCCCTTGGGCAGTTTCCGAGTGAGAGTGTTGACGAACGTGTTGTCGATAGTGGTGGCGGTCATTGCCTCGACATCGGTGGTTGCTTCATCAATCACAATGGGAACGTCCTTAATCCCAGCCTTTACCGCAGCGAAATACCGGTGTTTCCCGTCAAGAATGGAGTAATCACGTGTGACTAAGAGAGGATGGTTCAGACGAAAGCCCTCTCGTCGCATGCTTTCTGTCAGTTGTTCGATCATCTTCATGTCCAGATCCGTCAGCAGGTTGCTGGGGTGAATTTTGAGCGAGGCAAGAGGAATCATTTTCATTTGTGGCTTCATAGATTTTCCCTTTCCTTTTTGCGATGCCGGTTGACTTTGGTGAAATAAATTGAGTGCTGAGCCTTTCCCGGGTGGGGCATAGAAAACAAGCGGAGGTCCTTGCACATGAAGCCAACGAGCAGCTCTTCGCCGACCAATGCTCGGCCTTGGTTATGGCGAACCTCATAGCTCTGAAGGGCAAGAGGTTGCACAACACGGCAAATCGATAAGACGAGCAGAAAGTACGGGAAAACCGGCAGGGACAGTGCGAAGGATGTTGGAAAGGTTTTCACGACACACCACCACGTTTCCGAGCACGAGGATCCGCGCTCAGCGTGAATGGCGTGTTAGGCGCCACCTTCACGTTCAGCCACCCGCGTACGGTGTGGCTAAAGCTGAAGGAGGTGAAGCCCCGATAGGCTGGGCTTCAAGAGGTGGTGAAGCTAGAGGCTAGTTGCCTCTTGATAAACACTCACCGTCGAGTCCAATTATAATGGCTGAATATTGATTATGTCAAATCTTATTATTCTGTATTCATGTGATATTATCATTTATAGCGTCTGATAACTATTTGCGAGTTCGAGTTGATGCGTAAATCGGATTGGCAATTATTCTGCCAAGAAACTGTTGAAGGTCCTTACGAACGCCTCGTGAGAACTTCTGAAGGAAATGTGAATGAAACTTGACGCGACTGAATTTATCGAAGGACTCGATATCTTAAAGCAGCTCCACAATAAGCTGACTCCAGACGTTATCATTAGAGATGTGATGGGTTACCCATGTTATCTCAAAGACATAATGGGGCCCTCGGCTGATGATCCTCCGTCACCGCCGATACTCTCAGAAGCCGACGAATTATTTACAATAGACATCTTCTTAGGCACATATAATTCAGCCAACCGGTCGATCAAGCTATTTTCAGAGAACATCCAAAGGGCTGCCCGACTACTGGACTGCGAAGAAGAAGATCTTGAGTATGTAGTCCGTTACCACGAACACGCACATGCGCTTATTCATCTCGGTGTGACTGAAGCGGACAGATGGGAAGGTCTTAAAAACGGAAGATTTGCTGCATCGCGGCTGAAACGCCTGACCACAATATACAACCAGATTGACCCCTTCCTTCACGAACACCTCGCTCAGTTGGTCACTTACCAAGTTCTCAAGAAGCTCTCTGAAGATTCAGAAGATCGTATTGTATGCAAAGCCGCTGGCCGAATGCTTGATATCTTCAATAACCTGATGCGACGACAGCCGCGTGAGTATCGAGTTGAACCGTATTTAGAAGTACCGCTTGAGCGATTACGAGGAACCATTCAGTTAATTAAAAAGGAGGAGCTTGCTGGAAAAGTAGAAGCATGGAGAGAGATCATGTCTTGGAAGTGAAGTTTCTAAGCGAGGGACGCCTGACCGATATCCAGAATATACAGCCAAGCCGTGCGTATCGATTCATCAAACTATCAGAACTGACGCATTTGAACTGATGGGGCGGTTCAGCAAGGAAACCAGGCAGATCAATGGCTTATATGGGCCCATCAGCATGCAGATCGGCTTGATCCACTGACGCCGAATAATTCTCTAATTGCGCCAACTTTGAATTCCTTACCTCCTAAGCTGTGGTGATTTCTCACGGGGAAAGGGGTATTCTGCGGCGGCTAATAGGCATTCCTTAACAATGGGTTCTGAATTGACGGACCTTACTCCCTACCACGCCAAGTATTTCGCCCACGAACTCACGAAACGTTGTCCATCCGATAGCATCGAAAAGCTCGCAAGCGCGCTCGTAGATGCACAAGTCGATCTCAATCCCCATCAGATCGAAGCTGCGCTATTTGCCTTCCGATCGCCTCTCTCGAAAGGCGCCCTTCTCGCAGACGAAGTTGGTCTGGGTAAGACTATCGAAGCTGGTCTCGTGCTGTCACAGAAGTGGGCGGAGCGAAAACGGCGCATCCTGGTCATTACTCCGTCCAACCTCCGCAAGCAGTGGCATCAGGAACTTCTGGAGAAGTTCTTTCTGCCCTGTTCCATTCTTGAGACGAAGCCCTACAACGATACGGTCCGCCAAGGTCATGTCCGGCCGTTCGAGTGCGACGACATCATCATCTGCTCCTACCAGTTTGCCCGTACCAAGGCTGCGGAGATCAGCCTCATACGCTGGGACCTCGTGGTGATCGACGAAGCCCACCGCTTACGGAACGTGTATAAGCCGACGAATGTCATTGCCAACACCATCAAGCACGCCCTCAAGGACGCACCGAAGCTGCTCCTTACTGCTACGCCACTGCAGAATTCGTTGCTCGAACTGTATGGGCTGGTCAGTGTGGTGGATGACCGCATCTTCGGCGACCTCAAGAGCTTCAAAGAGCAGTTTGCGAACCTGCACAACCAAGCCACGTTCGAAACCCTGAAAGCCCGTCTGCAGCCGCTCTGCAAGCGCACGCTTCGCCGCCAAGTCTTGCCGTATGTGCGCTACACCAAGCGCTTACCGATGATGCAGCCCTTTACGCCGGCTGAAAATGAAGATCGGCTCTATCATTTAGTGTCCGACTATCTCCGTCGCGACAACCTGCAAGCGCTCCCATCAAGCCAGCGATCCCTGATGACGCTCGTCCTCCGCAAGTTGTTGGCCTCGTCTTCGTTTGCAATCGCCGGAGCGCTGGACTCAATGAGCTCGCGTCTCCGTGAACGTCTTCGACTCGCCGATGGGCCAAACCCGCTTGAGGAAGCCCTGGAGGAGGACTTTGAGACACTCGATGAGCTGGCGGAGGAGTGGGACGAGGAAGAAGCCGCCTCGAAAGTGCTCACTGAGGCGGACCGCAAAGCCATCCAACAGGAAATTGACGACCTCGAAAGCTTCCGCAAGCTGGCGGTGTCGATTACTCATAATGCAAAGGGGCAAGCGCTCCTCACCGCCCTGCGCACGGCCTTTGGCAAAGCAGAACAATTAGGTGCGGCACAAAAGGCCATCATCTTTACTGAATCACGTCGTACCCAGGAATATCTCCTCCGAGTCCTGGCCGATAGCCCCTGGAAAGACCACATCGTTCTCTTTAACGGCTCGAACAACGACCCCCGCTCAAAGGAAATCTACCAAGATTGGCTTCAGCGCCATCAAGGGACAGATCGAATTACCGGGTCACGTTCAGCCGACCTGCGCTCTGCGATCGTGGATTACTTCAAGGAGCAGGGCCAGATCATGATCGCCACAGAAGCAGGATCAGAAGGAATTAATCTCCAATTCTGCTCGCTCGTCGTGAACTATGATCTCCCCTGGAATCCCCAGCGGATCGAGCAGCGCATCGGCCGCTGCCACCGGTACGGGCAAAAGCACGATGTCGTCGTGGTGAACTTCCTCAATCAGAACAACGAAGCCGATCAGCACGTCTTTCGGCTACTCTCTGAGAAATTCCTGTTGTTTGAAGGCGTCTTTGGGGCCAGCGACGAAGTGCTGGGCGCAATTGAGTCCGGCGTGGATTTCGAAAAGCGGATTAACGACATCTATCAACGGTGCCGTACCCCACAGGAGATCAAGACCTCCTTCGACCAATTGCAAAGTGAGCTTGGCACCCAGATCGACGAGGCTATGACTCGTGCCCGCCAGCTGCTATTTGAACACTTTGATGATGAGGTGCGAGAAAAACTGCGCGTGAGCGACGAGAGCTCACGGCTGTATTTGAATCGATATGAGCGCATCCTGATGCAACTCACGCGCTTTGAGCTGCGCGATCATGCCGACTTCCTTTCGGACACCTCGTTCCGGCTTCATGCCTGTCCTTTCAAAGGAGAGATCCCGCTTGGGCTCTATGAACTGCCTCGTCGAACCCGGGAAGCCCATCTCTATCGCTTGGCACATCCACTGGCAGAGCATGTGCTGGAGCAGGCAAAGAACCGCCAGCTCGATCCGGCAGAACTGACGTTCGAATATGGCAAACACGATGGCAAAGTCAGTGTGGTGGAGCCGCTTATTGGCAAGTCCGGAGTCCTGACCCTCTCTTTGTTCACCGTAGAAGCGTTGGATCAAGCTGAAGACTATCTCATTTCAACGGGGATGACCGACAGCGGCGAAGTGTTGGACGAGGAAGCCGTTCGGCGCCTGTTCTCCCTGCCTGCCACAGTCGCGCAGCCGGAGAGCTCCGTGGTTGAGCCTCCAACGCTCAGTAAGCGGACGGAAGAACGTCAGGACACTATTCGGCGGCACATCTCGCAGCGCAATGCCGAATTCTTCGAGATCGAAGCCGACAAGCTGGACGCCTGGGCCGATGACTTGAAGGTAGGGCTAGAGCGAGAGATCAAGGAGTTCGATCGGCAGATCAAGGAAGCCAGGAAAGCCGCCGTGGCAGCGCTCACTCTGGAAGAGAAGCTCGCCGGTCAAAAGCAGATCAAGGCGATCGAATCCGAACGAGGCAAGCGCCGCAGGGCGTTGTTTGATGCCCAAGATGAGATCGATCGTCGTCGCGGACAGCTCATCTCAGAAATTGAGGGCAAGTTGCAACAAAAGGTAGGCTCCCAGCAACTATTTTCAGTTCGCTGGCAGGTACGGTAAGGACGAGGACGGCTATGAGCGAACCAACCATCATCTGTCCCAACTGTAAGACCGAGATCAAACTCACGGAGTCTCTCGCAGCTCCATTGATCGAATCCACACGCCGCGAATACCAGAAGCAACTGGCTCAGAAAGATGCCGATGTTGCGAAACGCGATGCTGCTTTGCGCGAGCGGGAGGAAGCACTTTCCAGGGCACAGCAGACAATCGATGATCAGGTGGCAGAAAAGCTCAAGCTGGAACGAGGCAAGATTTCGGTTGAAGAAGGGAAGAAAGCGAAGCTGGTTCTTCAGACAGATATTGACCAAAAGACGCAGGCTCTTGCCGATCTCCAAGAAGTTATCATTCAGCAGAACGTCAAATTGACCGAGGCGCAAAAAGCGCAAGCCGATCTTCTTCGCAAACAACGCGAGCTCGACGACGCCAAGCGTGAATTGGAGCTGACAGTTGAAAAGCGGGTCCAAGAGGGACTCGCGACCACCCGAGAACAGGCGAAGAAAGAAGCCGAGGAAGGGCTGAAGCTCAAGGTTATGGAAGCGGAGCAAACGATCTCTTCCATGCAGAAGCAGATCGAGGAGCTGAAGCGAAAGGCCGAGCAGGGTTCGCAGCAGCTTCAAGGGGAAGTTCAGGAATTAGAACTAGAAGCTCTCTTACGGGCAAAGTTTCCACGGGATACCATCGAGCCCGTTCCCAAAGGTGAGCATGGCGGTGATGCCCTTCAGCATGTTGTCGGACCGAACGGACAACCTTGCGGGACGATCATCTGGGAGTCGAAGCGAACCAAGAACTGGAGCGACGGCTGGCTGGCTAAGCTTCGCGAAGACCAGCGGGCGGCCAAAGCAGAGATTGCCGTGATCGTGAGCCAATCGCTCCCCAAAGAAATAGAAACATTCGGGTTAGTCGAGAACGTCTGGGTCACGCATACCAAAACGGTACTTCCTGTCGCCCTCACGCTCCGCCACACGCTCATCGAAGTCGCCTCAGCCCGTCAAGCGTCCGAGGGGCAGCAGACGAAAACGGAAATGGTCTATCAATACCTGACCGGACCTCGCTTCCGTCATCGGGTCGAGGCAATTGTCGAGGCGTTCTCCTCCATGCAGGAGGATCTCGATAAAGAGAAGAAGGCCATCATCAAGCAATGGGCGAAGCGAGAAGAGCAGATTGATCGGGTCATGCAAGCGACAGCGGGGATGTACGGAGATTTGCAGGGGATTGCAGGAAAAACGATTCAAGAGATAGAGGGGCTGGAGCTTCCTGCTTTGAACCCACCGGGAAATAATATCACACCACTGTGAATACACTCTGACCGGACGACAAAAGAGGTCTATGTGCGCCTAGTTCAGCTGAGATTGTCCCATTTCCGTGGCTATAAGGAAGAAACCTCGGTAGACCTCGATGATCTCGTCGTGCTCATTGGCAAGAATGACTCAGGGAAGTCGTCATTGCTGGATGCTATGAATATCTTCTTGAATGATCTTGTGCCTGAGCAAGACGACCGCTGTGTTCATGCAACCGATCAGAAGGTAGACATCACCTGTGTGTTTGATGATCTCCCCAGCCAGATTGTAATTGATGAGCAATACCCAACAGATTTGGCGAGCGAATATCTATTGGATCAGAGCGGTCGGTTTGTGGCGAAGAAGGTTTTTACATGCACTGGAACAGGTAAGGTAAAAGCCGCGACTGTCTATGCCCTTGCGTATCATCCAACCGCTGACAAGTATGACGATCTGCTAACTCTCACCAATGCCAAGTTGAAGCAGCGAGCGAAAGACCTCAGTGTTGATCTGAAAACTGTGAATCAGACCATCAATACTTCCCTCCGAAGGGCCATCTGGAACCATGCTGCCGATTTGGAGCGTCAACAGATTGAGATTGAGTTAAAGTCAGAGGCTGCAGAAAGGATCTGGGAGCAGTTGAGAAAGCATTTCCCAGTCTTCGCTTTATTTAAATCTGACAGGCCAAGTACAGACCAAGATTCTGAGGCGCAGGATCCGTTGAAATTAGCCATCAAAGAAGCCATCAAATCGCAAGAGGATACACTCAACATCATTGCGCAGCGCGTCAAGCAGGAAGTGCAAAGCATAGCCAACAAGACGGTTGAAAAGATTGCCGAGATGAACCCTGAATTGGCAAGGGAATTAACCCCCAGGGTCACAAACAAGAATTGGGATAGCCTCTTTTCGGTCAGCCTAACCGGAGACAACGACATTCCGATCAATAAACGTGGCAGTGGCACTCGCAGGCTTGTACTCCTAAATTTCTTTCGCGCACAGGCAGAAAAGGATGCGGAGGGCAAAGCCAGCAATATCATCTATGCCATAGAAGAGCCTGAAACAAGTCAGCATCCACACAACCAGAGACTGCTTGTCGATGCAATTCAAGATCTAGCAAGTAATGACGGTTGCCAAGTGATCTTGACCACGCATACCCCAGTCTTAGCTCGGAGCTTTCCCCAGAGTTCCCTTCGTTTTGTGACGCAGAGAAATGGCTGGCCTGATATCCACAGTGGGCATGATGAGGGGACCCTTACCGAGATTACTGCGTCACTTGGAGTTTTACCTGATCACGGTATTAAGGCATTTTGGGGTGTTGAAGGCAGGCATGACATCACGTTTCTTAAAGAAATATCTCGAATCCTCAATCAGGCAGGCGAATCAGTGCCTGATTTGGAAGAAGCGGAGGAAGATGGAAGGTTGGTCTTTGTACCATTGGGAGGAAGTAACCTCGACCTCTGGGTATCCAGACTTAAGGGCTTCAACAGGCCTGAGTTTTACCTGATGGATAGAGATACGGAACCGCCAGCCTCCCCCAAATATCAACCAATCGCGACACAGCTAAGCCAGCGGAGTAACTGCACCGCCTGGATAACAAAGAAAAGAGAAATTGAGAATTACATCCATCCAGATGTGATTAAGGCAGAGTGCCCTTCGTATTCTGGTGCCGGTCACGCGTTTGAGGATGTGCCTGTACTTTTAGCCAAAGCCCTACACGAAGCGAGCGACACAACTCAGACGTGGGCTGATCTCCAGGCCAATCAAGAAAAGTTGGGGAAAAAGGTTTCGAATGCCAAACGGCGACTGTGCGGTCACTTTACCCTTAAAATGACACCTCAATATCTCACTCAGATTGATCCAGACAATGAAGTGCGACTATGGTTGCAGACGCTTGGACAGGCACTCAGCGCGACGGAATAGGCAAAGCGAATGGCAAAGACTAAGCTCGAACTCACCTGGTTTGGGTAGGAGAACCGGCCGAAGCTGGAGCCGAGCATCCTACTGGAGGACCACGAGAAGTCTTACAATGCCCCGCATCGGCTGACTGGCCATGACCTATGCGACAACCGGCTCGCTTCAAGGTGCACGCGAGGTCGAGCACCCGGTCAACGAGATTGAGGGAAGGCTAGAACAAAAGGTGAGTTCGCAGCGGTTATTTTTCAGTTCGAAGGCAGGTACAGTGAGAACCCTGGGTGAACACAGGGAAAGACGAACTCACCGCAAGGGACGGTCAACTTTCTCTACCACGGTTCTTTGAGAGGTAGTAAACTACGCCTCCATACTTATCGGAGAGTCCTCTCATGGCTAGTGGCAAGATATTAAGGCAGTTGATAAAGGCAGGGGCTAATGGAGATACCGCTGCTTTTCGTCAGGCATCTGAAGCCATTATTCAGGAAGAGCGTGAAAAACAGCATCATCTCCTTGCGAATGACCTTGAGCGCATCCTTTATGGAGATACCTTTCAGCCTCAGCCATTACGACATGGCTTAAAGGAGCACATCCCCATCGATCAAGAGCGCGGGCTGCCTTTGCTAATTGTACGGGAGCCCGCGCGCCGAATGGATGAAGTGGTGCTTACGCCAGAGGCAAAACAGGTTGTGGAAGATGTATTGGAGCAGCATAACCGGGGAGATGTTTTAAGAAGTTATGGCATGCGCCCTTCCGACCGCTTACTCTTCTGTGGGCCTCCCGGCTGTGGAAAGACCGTTACTGCTGAAGTAATTGCTACGGAACTGGACCGCCCATTAGCACTCATTCGACTGGACAGCGTGGTGTCCTCCTACCTGGGAGAAACCGCTGCTAACCTACGAAAAGTCTTTGATTTTATTGAAAGCATCTCAACGGTTGCACTGTTTGATGAATTTGACGCTTTGGGGAAAGAGCGTGCCGATGCTAGTGAGCATGGCGAACTCAAGCGTGTGGTTAATGCCGTGCTTCAAATGCTTGATGCTTACCAAGGCAAGAGTTTAATCATTGCTGCAACGAATCACGAAGGAATTCTGGATTCGGCTATTTGGCGACGATTTGAAGAGGTTGTTGTATTTCCACCGCCAAGTGGAAAGGAGACTGTCGAGCTTCTTGGGCTGAAATCACGTGGAGTCCGTCGCGATTTTGAAGCAAACGACAAGAAAGTACTGACTCTATTTAAGGGCAGATCCCATGCCGACATTGAACGTATTTTGCGCAGAGCCATTAAAGAGATGATTCTTAAAGGCCAAGAGTTTCTATCGATCGGACATCTTAAACGAGCACACGAACGCGAAATCCCAAGAGATACACGGCTGAAGATGGGGAAGAGCAAGAATGCCCGCTTATCCGCATCTGAAGATTGATCGAGAACAGCCGGTTAATGAGAAACGCCCAGTCGGACGCGTTATCACGCGACCACCAGAAAACATTCCCGCACATGCACGCCGACTCCACGCAAGCCTTGAGCGTGCCCGTGAATCTGCCACTCAGAGCCTTGGTGGATTTGACGATCGATTATTGTTCAAACTCCAAATTGGGAGTTTTGCTCCAGATCAACTTGAAAGGATCAATGGGGTTGAGGTTATCAGTCAAGAGGACGGTGGCTATGCGTTGGCATTCGCGAATATTGAAGCATTGGAGACCTTTGAAGCACGACTTGCGACACTGGAGCGAGGCCGCCAGATAACGCGAAAGGAAATATTTTTTGCACTTCAGGCTTTTGAGAATTGGACTGAAGAAGATCGTAAGGGCTGGGCGCTTCAGCATGAAGGATTGCCAGCAAGAGACAATTTCATGCTTGATGTCGAGCTATGGCCCATTCGCACAAACACCTCTAGAAGGGAAATGATCAATCACTTTAATTTTTGGTTGGGTCAGGAGGGCATAGAAAATCTAGATAGTATCAATGTCGATAGCCTTGTGTTGTATCGAGTTCGAGCAAGCCAGGAACAAGCGTTGCGCTTGTTGCACCATCGAGACGTCCGCACGGTTGATCTGCCTCCAAGATTTCAGTTAGAGATTGAGGCGCTACAGTTCGATATCCAACAAGTGGGGAATATCCCTGCCCCGCCTGCAAACGCACCATTCATTGCTGTTCTAGATAGTGGAGTTGCATCGGGGCACCCAATGATCAGAATGGCAATGGCAGATGCACAAGGCTTTCTGCCTCCGGATCGTTCTGCCGATGATGATCAAGGCCACGGTACACATGTTGCCGGAATTGCTCTCTATGGTGATGTTGAGGAATGTTTCGAATCGCGGTCGTTTGAACCACAGCTACGACTTCTTTCTGGTCGCATTCTAGATGCTCAGGCAGAAGGCAATCCACGCTTGATCGAAAATCTAGTGGAAGAAGCGGTTCGCTATTTTCATGAGCAGTACCGCTGCCGCATTTTCAATCTCTCCTATGGTGATGTAAATAAACCTTATACCGGTGGTCGTGTGAAGTGGTTGGCCTACACACTGGATCGACTCTCTCGCGAATTAGATGTTCTGTTTGTGATTCCAACCGGCAACTTTAACGATGTTCCTTCAGATTGGCTACGCTCCGAGTACCCGGAATATCTACTCAGAGATGATGCTTCTCTAATTGATCCGGCTCCTGCCCTGAATGCGTTAACCGTCGGAAGTATAGCCCGCTGGGATCAGACGGCAAATTCATCGCGTTGGCCACATGACCCACGAGAGCGTCCTATCGCTCAACGAGATCAACCATCTCCATTTACCCGGTGTGGAGCATCCGCCAAAGGTGCAATCAAGCCCGATCTTGTGAGCTATGGAGGGAACTGGGCATTGCATTTGGTAACGGGGCATCGTGTAACTCAGCGGTTGGGGGAGCTATCGACATCAAGAGCATTTCTGACCGATGGCCGATTGCTTTCCGATGCTAGCGGTACTAGCTACGCAGCACCCCATGTCGCGCATCTAGCTGCTCGAACACTTGGAGAATTGCCGGCCAACAGTAGCATAAATTTAGTCAGGGCAGTGCTGGTCGCCAACGCCAAGATTCCTCCGGCCTCCGCGGTGCTTTTCGATAAAGATGAGGAGCGCCTGAGCCGAACTGTTGGCTATGGCATGGTCAATCCCTCAAGTCTTTACCGTTCCACGGAGGAGGAATTAATTCTGATTGCCGAGGAGGCTCTTGCTGACAAGCGTCATCATTTCTATGAATTGCCAATACCCGATGGCTTTCTAAACGGGACGCCGCGATCAAGGCGGCGCCAATTGACTGTTGCCCTCGCATACTGCCCTCCAGTGAAAACGACGCGAGTGGATTATAAGGCTGTCCGAATGGATTTTAGAGTGGTCAAGGCAGAATCGCTTGCTGCGGTCGTCAAAATGTTCAATCGAGCCACATCCCGAGATGAATATGAGCGGATGAGCGAATGGGGAAGCAATAAGTGGGCGTATGGGGCGAGTATCCGTTCAAAAGGCACTGTCCAATCGGCGACGTGGACACTTAGGAAAAGACTGTCTGGGCAGCTTTTTGTAGTAGTGACACGTAACGATTATGGCTGGGTAGGGGACAACTCTATCGATGAGCGGTATGCATTGGCTATCCGAATGAGCGACCGAGAGAACCAGGAAGCCCGCCTTTATACTCAAATTAATACCATGCTCCAGGTTCGCCAGAGAGAACGTGTTCGAGTGAGAACACGCACGTGATTGGTCTCATTAGACAATGACAAGAAAACCAAAACTCGAACTCACCTGGATTGGGAAAGAGAACCGGCCGAAGCTGGAGCCGCGCATCCTGCTGGAGGACCGCGAGAAGTCCTACCACGCGTCGCATCGGGTCACCGATCACGACCTATTCGACAACCGGCTCATCTTCGGCGACAACCTCCTTGCCTTGAAGGCCCTTGAACAGGAGTTCACCGGCAAGGTCAAGTGCATTTACATCGATCCGCCCTATAACACGGGCAGCGCATTCGAGCATTATGACGATGGTTTGGAGCACTCTATTTGGCTTTCGTTGATGTATGACCGACTAGATCTTTTGCGCAATCTGTTAAGAAGCGATGGTTCAATTTGGATGACGATCGACGACAACGAGTGCCACTACCTTCGTGTGCTATGTGATGAAGTCTTTGGTAGGAGAAACTTTGTTGCGAATATCGTTTGGCAAAAAGCCTACACTTCCAACCAAACCGCCAAGCATTTGTCTAATACGCATGATCATGTCCTGGTCTACGCAAAGGAGATCGATACCTTCACTGTAAGAAAGCTCCCACGCACACAGGAGCAAATCCAAAAGTTCAGCAATTCTGACAATGATCCGCGAGGTTCCTGGAAAGCTGAGAATTTATCAGCTGGGAAATTTTATTCAGCTGGCCAATTCGCCATAAAAGGCCCAACAGGTCAGGAGTTTTTCCCGCCAAAGGGACGCTATTGGCGGTGCAATGAAGCTCAATATCTAACTTGGCTTGCAGACAAACGAATTACTTTTGGACGTAGTGGTGAAGGGCGTCCCATGCTGAAAAAGTTTCTCTCAGAAATGGAAGACGGCCTCACGGCAAACACCTGGTGGACACATGAGGAGACAGGAAGCAACAAGGAAGCAAGCATTGATCTAAAAGCAATGTTCGGCGACAAATCAGATGTGTTTCAAACTCCGAAGCCTGAAAAACTACTCCGCCGAATTTTAACATTGGCGACTGATCCAGAAGATTTGGTTCTCGACTCTTTCGCCGGCTCCGGCACCACGGGCGCGGTGGCTCATAAGATGGGGCGGCGCTGGATTATGGTTGAATTAGGCGAGCACTGCCAGACGCACATTATTCCTCGGATCAAGAAGGTCATTGATGGTGAGGACAAGGGCGGTATTACCGAGGCTGTTGGGTGGAACGGCGGTGGCGGATTCCGATACTACCATCTGGCACCATCGTTACTTGAGAAAGACAAGTGGGGTAACTGGGTTGTCAACAAAGCCTACAATCCGGCCATGCTGGCTCAGGCGGTTTGTAAGCTGGAAGGTTTCATCTACGCGCCAAGTGATGCCATCTATTGGCAGCAGGGACATTCCACTGAGCGGGATTTCATCTACGTCACGACTCAGAACCTGAGCCATGATCAGTTGCAGGCATTGAGCGATGAAGTTGGCGAAGAGCGGTCGCTCCTCGTGCTATGTCCTGCTTTCCGAGGCAAGCCCGATAAATATCCCAATCTTACGATTAAGAAGATTCCCAAGACCGTGCTCACCCGCTGTGAATGGGGCCATGACGATTACAGTCTGAAGATTGAGAACTTGCCCAAAGCTCCGATTCCGCCTGGCCAAATGGAAATGCTTGGCGAAGAGGCGAAATCATGAATCGACATGTCAACGCGATTGCTGGACGATTAAGCCTGCGCCATCCGCAACGGCACTCACTGGAAATTCTCGACCGCCTCACAGAGATAGTGCCTCCTAAGAAGGGAGCGGACATTGCTGCCTCGCTGGCAGCAATCAAGAGCGAATTCCCAACCGTTACCGACTTTGAACGCGAGTTTCCATCTCTCTGTTTTGCCCTTGCCACTGGCGTCGGCAAGACAAGGCTCATGGGGGCCTTCATCAGCTACCTGCATCTTGCGCATGGCATCAACCACTTCTTTGTCCTGGCGCCGAACCTGACCATCTACAACAAGCTGATTACTGACTTTACTCCGAACACTCCGAAGTATGTTTTTACCGGGATCGCTGAGTTTGCGACCGAGCCACCGACTATTATCACGGGAGACAACTACGAGTCCGGTGTCGCGGCTCGACTTACGTCCTTGCCTGGGTTTGGGCAAGAGGTCCACATCAACATCTTCAATATCTCGAAGATCAACTCGGAAGTCCGAGGCGGGAAAGCGCCACGGATTAAGCGCCTGTCTGAGTACATTGGCCAGAGTTACTTCGAGTATTTGGCGGGTCTCGACGATCTCGTCCTCCTTATGGACGAATCCCACCGCTATCGGGCGTCGGCTGGTGTGCGGGCCATTAACGAACTCAAGCCAGTGCTTGGGTTAGAGCTCACCGCTACTCCGTTTGTGGAGTCCCCCAAAGGCCCGGTGCCATTTAAGAACGTGATCTATGACTACTCGCTGGCCAAAGCGATGGCCGATGGCTTTGTCAAAGAACCGGCGGTGGTCACGCAGAAGAATTTCAACCCGAGTCAGTTCAATGCCGCTCAACTGGAGCAGATCAAGCTGGAAGATGGCGTGCGCCTTCACGAGAACACAAAAGTTGAACTAGAAACCTACGCGAGACAGACGGGGCAGCGAGTGGTGAAGCCCTTTATGCTCATTATTGCCCGCGACATAACTCACGCTGGTCACTTGATGCAACAGTTTCAATCGCTTTTTGAGGGCAGGTACAAGAACAGGGTCATTCAGGTCGACTCCAGCAAGACCGGCGCAGAAGAAGACGAGATGGTTCAGCACCTCCTCGCCGTCGAAAGTCCGGACGAGCCGACCGAGATCGTGATTCACGTGAATATGTTGAAGGAAGGGTGGGATGTCACGAATCTCTACACGATTGTCCCGCTGCGAGCCGCTAACGCGAGAACCCTTATCGAGCAATCTATTGGCCGCGGTCTCCGGCTTCCCTATGGCAAGCGCACTGGGGTGAGTACCGTGGACCGCCTGAACATCGTGGCCCACGACCGGTTCCAGGAAATCATCGATGAAGCCAACAAGCCGGACTCCATGATCCGCCTGACGCAGGTGATTCTCGATCCGGCGACAGATTTGCAGAAGATGCGAACAGTGGTCGCGCAATCAAAGATTGAGGAACAGTTGCACGGGGCCTCCCTCACTGGCCCTGCTGGTGGGCCGCCGCAAGCCACGCCTATTTTTTCAGGCGAGGTGGAGCGAGGGATCGCGCAGGCGGTGTATAAGGTCATTCAGAAATACGAGAACCTGCCGTCTTCGAATGACCTCTTAAAGCCAGAGATTCAGGCACAGATTGTTGAAGAGGTGAAACAATCCGTCACGCCAAGTCAGCAGGCCCTACCGGGCATGGCCGCGGTCCCGAGCATTGCAGAGGTTGTCGCTAAAACGGCGCAACTGGTAGTGCGGCAATCGATCGATATTCCAAGGATTCTTGTCGTGCCACGGGGTGAAACGACCACCGGCTTTCATGCCTTTACCTTGGACTGTTCAAACATCCATTACCAGCCGGTCGAGCGGGACCTGCTGATCCAGCACCTTCGTACCCATGAGCAGGAGACTTTGACTTATGGCGGACGGATGCAGCCAGAGCAGCGGCTTGAAGATTATCTAGTCCGAGGACTCGTTGATTTCGATGACATCAGCTACGACGAGCACTCCGATTTGCTGTATGACCTCGCCGGTCAATTGGTCAGACACCTTCGCTCATATCTCTCAGAAGAGGATGCGAGAAACGTACTCATCTACCATCAGAAACAGCTCGCCGCTTTCGTTCATGCTCAGATGCAGGAACATCATTGGGAGAAGGCGACGGGTTACGATGTCGTAGTGAGTAAGGGGTTCACTGACCTGAAGCCCAGTGCCTATACAGCGAGAAATGGAGAACCAGTGCAGGATTTTCGTCAGACCGTCGAGGATCGGAGCCGGATTTCGCAGATGCTCTTTGGTGGATTTCAGCGAGGCCTCTATTCCGTCCAGAAGTTTGACTCCGACACCGAACGACGTTTGGCCATTATCCTAGATCGAGACTCACAGAAGTGGTTCCGTCCGTCCTCAGGACAATTTCAGATTTCCTACAAGCAAGGTGTTTCGCAGCACGACTACCAACCTGATTTTGTTGCCGAGACATCGGACTGCATTTACATGCTCGAGCCCAAAGCAAAGAACGAGATGACCTCACCGGATGTGCTTGCCAAGAAGGAGGCCGCGGTCACCTGGTGCACCCGCGCCACGACTCACGCCCTGAGCAACGGCGGCAAGCCTTGGAAGTATGTACTCCTCCCACACGACATGGTCGACCAGAACATGACCCTGTCAGGATTGGCATCGCAGTTTGCTGTGAGCTGAGGGCATATGAATCTCGATTTTGTCATGGCTGTCTCCGCAAAGAGCTGGACCCAAGCGTGTGCATACTGCGGAGTGGAGTTATCAGACGGACAGGAGAACGTCGAGGTTAAACCAAAGTGGCAGACTGTTGACGGAAGCTCGTTCCTCTTTCGTCGGGTGTGACATCAGCACTGCCACACGCAGTATTGGGATGAAGGTGAAGAGACATGATTGGCTCAGACGGCGACCACGCTGATCTATCGGATACCGTAGGCGGAGCGCTATGAAAGCAGAAGAAGTCGCTCTGCTGGAACGGTTCGTTCTTGATAACCCAGACCTTGAGCGGCTTGAGGCAATTCTCGACGAATTTAACCCCTTCGTCGCAATGAGGTGGACCCGACAGGAAACCCGTCACTCCTGTTTTCTGCGATGGCTTTTAGATCCTTCAGAAACACATGGCCTGGGCCCCTACTTTCTACGCCAGTTCGTGAAATATATTGCCTCGATATCCAATCAGCCGGCCAGCTTGTCTGTTGTAGATTTGGACAGCTGGTCTTACATGACCACCCAGGTATTGACTGAGTGGAACAATATCGATCTCCTCATCCGTGACGATACCCACAAGCTTATAGTGCTCATTGAAAACAAAGTAGACAGCAGTGAGCACAGCGATCAGCTCAATCGATACCGAAGTCTTATAGAGAAGCAGTTTCCACAGCATCACAAATTCTTGGTGTATCTGACTGTCGATAGCGAAATAGCCTCCGATGGGGCTTTCATTGCCCTTGGATACCCAGATCTCATACGGCTAGTGAGCGATACGATCAAAAGACGACAGGATCAGATGCATCCTTCTGTAAGCGCATTCATGGAGTCGTATGTTGAGATGCTGAGGAGGCATATCGTGGAAGCTTCAGAAATTCAAACGCTGTGTGAAAAGATCTACAAGACGCACAGGCGTGCTCTCGAGATCTTGTTCGAATATCAACCGGACCGAGCGTCTGAGCTTAAGGACTATCTTATCGGCTTGATCGGAAACGTAGCGCATTTGCAGGCAGACTACAGTTCCAAATCCTATATCCGTTTCATACCCAAGTCTCTGGACTTTCTTCCCCTACACGGAGAGGGGTGGACTCTGTCCAAACGCATGATTCTTATTGAGATTGACCAGTCAGGAGGCGGGATCAAACTCAAACTATTACTCGGGCCTGGTCGACAGGAAACCCGTGAGCGCATTCATGCCTTTATTTCCAAGCAACCAACTGTATTCAATCGTGCTGGAACAAAGTATTACCCGCGCTGGTGGTCATTCCATAGTGAAAATTGGGTGACGAAGAAAGAGTACGATGAAAACGACATCGAGGATCTTAAACAGCGCATTAGCGCCAGGTTTGGAGAGTTTATCACCGGTGAATTGAGACAAATGGTGAAGGTCATTGAAGGTCTACGCGGAGAGTCCTGGGACTAAGTTGAAGTAGGGCTCGCGAGGCAGAAATGGTGACAAGTTTCTTGATTGCCAAGATGATTCACGTACCTGTTTAACCAATAGCCCTCCTTCAGTAGTTCATGTGCAGCGAGATAGATCAGGCGTGTCCTTCCTTTGTTGGGACGACTGATCAAAGAAGATGAAACGCACGCTTCCAGTGATCTACAGCATACGAGTTGTTTCTAGCCCGTAGGCTCGCTAGTGCTTTGTCTCGTGAGCTGATCGCTCGTTGTACAAACTTTTGACGACACTCCGAATCAAGGCCTCCAGCAACATCACCTCCCGTTTCCGCTACATCAGGCACAGATGTTGACCACCCAGATAGGCCGATTCCTACCGACTCCCACTGGAGTACCGTATCCTCGCCTGCGGCATAGGCCATATGGTCCCAAAACCTCACAAGGCCCTCTTCAAGCGACGGAATCCCATACCGCCTAAAAATACGAAGGGCCATAGTTTCCAATAGAAACGACTTTACCTGCGCCGTCGACGGCAATTGACGATTCCAAAGCTTAAGCAGTTTGACTAAAGGTTTTAGCTGTCCATCTCGAGATCGATTTACTTGTGTCGCTTGTCGCGCATGTTCTTTGGGATTGCTTAAAATCCATGTCCTTGCTTGACGGTCCGGGACATAGATCGCTGATGAGTGTTCGTTTGCACTCAACGCAGGAACCACATCTATGTCAAGATCTGAAAGACGAAGGTTTACAGACCGCCGCTGCCCATACACTGACGACAGTGTATACCGATGACGAATGGCCCTCGCAAAGCTGTCGAGTACTTCATATGGTTCAGGACGCCACAATGACGGCCACTGACTCCAGTGAGAGGGCTCTACGATAAACACAATATCAACATCGTCGATAGGGCGCAGTGCGGTGTCTCGGGAATATGATCCAGAGAGATACGAATCCAGTACGGGGAGTCTCGACTCGTGGAGGAGTTCTCGAAGGTGACGCTGGCTAGCAGCCACCTCTTGCTTTTGCAACTCTGTAGGCTCCCACTTTCTGGCAAGATTCGACAAGAATTCTTCTGCTGCCATGTACTAACCTCAGTTGAAATAATTTCCTAAGCTCGCGGAGGATCCGATGTTTCTACCGCGTTTTCAGAACCCAGGGGGCAAAGTCCTGACCATGCTGGCCCACAACATAATCCATAGTGGACGCAAGAGTTTCACGAGCAAAACTACGAACGGATTCGATGATGACTCCAGGGTCGACGTAGGCATTGGGCGGAAAACGGAAGAGCCTTTTCCCTAACACGACATAGAGTTCAGTTGTGGGAAGCGGTCGGCTGACAATTTTTTCTGAACGAACATCAACCGGACCAACGAGGGGAGCAAGTTCCACAATCAAACGTTCAGTGAGCATGCGCTGAACCTCTTCGCCAGTTCCAAGTCGCGTTCGTGCACGTGCTAGCTGAAGGTGCCATATCAAGTACCGGCGAAGACGTCGTTCTGCCAGCCGATCAATACGATCTCCATGCTCGAATCGATCGAACGCCTCGATGCCACTCAGCACCCCCTCCACATTTGTAGAAAGGCAGCGACTGGCTGCATCACGATCGTCGGGTTGGCTAAGGCGAATGTCTCGCCTGGTCATGGCGCAAACCGCGACGGCGTCAGCCCAAAAATCGAGTTCTTCCAACACGACACCGGCCCGCCCAATATTGAGATAGTTGGTTGACTGCAGGTTTTGATCAAAATGATAGACTTCATGGAGGAAGAACAGCGCAGCAATACGACGGACACTTTCCAGACTGCAGTCTCGAAGGGCTTCGAGAAGACCATGCCCCAGAATCATTCGTCCCTGAAGCATGTGGAGCTCAAAGGACTCACCCTCTGGACAACTCGGCAAGGCAACTCTCTGTAGATTATTCAGGAACTGGGACTTGCCTTCGCTCCCCATGAACTCAGGAAGATCTTCTGCTTGGACCGTCACACGGATATCCTCAATTCCCTTCTTCATTTCTTCCAGGACACTCGTTCGCACAAGTTTATCGCTCTGTTCCATACTGATCGGTCGAACACGTCTCCCTGGCCGTGGCCGTCGCAGAACAATCTCATAGCGAGGCGCCTCATAATAAGCGAATAAGATCTCGGCAAATTGATTGGGGTTTATTGCTCGTCCGACGATATGAGCGAGCGGAGCAGGACCAGCAATAAACACAGCGACTCCTGCAGCATGCGGGTAGGCTCCTGCGATTTGTGACAGGAACATCGTCAGTTGCTCTGAGGCATTCGCAGAATTTGTACTATCAAGATATCGGAGGCTACTGGTTCTTATCTCGACCACCCCAGCGAGACCCTTTCCGTCCTCACGTAACGCAGTTCTGATTGCGTCCTGTGGTGCTGGCTGACCGATCGTCGAGACAAACAATGCGACGTGTCCAGTTCCTACTGCAGGCCCACCTGTCGAAAGACCTTCCATGACATCAAAAACCTGGCCGCTCTTTCCTACTTCCGACCCAACGAGCGGCAACACATCCCACTGCTCCGCTTTTCGACGATTGAGGAGCACCAGGGGGGCTGCCCATGCAGACAACTCACACCCGAGATGTGCGAAAAGAGGAAGGGGTGCTAGCCCGGTAGCATAGAATTCGGCAGGTCGCCCGAGTTCGCGATTCTTGTCTCGCGCAACCGAAATCATTCGCTCGATGGCATCGGCATGACCATCCCAATCTACCGGCAATCGTTTTCCACCTTCACGCAGGACAGCTACGGCGCCAAAGTCGCTGAGACGAAAGGGAAGAAGCTCGTATCGATTGGGAGTGAGGAGTGGGAGTACCTCCGATTCGGAAACATCTCCATCAACGTTTAGAATGAATAAGATTTGGGTAGGGTGCTCCATAAGGCTCATTTTCCTAAAAACGAATCTGCAGTTGATCAGGCATGTTTGAAACTCGATGGCAAATATCAGCGCTATACAGTCCGGACATTGAGATGCTCACTCGATACCGTCTCATTGCCATCAGCGGCATGAGCGGTGAAATGGCCACGTCATTCTATGACCTTTTCTTGGAATGGAGGTGTTGGCATTATCGATTCTGCAATTGCTAGCGCGCGCTGAGGGACGACAGCTTGATCAGGGTATGCATCCAATACAATGGCAGGGAGAAGGCGCTGAGTCAGATCTGAAAAGGTGAAGCCGTGAGCACGCCCCTTAACAACACCCGTGGCAGTCACGATTGCGGTTATGCTCGTTTGTGAAAAGCCAAGCTGCTTGAGTGGCCGGTCCAGGACTGCATGACGTTGCAACTCATTGGGGCGGTCAAAGGCGAGAATGTCTGCCGCTCGCCGTTTCACGGCAGGGTCGAGCGCTCCGAGTCTGTTAGTACACATGATGACGGCGGCGGGAAGGCGACCGTTGCCGATACGGTCGATGCCGCGAATGAATGCATTCACGCCAGCGCGGTCTTCGTGATGCATCTGGGCGGCTTCTCTTGATTGCGCGATGGCGTCTGCCTCATCGACGAGAAGTAGAATAGCGCCTCGCGATCGGTTAGAGGTACCTTTCAGTTTGGTGGCTTCTTCGACTGTGTAATCGAACGCGGCTGATAAGAGCTGTGTCATTTCCCCGACCCGTCCTTGTCCGCGGGTAGAGAGGCTAAGCGGGAAAAGAGTAATCTCGATTTTTTCCTGTCGTGCCACAGCATCGCCGATGGTTTCGGCCAGTTCTGATTTTCCGGATCCTACATCACCTGCAAGAACAACGAGGGGCGGCCGTCGTAAAACTGTATTCAGGAGGTCCGTTGCTCCGTGGTGGTGCTTCTTGGCCCATGTTTCCAGTCCGTGGGGATTGACGAGAAGGCCGAGAATTTTCGTGAGACGGGATTTGTGGTCGTCAAGGCCGACAAGGCGGGCAAGACGATCCATCGCGTCAACATCGGGGTATGTGAGGCGCCGTTCAAAGAGTTCATCGAGCGGAGGACGTGTGGTCATCAGAAGCTCCTGACGCTGGCGCGATCAAGTGCCCGGCCACCCGAGGAATATGTTCGATCGCTGTTCAGATACCCGGTGACTCCTGGTTCGGCTGCACCTCCCCTCTTGAAAGGAAGGTGGTTTTCGAAGACCTCTCTTTCGGCCTGCGACAGGTTATTCCAGGCGTTACTATAAGTAAGGTAGCTGTAAAAGGTCGCGTTGGAGATATCCTTGCCTGGTCGAATACGCCCCGGATCGTCGTCATTTGCGAAGACTCCTGAGAGATCGCGGGCAGTGTATTGAAGAGTCGGTTCGATCCAGTTTCCGTTGCGCTTAAAACCGTACGTGACCTTTCCCAGGTATCCCCCCTTGAGAAGTTCGATGACTTCTTTTTCGAACTGATCAATAAGGAGATCAGGCGGATCGCCATAGAACCCTTGCAACCGCTTGAGGTCAGTTGCGACTTTGGCTGCCATATGTTTGGCATGTGCGACTGTGAAGCTGGTCGTCTCGGAAAGGGTAAAGCTGGTACTCATAGTTCTCCTTATATCTGAAATGTTGCGCCAAAGACTTTCTGCCAGTAGTAGACGGTTTCTTGTTTGGTGGGGGCCCTCAGAGCTGCCTCAACAGCATCGCCCGCATCCAGGGCCGCATCTACGATTGCAGTGACCTGTGTAGTGGTGTAGAGCCGGCTGACATTGTTCTTGGCATTGACCGGATCGATTATCTGTACAGGCTCCTTGAATGAACCCACCTGCGAGGATTTGTAGTAGTCCTCAAACACGATGCGCTCATGGAGATTGGTCTTCGCGACATAAGTGAAGAAGTGTTGCAGCGCTTCCGGGTAATCGGAAAACTTGAGACCTTTGTCGGAAAGATGGGCCAGAATCATTTCGATCATAAAGGACTTAAGCCTGAAGTCTTGGTTCTCACGTTTCATCTTCTGTGCCCAAAATTTAATCAGCCGCACAGTCTGTGCAAAGTGAGTTTCCTGTGCGTCTTTGCGCTTGCGGGTGAAATCAAGGTGGAGCGGGATGCTGGTCTCAAGGAAAGAGCCATCATCCTGGCTGACAAGATTGCCACGCCATTGGGGGTCTCCAGTATAGAGAATCGGCACGACATCAACGTCTAGCCCTGTTCCCCGAAAGGATACCGTGACACTGTATGTTTGGGCTTTCACTTGGTCCGGAGAAAAATTCGGATACGCCTTACGTAGACGTTCGGCGAGATACTGAAGCAAGGCTGCGACATCGTTAGGCGCATCTGCGCCGCTGATGTAGCAGGCAACATCGATGTCGTTTAGGGAACGCAACGCCGTGCCCTTGGCAAGGCTTCCGGACAGCATCATCTTTTTGAGTGTGAAGTCGGGATGCTCGTTCAGGTAGTTTTCGAGCTTGTCTCGTAAGCCGCGTGCCTGAGTGCGATATGCATCGGCCCTGTCTTTGGGAAGATTTACCTTCTCCTGTGCGAATCGTACGAGATCGCTATGATTAACGTGCTCTCTTGCCATGGCATGGAACCTTCCTTCCCTCACGGTCATTCAGCCGAGACCGCTTGACTCTTTTGTCTGACAGGGTTAAAAAGTGAAGAGCTACCGTCATGTAAAAGTTAACTCGATCAGTATATAATATGAATTAGTGAACATTCAAGTACCCATATATTATTTTGTTTATCTATTATTTCAATTACTTAGATCATACTAGCAGTTCTTGGATGAAATTCTCCTGAAAGGAGGCGTAGCTGTGAGTATGACAACCACATATCACGAAGGTGCGGCGATGGGGACAATCGGTTCGAGAATTAAGTATCTCCGGGAGAAGCGGGATTGGACGCAAGATCGCTTGGCTCAGGAAGCAGGTGTCAGCAAGAGTTTCATTAGCGAGGTGGAGAACGATCGACGTAACCCGAGTTCAGAAAAGCTGCTTGAGATTGCCGATGTCCTCGGAGCTTCTCTTGATTTCATCATGAAGGGCGAGGGACAGAATTCTGACGGCCCTCCGACACCCGTCACGATTCCCAGAGAACTGGCCGAGGCAGCTGAAGAAATGCATTGGCCCTATCGCAACGTAGTGGCTGTTCTCGATGCATGGAACTCGCTCATAGCCAGACGAAATCCAGAGGGGAAGCCGCAGATGACACGAAAGAGCTGGATCGATTTCTATAACAAGGTACGAGCACATCTCGACTAATGGAACACATGCTATGGGACGGCTCAGAGAAGCCCCAGATGTTATCAAGCTAGCCAAGGATCTTGGACTTACGAGTGAGGATCCAGCAGAAGCGATTCTAGCGCACTGTCGCGAACGGGTAGCGTCGTGGGTCGAAAGTTTCAAGGGAAAACTAGATCTACCGCGGTTGCATCAATTGATTGACAATAAATTGGATGTCCAACACATCGTTGTCCAAAACGACGCAGAACTCGATAATCTCATAGCTGAACAAACCGGACACGGCGAAACAATTTTCGCGACCCTAAAGGAGGAATTCGCAAGAGGGACCGAAGCGATCACCATAAAGCTGAAACATGCCGGTGTAGGCATGAAACGACACCTTGCGGTGATCGACGGTCGCGGTAGCCGGGCAACACGTATCTACTTCGGCAAGCGTCACGAAGGCTCCCATCTACTTTGTCTCTCTCCCAGGCAGCTGAGCTTCGTATTCAGACGTACCCATGCATCAAAGAATGTGGCGGAAGAACAACTGATTGATCGAATCAGTGGTGAATTGGCATTCTACTCGCCGATCTTCAGCCCGTGGCTCGTACGGCTCCAATGCAGGTATGGTCGACCATGCTTTCACCTGATCGATGATCTTCGGATGCACGTATGCACAGAGGCAAGCTGGACAGCAACCGCGATCGCAATGGTGGAGCAGAACGAATCTCCAGCCATATATCTCACCGCACGATATGCCTCAAAAGCCGGCCAGGTTTCAGGTCCAGGATCCACCAGCTGGGCATTGCGAGCCAATCCTAGATGGAATCGGGCCGCAAAAAACGCTGGACTTTTTATTCCATGGAATTATCGTATCCCCTCGTCGTCGGTTATCCATCACACCTTTCACTCAGTACTGGGAAGCATGGATCAAAATGCTGATGAGCGACTGGGGATATGGACGGCTTCAAATGGCTCAAGTCTTTCAGACTTGCCTGTTCGCATCGAAGCACGGAAACTTAGTGATCAGGTGAGTGCGATCATCACCCTCCGTTAACCGCCCCCAAATCATTACCTGGCTTATTTTGATTGCCTGAACTTTGAGTTAGAGCCAGGCAAGGCAAATGCGACTTCTCTAGTATAGGAATTACTGCAACAATACATGACTTTCTTTCCCAGTCGATGGCTCCTTCGCATTCTAATATCGATAAAGCTATGCAGTTCTTACCTGAGTAGGACTGTTATAGGGTGGAGCCAACTCATGGTCTCCGCCTTCTTCTGGGTTCTGCCGCCGACATGGCGGTCAGTTTTTCCCTAAAATGTCACATTCCGCGGATGTCCCTTCGCTAGTTCATAAACATATATAACCTTGTGATCTTGGTTCACGCCTCCTGATCACCACTGTCGTTCTCTCAAACCCGTCTCCTCACGAAGTGATAGGTCACCCGAGGAGCCTCCGTGCCATCTCTTGCCTCGAGCCAGCAGCAATGGATTCTGTGGGAGGGGCAGTGACGACCCTCCTAGCGGTGCTGCTTCTCGCCTACTCCTGATTCGGATACCGGGTCGAGCCCAGAGAACGGCCTCACCGACCATCCCGACAGCATGTCGATAGCTGCACTCCAAACACCGCGAGCCATCGCGGCCAACAGTGAAGGTTGATCCAACCGCATCTCTGCAATGGATTCCGATAATCCGATCATTCTCACAGGGAGAAACCTCTCATGCATCACACGCGCGCTCCGTACTATCTCTTCCTGATCTGGCTCCTCTTTAATCAGACATCCTGCCTCACGGTCACCGATCGGGTGATCCCTGGTCCGACCCTCAGGCAGGAATCCGCCGTCACGTCACAGGGGGTGCCTGGTGGTCACCTCGTGATTCATCCGGACCATCAGGGATGGACCGTCAGTCTGACTGAGCCCTTGCTCCGTCATGTCGAGATCGTGCGAACCGAACGGAAAGAGGAGCATTCGTACTACCTGAATCCTTTCGCAATTCCAGCGGGGATGTTCGCCTGCCCATCTTCCGTGTGGGGCTGGTTCTGGAGCGCAGTTGCCAGCATTCCAGATCCTACGCGCCAATTTGAACAACGGAAGGCGTTGGTGGACTTCACCTTCACGAGTTGCCTGATGGCGTTGTCGATCGTCCGCACTGATCAAAAAGTAAAGGATGTCGAAACGGTCGTCGAGCACAAGCTGGAATCGGATTCGCGTCCTTTCACAGAAGGGCGCGTCACCCTCTCCTGGCAGGGGACACGTGAGGTCAGCGTGCCATATCCCGTCACGGCAGACGGACGAGCCATCGTTCGGGTGAGTCATCTGGCCACGGCATTACAGCAGCACGAGGTCTCGTTCACGACGGTGCCGCGTGGCCGGATTGAACTGGTCGCGTGGCATCGCGATCAGGTGCTACGTCGATGGCCTGTTGAGGTCACCGCCGAGCAGCTTGAGGCGGCGGTACAGATGGGGACGCCCGTCATGGCACCTCGCAGCCGGTGGCCCCGCTCACTGGTGTTCAAGATCGGGACCGAATCTCTGCCTGCGGCGCGGCCCGATCCCGTCAGCACCATACAAGATTTGCTCGTGCAGCAGGGTTTGACCGTCGTGGCCTCGGAGGCCCAACAACCCCTCGTCCTGCGAGAACTTGAACAGAACCTCACTGGCCTCGTCGAAGACGACCTGGCCATCGGACCGGGCCATTGGCGCGCGGCCACGGTACTGGTCCTCATCACTACTGGCTCCTCCGACGCGAACCAATCCGGCGTGAGCGTGTCCTGCGTCAACGTGCAGACGCGCGAACTGCTCGCGCGCCTTGATGTGACCGCCGGACCGGAGGGATTCTCCGGCGCCTTGGATGTCCTCGCCATACGTTTCCAGAATTTGCTTCGACACCTACCGAATCACGCAATTCCCTCAGAACGATAACCCGCTCCTCACCCCAACGCGGGCCAGCTCTGGTTCGCTGGTCATCATTAACCCTTTCCCATAGGAGGTCCTTATGGATACACAGCTGAGCTCTGACCCCACCAATACCTGGCCCCTCACCGATCTCAATGCGCTCTCAGTGACCGGTACGCTTGTCCAGGAGCCTGACTTACTGGTGGGAGCCACGGGCGAATTAGTAGCCGTGGTGGTGCTCGCGATTGAAGGCAAACTGCAAGCGAGCGCTTCCGGCACGATGATCCGGCACACCTACTTCGTCCACGCGTTTGCCATGAGCCCTGTCGCAGACTGGCTGGCCACGATGCGGGCCGGCACCCGCCTGCGGATCCTCGGGTCTCTGGACTATTTATACCGCGCCGACGCCCCGACGGTTACCGAACGGGTGGTCCTCTCGATTCGCATCGAGGAACTCGCGCTGCATGCCTGACCTCGACAGTCCGTTCCGTTTCATCCGTGCCCTTACGGCTCGGGCCAAGGAAGGCCCGGGCCACTACTGAAGACTTCTTGAACCCTATATCTGGAGGTGTTCGATGACAACCTATCCCCCGTTCGACGCGCTTCGTGCCTGTATTCGTGAGGTTCGTGCCCAAGGCCACGTGGTGACGGCGTCGGCCCTCGCGAAACCGCGCTTTCGTGCAGTGGCCGAGACGGTGCTCGGGCCGATGATCCGCCATGCGGCCAATGTTCTCTTGTTGGAAGGTGTGTCAGCCTCGCCAATTATTGAGTTGGATGTGGATCTTCCACATGTCGCAATCAGCCTGGATGACTACGCGATGGGAATCTACTTCTGGCCATCATCCGATCCTGATTCTATTCAGTGGGCGGTTCAGAGTGCTGGAGAATATGGCCAGATCCACACCGTGGCGTACCACGCCCTGCCTCCCTCCCGACTGGCATCACTCGTTGAGCGAACCATCGAAGAGCTCTTTCTTCGCTCCGTGAAAAGACAAGAGTTGCCTACGGGGGAACGGGAGCGCATGCGGGCCATCTGAGCCAGCACCTGCACATTCATGAGATGGAAGTGGGCTAGATCGCCGCAGTCATAGGAAAGAAATGAGAAAAGGTCGAGCAGTACAGAAAGTCCACACCCACATGACAACGCCCCATTCAATGGGATCTGCCCGAATAACTGCTGTTCCGAGGGGGATTCCGGCTCTGATACAATGTCTCCGCTTATACGTCGCTGCTCATCCAGAGAAGTTTCAGCGGCAGACTCGACAAGTGGGCCAGCGACGCGTGTGCACCGTGACGATAATTGGTGATGGAAAGGGGCAATCATGAGAATTGCATTTTACGGTCGGTATAGTTCCGACAACCAGCGAGAGGCATCGATCGACGATCAGCATCGTGTTGTTCAACGCTGGGCGGAACGGTATGGACATGCAATTATCGGGGAATTTTCTGACGCCGCTGTCTCCGGTGCGAGTGCAAAAACGCGAGAAGGTTTGCAAGCCGCACTGGACGCTGCGCACTCAATCCCCCCGGCCTTTGAGGCGCTCGTGGTTGATCAGCTTTCCCGGCTGTCGCGGGATGTGGGCGACACCGACACCATTATCAAGCGGCTGAAATTTGCCGGTGTCCGAGTCATTGCGGTTTCAGACGGGATCGATACCGGTGAGGAGACGACAAAGATCAGCGTGACCGTGAAAAGCTTGGTCAATGAGCTGTACTTGGACGATTTACGCAAGACGACCAAGCGCGGACTTGATGGGCAGTTCTTGAAAGGTCTTTCCACAGGTGGGCGGACGTATGGGTATCGCTCTGAACCCGTGTTTGACGAATCAGGGAAAACGGATCCGCGTGGACAGCCAATTCCTGTCGGATATCGCCTGGCCATTGAGCCGAATGAAGCAACAACAGTCCGAGACATCTTTTCACGCTTTCGAGATGGAGAAGGTGAAAAAGCTATCGCGAAGAAGTTAAATGCTCGAACAACAGGCAAAGTGTGGCGGCCGAATACCATCTATTTGATGTTACAGAACTGCAAGTATCAAGGTCTGTTCTATTTCAACCGACGGGAATGGCGTAAGCACCCAGAAACCGGCCGTCGTGTTTGTCGTCTACGCCCTCGCGAGCAATGGGAGCAGCGAGAGATTGAAGAGCTTCGAATTATCGACCAAGAACTCTGGGATGCCGTGCAGATGCGATTGGCGTCACGGGAGAAGCTGTTCACACATGCTCGGCAGCGGACGACCCACTTGCTCTCAGGCTTGCTTGTTTGTGATCAGTGTAGTGGCCGACTCGGCATCGCCGCAAAGGACTACTATGCCTGTCGCAACCATGTGGTGCTAGGCACCTGTGAGAATGATCTCAGGATTCATCGAGAGACGATCGAAGAGATCATTGTCCGTGAATTTGCAGCACATTTACCACAGTACATCGAATTGCTTCGGGATGCCGCAAGTCAAATCATGTCCAATCAGTCTGAGGATGATCGAGATACCCGTGCTCAAATGGATGCCTTGCGAAAGGAAGCAGAGACCATCATGGGGGCCATTGGACAAGGCCGCCTCCAGGGCAGAGCACTTGACGAAGCGTTGGCCACGTACCAGCGTCTCTGGAGCCGTGCAGACACGTTGGAAAGTGAGCAGGGGCGGAAGAAGAAACAAGAACAAATCGAAGTGACGAAGTATGATCCCGAAGCGATTAAGGCCTTTGTAAACGATCTTCCCGCGGCGCTACGGACGGACGTGAGAATAGGGCGTGAATTTCTGAACGAGACCCTCAAGAGCGTTCGGGTTGCCAAGATCGGAAACGGGCGGCCTAATTGCCCTGTCTGCAACAAGTCCTTTCCGAAACTGACCGTTCAGCATCTCCGCAAACATCGGCTCACTTTCCAGGAGGCCTACCGTCGCTACCCTGAGGTTGGTTTTACAAAGCGGGCTCGGTTAAGCATTCAACCGAATCCAGAAGGAATTGCGAAGACTGGGAAGGAGTACGGTTTCGTGGTTGCGGGGAGAGGATTTGAACCTCTGACCTTTGGGTTATGAGCCCAACGAGCTACCAGGCTGCTCCACCCCGCAGACGGAGACTAACAAAGCGTTGAACGGCAAGTCAAGCTGAGTTGCGCCCCGTTGCATTCAGTGCAGGGCGATGTTAAAGCCATAGCATGCGTATTGTGTTCATGGGCACGCCGGAATTTGCCGTCCCCTCACTGGAGGCGCTGCTGAAATCTGACGACCACGTTGTGGGCATCGTCACTCAACCGGATCGGCCTAAAGGTCGCGGCAACGTTTTGACGCCACCTCCGATCAAGCTTGTGGCCCAGCGGGAGGGCATCCCCTTCCTCCAGCCCACCAAAATCAGAGTGCCTGAGTTTCTCGCGGCCCTCGCAGCGTGGAAGCCAGATTTGATCGCGGTAACGGCCTATGGACGAATCCTCCATAGCCCGATTCTCACGCTTCCACCGATGGGCTGCGTGAATGTGCATGGTTCGCTGCTGCCGAAGTATCGTGGAGCGGCACCAGTCCAATGGGCAGTGATCAACGGAGAGGCTGAGACTGGCATCACGACCATGATGATGGATGAGGGGATGGATACGGGCGCCATGCTCCTGCAGGAATCGCTGACGATCTTTCCTCAAGACACCGCCGGATCGCTGGCGCCACGTCTGGCCGCACTTGGAGGAAGGTTGTTGGTCGAGACCATCGCGCGACTCAAGGCGGGAACGATCACCCCACATGTTCAGAATCATGCGTTAGCCACTCTGGCCCCGCCCTTGAAGAAAGAAGATGGAGTGATTGACTGGACAGCGAGTGCGAGTAGCATTGCCAATCGCGTCCGTGGTCTTTCTCCCTGGCCCGGTGCCTATAGCTATCTCGGCCGTGAGCGATGGATGGTGTGGAGCGCAACTCAGAGCCCGGGCAAGCCGGATGTCGTGCCTGGCACCATCATCGAGGTGACGAAGCAGTCTATCCTGGTTGCGACGGGAGACGGGGTGTTGGCGCTGGAAGAGATTCAACCGTCCAATAGTAAGCGGCTTACTGTGGCGCAGTATCTGGCGGGGCACCGCGTGAGTGTAGGTCAGCATTTCGATGCAGAGCCGCCGTTGTCAGAATTGCCGGCGTGATCGGCCGCATCATGTCTTCTCCTCCCACCTCAAAACCATCTCTCCCCCCTTCTGCCAGGGCCCGCGCGCTGGCCGTCCTGTTGACTCAGCACAAATCAGGCGATCCACTCGATGAAGTGTGCACTCGTTTGTGGGATCGCCAGGCAATGGATAGCCGTGATCGGGCCTTTGCCATGGAATTAGTCTATGGAGTGTTGCGGCGTCAGGAGACGCTTGATTGGCGTTTGGAGCCGGCACTGAAGAAACCCTTGCCCCGGCTCCCGCTGATGGTGCAGATGCTACTGCGGATGGGGATGTATCAGTTGGCTTATATGGATCGTGTCCCGGCTTCTGCGGCGGTAAACGAATCCGTGAATCTGGCAAAGGCCAACAAGGCCCAGCTCGGGCGAGATTGGAGCGGGTTGGTCAATGCTGTGTTACGGAGTGTGACGCGTCTGCCGGAACGTCCGTTCCCAGAGCTCCAACCGGATCCGGCCGGAGCGCTCTCGATCCGTTATGCGGTGCCGCAGTGGCTCTGTGCCCGCTGGGTCGAACAGATGGGAGTTGAGCGGGCGGAGGCCGCTTGTCAAACAGTGAGCACCGTTCCGGCCTTGACGCTGCGCGTCAATCGTCAGCGAGTGGGCCGTGACGCATTTCTTGAACAGCTCGTCGGCGCGGGGATTGCCGCCCGACAGACAACCGTCAGCCCCGTTGGGGTGATTCTCGAAGAAGGGCGGGCCGTCACGACGATCCCGGGATTTCAAGACGGATTGTTCTATGTCGAAGACGAAGCGGCGCAACTTATTCCACTCATACTGGATCCACAGCCTGACGAACACATTCTCGATGTCTGTGCGGCCCCTGGAGGAAAGACCACTCACCTGGCCGAGCTGATGTCCAATCGTGGTCAGATCGTGGCCATGGATCGTCATGCCGCGCGACTACAGGTCTTGAAGGAGAACTGCCAGCGGCTTGGTGCGACGATTATTGCCCCACTTGTGGCAGATGCGAGAGAGTTGGGGATGGTGGTCTCTCGCCAGGCAACAGATCTACAAATTCCGTCGCCGGGTGTATTTGATCGTATCCTGGTTGATGCGCCGTGTAGCGGCATGGGGGTATTGCGGCGCCACCCTGATGCGAAGGGTCAAAAAGATACCGAGATGTTTGTCCGTCATCACACTTTACAGAGAGAGATCCTCGAACGGGCTTCCTCTGTCTTGCGGCCCGGCGGGGTGCTGGTCTATAGTACCTGCTCGACGGAACCGGAAGAGACTGAAGCCGTCATCGCCCGGTTTTGTCAGGACCATTCAGATTGTGTTCGCGAGTCCATCATGCCGTGGCTTCCCGCTTCCGCTTTTCCCTTTGTTACGGAGCAGGGTGCGCTGTCCACGATGGGAAATGCTCTCGGTATGGACGGGTTCTATGCCGTCCGGCTGAGAAAGATACAAGGTTCTCTATGAGCAGTTCGGTATTAATTTCCCCCTCGATCCTCGCCGCCGATTTTGTGCGTCTGGCTGATGAAATTGCGGCTGTGGAACAAGCCGGAGCGGATCTGCTTCACATCGATGTGATGGACGGGCATTTCGTGCCGAACCTCACCATTGGCCCTCCGGTCATCGAGTCGATCAAGAAGGTCACTAAGCTGCCGCTCGATGTGCACCTGATGATCACCAATGCCGATACGTTTATTCCTGAATTTGTGGCTGCCGGGGCTAACTACATCACGGTGCATGTCGAAGCCTGTCCCCATCTCCATCGGACGATTCAATCGATCAAGGAGCGCGGCGTCAAGGCGGGCGTGACGCTCAATCCTGCGACGCCGGTCAGTGTATTGCAGGAGATTTTAGCCGACGTCGATCTGGTCTTAGTCATGTCGGTGAATCCAGGATTCGGCGGGCAGAAGTTTATTCCGTCTGTCTTGAAAAAGATCGTCGCGATTCGGGAGATGTTGGATCGTCTCCAAAGCCGGGCGTTACTCGAAGTCGACGGCGGGGTGAAACCCGACAATGCCGCGCAGATCATTGCGGCGGGAGCCACTGTTCTGGTCGCAGGCTCGGCGATTTTTGCGAGCCGGGACTATGCCGGCACCATTGCGGCGCTGCGGACCGCGGGGCAGCCGGCCGCCTCAACCACCACCTCTCGCGCCGCTTCCCTTCGATAGGGTATTCAGGGTGAATACTTCCGCACTCATCGACAGCCTGCATCCTCTTGAAATCAGAGTCATCATCGCGCTCGGGTCCCGTCCCGCCGACACGGTTCTGGAAACTGAATCGTTGGCCGCCGCCGCTGAATTAGAGCCGTCTCAGCTGAGCATGGCGATCGAGTGGTTGCTCGCAAAGTCCCTGCTCGTGGTCCACGCTGAAACCGTGACGCCGATCGTGTCCCTGACGAAGGTGGGCGAACAATATGTCAGTGGCGCGTCACCGATTGAGCGAGTCTTCTCGGCCGCGCGCGAGGTGACCAGTACAGGGAAGCGGCTGACCATTCCCGATCTCCAAGCGCAGGATGGATTAGATCCGTCCGATGTCAGCAAAGCGGTTGGACGGTTGAAAAAAGAAGGGGTGTTATTAATCGTCCAGGGCGGCTGTATTGAATCGACTGGCCGCCCCAGCCCTACGGTTGAGGCGATCCGTGTGTTACTGCAACAGGTGAACGAGGCCTCTCGTGAGCTGAAGAGTTTTCCCGAGGCGCACCGCCAGGTGATCGAAGATTATGCCGTCAAGCGTGGAAACGCCAAAGAACCATTCCGTGTGGATGATCGGGTCACTCGATCGTTCAGGCTCTCTCCTGCCGGAGTAGCAGCGGCGGAGCACCTCGCCAAGGAGGGGGTGGCGGAAGAAGTTTCGCAGTTGACGCCTGAGCTGTTGAAAGACGGCAGCTGGCGGAATAAGCGGTTCCGCAAATATACCATCAGTCTACGCGCCCCCCGCATCGGGACCGGGAAGAAGCATCCCTATCGTGAATTTCTCGATACCGTGAAGACGAAGCTCGTGAGCATGGGCTTTCAGGAAATGCGCGGCTCGTTGGTGGAAACGGAATTCTGGAACATGGACGCGCTCTTCATGCCGCAGTTCCATCCGGCCCGCGATGTTCACGACGTGTACTTTGTGAAGCATCCGACGCATGCCGCGAAGATCGCGGAGCCGTTTCTGTCGCGCGTGATGCAGGCTCATCAGGATGGCGGCAAGACCGGCTCCACCGGATGGAAGTATGCGTTCAATGCCGAACGGGCAAAGCGGCTTGTCTTGCGGAGTCAGGGGACCGCGGTCTCGGCAAGGACGCTGGCGTCGGTGCCGGCTGTGCCAGGGAAATATTTTTCGATTGCCCGCTGCTTTCGCTACGATCAAGTCGATGCCACGCATGCCACCGACTTTTTTCAGGTCGAAGGCATTGTGCTGGGCGAGGACATTAACTTCCGTACCCTGCTTGGCTTGCTGAATCTCTTTGCGCGTGAAGTGGCTCAGGCCAAGGAAGTGAAATTCCTGCCGGCCTATTTCCCCTTTACCGAACCGTCGGTCGAGATGCACGTGCGGCATTCGCGCTTGGGGTGGATGGAGCTGGGCGGAGCGGGGTTGTTTCGGGCTGAAGTCACCTTGCCGTTGGGCGTGACCGTGCCGGTTATTGCCTGGGGGCTGGGGCTGGATCGCATGGCGATGGTGGCGCTCGGCATTCACGATATTCGTGAATTATTCACTGACAATCTGGACTTGATCCGGACCACAAGAGGCATCTTCTAGCGCACGCCATGCCGACGATTTCTATTTTCAAAGACGATCTCGAAACCCTGCTGGCCCTCGGCGGCCGTGCCAAGGGCTCGGTCTCGCCAGTTTCGATCGAGCAATTGGAAGACTGGCTGATGCTGGTGAAGGGTGAGCTCAAGGGGCATAACCAGGAAACCGGCGAGTTGCGCATTGAATTGCAAGACAGCAATCGGCCTGATCTCTGGTGTTGCGAGGGCATCGCCCGGCAAATCCGTATCAAGCAACAGGGGAAGCTCAAGCCCTATCCTTTCTTTTCTAAGAAGGCGAAGAAGGGGCACGCTCTCATTGTCGCACCAGGACTTGAACAGGTGCGTCCCTATGTCGCTGCGTGCACAGCCAGGGGGTACCGGGTTACCGAAGAAGGATTGGCCCAGCTCATTCAGACGCAGGAGAAGCTGGCGGATATCTTCGGGCACAAGCGAAAGACCGTCTCGATCGGGATCTACCAACTATCGAAGATTGTGTTCCCGGTCACCTATGAGTTGGTCAAGCCGGATCAGGCGAAGTTCACCCCGCTGGGGATGGAGACCGTGATGACCCTGGCGGAAATCCTTATGGTTCATCCAAAAGGATTGGAGCATGGGCATATCTTAGCCGGGCAAAGCCGTTTGCCGATTCTCCGCGACGCGAAGAATCAACCCTTGTCGTTCCCGCCGATTATCAACAGCCGGGAGGTGGGGGAAGTGCGGGTGGGGGATGATGAATTGTTTGTCGAAGTGACCGGGACCGATCAGTTGATGGTCGTTCTCACGTTGAATATCTTTGCCGCCAACCTTGCCGATCGCGGCGCCACGATAGAACCGATTGAAGTGCAGTATCCCAAAACGACCCCGTTGGGTAAACGGGTTGTCACGCCACAGGATCTCGGAAATTCCAAAACGATTCAGCTCAAGACCATCGAGCAGGCACTGGGTCAGAAGCTCGGTGTGAAGGTGGTGAAGCAGGCGCTCGAAGTCTATGGCTATGAGGTCTCAGCGGGAAAGGGAGCGGTTAAGGCGAAGTTGCCGCCCTATCGGCAGGATCTGATGCACGCGATGGATGTGGTCGAAGATGTCGCGATCAGCCGTGGCTATGGAGAATTCGCCCCGGTCATGCCGGCGCAATTCACCGTGGGAGGGCTCTCGCGGATCGAGCAGACTTCCGATCGGGCGCGTGAGCTCATGGTTGGGTTGGGATTCCAGGAAATCATCTCCAACATTATGGGATCACCGGAAAGCTATCGCGATACGATGCGTCTGGCTGAGACAGAGTGGGGACGGATGGTCGAAGTGGAGAATGCCATGACTCTCACCTTCTCCTGCCTGCGCCAATGGATGTTGCCCTCTCTCCTGCGGGTCGAAGCGGCCTCTAATCGAGCCTTCTATCCGCACCGTCTGTTCGAAGCCGGCGATGTGGCGATCCCTGATCCCACGCATGAGCTAGGCTCGCGCACGGAGACGGTGTTGGGTGCGGTCATCGCTCATGCAACTGCCCACTTCTCGGAAATCCATTCATGCCTCGATATCCTGTTCTACCATTTGGGTAAAGAGTACAGCTTGGAGCCGGTCCAGCATCCGTCCTTCCTAGAAGGCCGCGCAGGGCGCATCGTCGTCGCAGGCAAACCCATCGGCGTTATCGGCGAAGTCCATCCCGAAGTCCTTGAACGCTGGCAGATCACCGTGCCGGCCGTTTCCTTCGATGTGAACCTGTCGCAATTGGCTGATCTGAGCTAATTGTTTTGTAGCCCGGCCCTCTCATTTTGCTTCCTTTGAATTCCCGCTAAAGGCGGTCACATCCTGAGACGTAAGGGTATCGACTTGGCGCAAGCGATAGCCTTTGAGCTAGTGTTCGATTATCCCCTGCGACTATTCGTCTCGCGGCTGTCCGCGATTTGAATTCGTGGTAAATGATCGCCGACATTTTCTCATGGCTGAGATATGAATGTAGGCGACCGGACAAATCAAAAAAATGTAGCCGACAAGCATCCGATCGAAGGCTTTGGGGGGAGGGATTGCTGACGCTGATAAGTTGAAGGAGGGCGACAGTGTGTCGCCCTCCGAGATCAGAGAAACTGCTTGAATTCGTAGTGCCGAGGAACGGCTGAATTACGCCGCGATCGGAGTCAGGTGTTGCTTGGCCAGTCCGACCAACTTCTCAAAGCCAGCGGCATCCTTGATCGCCATGTCGGAGAGGACTTTGCGATCCAGCAGGATTTCTGCTTTCTTGAGGGCATTGATAAACCGACCGTAGGTCAGTCCCTGTGCCCGGACGGCTGCGCTGATGCGTGCAATCCACAAACGCCGGAAGTCACGCTTCCGATTCTTTCGTCCGTCATACGCGTATTGCTGTCCCTTATCAACTGATTCAGTCGCTGATCGGAACAACCGGCTTTTTGCGCCGTACTGTCCCTTTGCTAGTTTCAGCCGCTTCTTCCGTCTCGCTCTAGTTTTCGGTCCACCTTTTGCGCGGGGCATGACTCAATACTCCTTTTATCCGTGAGGGTCGCTTTTTAAGAGCTTAGTTATACGGCAAGAGGCGGTTCAAAGACAAGGTGGAAGTAGCATCCACCACGGCGGTTCTGCTTAACCGGCGCTTTTGATCGCTTTTCTTATGGCTTAACAAATGCCGCTTTCCGGCTTTCCGTCGGACAATTTTCCCACTTCCAGTGCGGGAAAATCGCTTTTTGGCCCCTTTGTGTGTCTTGGCTTTGGTTTTCATCGAATCCATCCTCTCCGTTTGTAAGCTGCAAGCATATCCCTAATTTTTTGGTGCCACGATCATGATGAGGCTGCGGCCTTCCATGCGTGGGGCATACTCAATGGTTCCGGTTTCAGTCATTTCGGCGATCACCATATTCATCAGTGACCGGCCCATCTCTTGATTGGCCATTTCACGGCCACGAAACGTCAATGTGACCTTGGTCTTGTTCCCGTCAGCCAAAAATTCCTTGATCTGACGGATCTTGATGCCTAAGTCGTGCTTATCGGTGCGCGGCCGAAGCTTGATTTCTTTGACCTGGGTCGACTTTTGGTGACGTCGATTCTGATGGTCCTTCTTGCTGAGCTCGAATTTGTATTTGCCGTAATCCATGATCCGGCAAACCGGCGGCGCTGCCGTCGGAGCAACTTCCACGAGGTCGTAGCCGCCCTCCTGGGCCTGGCGCAACGCGTCTGGCGTGGGGAGGATCCCCAGTTGCTCTCCTTCGGGACCGATGACTCGAACCTCTCGCACTCGAATTTCGCGGTTCACGCGCAGTTTGGGGACGATAACCCACCTCTTAGTGTGTTGGTTGTAGCTCCGGCTGCGCGCGCGTGACGTCGTTCCTGAGAAGATCGATCACTGCAGCCCCTGTCATATTGCCGAGATTTGCCCCGCTCCGTCCCCTGACGGAGAGCGTGCCGCTCTGGACTTCCCGATCCCCCGCCACGAGCATGTAGGGGACCTTGGCTTTCTCCGCTTCGCGAATCTTAAAGCCGATTTTTTCGTTGCGCAGATCGGCATCAGCCCGAAACCCTGCGGCTTTCAACTGAGCGACGACGGTGTTCACATATTCGCGCTGGTTGTCAGTGATGGCCATGACCACGACTTGGACTGGTGCCAGCCAGGTCGGGAAGGCCCCGCCATAGTGCTCGACGAGAATGCCGAAAAAGCGTTCGATGGATCCCATCAAGGCCCGATGGATCATGATGGGCTGGTGAGATTTTCCATCCTCGCCGATATAGCTGAGCTCAAACCGTTCAGGATTGTTGAAGTCTACCTGAATGGTCGAGCATTGCCAGGATCGGCCAAGGGCGTCCTTGATCTTAATGTCGATTTTGGGTCCGTAGAAGGCGCCGCCACCCTCATCCAAATGGAAGGCGATCCCTCGGCTCTTGAGCGCCCCCTCCAGTGAATCTGTCGCGAGAATCCATTTGTCATCCGAGCCGACTGACTTTTCGGGTCTGGTTGACAGGAAAATCTCAAAGTCGGCGAAGCCGAACGATTTTAAGACAAAAAAGGTGAAGTCCAGTACTCGGCTGACTTCATCTTGAATCTGATCGGGCCGGCAAAAGAGGTGCGCATCATCTTGCGTGAAGCCGCGGACGCGCAACAGGCCATGCAGGACCCCCGTGCGTTCATACCGATACACCGTACCAAGCTCGCCGTAGCGGATAGGGAGATCCCGATAGCTCCGCAAGTGCGACTTGTAAATCATGATGTGGTAGGGGCAGTTCATCGGCTTGAGCTGGTACTCGCTGCCTTCCAGCTTCATCGGGGCAAACATATTTTCCCGATAGTAGTCCACGTGACCGCTTGTCTTCCACAAATCGAGCCGCGCAATGTGGGGCGAGTAGACCAAATCGTAGCCGTCTTTGATGTGCTGTTCGCGCCAGAAATTCTCGATCAAGAGCCGTACGAGAGCGCCCTTCGGATGCCAGAGAACTAAGCCTGGACCGATTTCATCTTGGATGGTAATCAGATCGAGTTCTTTTCCGACCTTGCGATGATCGCGGCGTTTGATCTCTTCCAGGCGCGCTAAATAGGCGTCGAGTTCGGCCTGGGTCGGGAAGGACGTTCCGTAGATCCGTTGCAACATCGGGTTGCGCTCATCTCCGCGCCAGTAGGCGCCGGCGGTCGTCAGGAGCTTAAATGCGCCGACGTGACCGGTGGCGGGGAGGTGAGGTCCGCGACAGAGATCAACAAACTCGCCCTGGCTATAGGCCGTGATCGGCTCATGCTCAGGGAATCCTTGGATCAATTCGACTTTGTAAGCTTCGCCGCGGGATTGGAAAAACTGAATGGCTTCTTGTTTCGACAGTTCTTTCCTGGTGACCGGCAGGTTCCGTTTGATGATCTCGCGGACGCGAGCCTCGATTTTCTCGAGATCTTCCGGCGTAAAAGGCCGCTCAAAGGCGAAGTCGTAAAAGAAACTATCTTCAAGCGCCGGACCGATGGTGACCTGTGCCGTGGGAAATACTTCTTTCACGGCCTGCGCCATGATGTGGGTGCTGCTATGGCGGTAAACCTCTCGCCCTTCAGCCGAATCGAACCGGACTGGCTCTATGACAGCGTCTTCAGTCAGCGGCCGTGACAGATCAACAACGATTCCATTGACTTTGGCGGCGAGGACATCGGATCCGACCGATAGGCCGCAGGCCTTCAAGGCCGCTCCCACGGTCTGTCCTTTTTCCAGGACCTGGCTATTCCCGCCTTTGAGAGTGATCTTCATACGTCCGAGTGCTTTTCTTATCCAAACAAAAACAACAAAGGCATTCCGCCGCCTCAAGGCAAACGGATGCCCCTAGCCGAAATGGTAGGCGCGGACGGTCTTGAACCGTCGACCTTTACCGTGTCAAGGTAACGCTCTCCCCCTGAGCTACGCGCCTATTGTCCGGGTGGGCATGCTAATATAGGCCTGCCCACACTGTCAAGAAATGCAAAAGAGAAGGCGGACTCCTTCCGCTGCTTCTGGAAGGCCCCGCCTTCTCTTTATGTTACCGAATACGCAACGAAGTCGTTACTTGACTGCCGAACGCAGTTCCTTCCCTGCAGAGAACTTCGGGACCTTGGCGGCAGGAATTTTGAGTGATTCTCCTGTGCGCGGGTTCCTGCCCATCCGTGCCTTCCGCTTGGAAATCGTAAAGGTACCGAAGTTCACCAGAGAAACGCGCTGCCCTTTTTTTAGCGACGTGGTAACGGCGCCGGTAAAGGCTTGCAGTGCAGTACCCGCTGCGACTTTGGTGATTCCTGCGGAGGCTGCCATCTTCGCAATCAGCTCTTCCTTGGTCATCAGTCCCCTCCTTGGTTATGAATGAATGAGGATGCCGAACGCCTGAAGCTGTTTCCATTGTCCGGGCGAATGTCCGGGCGAATCTTCTGTTGCACTGCCGCACTAGGAGGAGCCGGTGGTTTTTACGCGACTCCGCTTCAATGGAATATGGAGATTCGTAATTTTCTTTCTCAACGTATTTCGATTGAGGCCCAGTAATTCAGCCGCTTGAATTTGATTGCCTTGAGTTTCGCGTAGCGCAGAGGAGATCAGGGGGCGCTCGACGGCGGAAATCAGCATCGGATGAAGATTCTTGGCCGCGCCGTTATGCATCCCCTTCACGAAATCACCCATTTTCTGGTCGAGGAAGTCTTCCAATGAGAGGTCGTGTCCTTTGCCCTTCTGGGATTCCTCGTGGCGCTGGCTCATCATTTGGATCATAGCCGGAGCCCGCTTCAGCACCGTCCGTGATCCCACGATGACCAAAGTTTGTGCGGGATCAATCTGAACGGGAAGTACTTCGGAGAGGCCCTGCCCAGTGTGAGCTTCCACCACTACAGCATCATAGGGGAGTTTCGGGAGATCTTTAGGGAGCGAGTCGGCATCCTGAACCATTGTGACGGAGGCATTCCCGAAAACGGCTTTGAAGTGAGCGTGGACATCGGCATCCGCCGTCAGTAACAGAATGGAAAAAGCCGATGTGGGAACCGACATGCGGGCACCATGCGAAGAAGAGGGCGGAATTATTGCCCAGGGCCGGCATGATGTCAATTGGATATTTCCCCTGCGTGAGGCGGTCATGAGTAAATTGGGGTGAGCGTCGCGCGCGGTTTTCACTGCGTCACGGAAAAGCGCTGTGCATAATTTTCAGAGTAAGAGTCTCCCAGACTGAGTTGGACGCGAGTCCTTTATGCAAACATCGAGTTTTTCGCAAGAGCAAAGACGGCTGCTTGACAGGCGGGAGTTGAGAGCGGTATATGTCTGAATGATCAATTCCTACCGGAATTATCAAGAATGAAAGTGTCGCATCGTGCAACATACGGAATATTGGCTGCTGTCGACCTCGCCATGAATGGGAAGGAAGTCCCTATCCAGGCGCGAACCATCGCCAGACGGCAATCTATTCCAGTGCGATTTCTCGAGCAAGTGCTGCATGCCATGAAAAAGGCCGGTCTTGTCGATAGCACGCGGGGTGCACAGGGGGGCTATCTCCTCCTGCGTGCTCCATCCGAACTATCGGTGGCCGATTTGCTCGAAGCGCTTGATGGACCGGTGTTTCATGACGCCTCACAAAATGGGGCCGGGCAGAATCGGCGCGATACGAGAGAGCAGCTCTTGCTCGGGGCGGTGTGGGAAAAAGTGCATCAAGCCGAACGAAGTGTCCTCTCTGCGATCACGATTGATCAATTAGTCGATCGCCAAAGGGAGCTCGATCAGCAACAGAATCCCATGTATCACATCTAAACTGACGGAGCGGTTTCGGCGGCAGGGTGGTATCTCTGTCGCGGCAAGGGAGGAATATATATGAGTCCCCAAGATCAGCTGACCATACCGGAGATCAAAACCTCTCCGATTCCTCCTGCCTTGCTCGAGGAAATCGAAACGTTTGAAGCGGAAGCGCTTCGTACCATGGCTGGGGAAGTATCGATCGATCTCTTCAAGCCATTCCGATTGCAATATGGAATCTACGGGCAGCGTCAGCCGGGTGTGCAGATGGTCCGTATCAAGATCCCGTTCGGAGGCATCTCGGCCAATCAGCTTCGGCGAGTGGCAGAACTGGCTGATCGCCACGCTACCGCCGTCGGGCATGTCACGACGCGCCAGGACATTCAGCTGCACTTCGTGGAATTGAAAGATGTCCCCACAATTATGCGCGGCCTGGCTGAAGTCGGGCTGACGACGCGTGAGGCCTGCGCCAATACCGTCCGCAACGTGACGGCCTGCCATCTGGCCGGGGTCTGCCAGGGGGAAGTCTTCGATGTGACGCCTTACGCGAAGACCATCGCGTATCACCTGTTGCGCAATCCCTTGAATCAAAGTCTGCCGAGAAAATTCAAGATCGCGCTTTCAGGTTGCAAGCAGGACTGCGCCCTGACCCCGATCCATGACGTCGGGTTGCTGGCAGCCAAGCGAGCCGACGGGACGATCGGGTTCCGCATGGTAGCAGGCGGCGGGTTGGGGTCGGCTCCGCGTATGGCACAAGTGCTGCGTGAATTTACCCCGATGGAAGAATTGTTGCCGAGCATTGAAGCCGTCATTAAGGTGTTCGATACGCTCGGGAACCGCAAGAACCGCAACAAAGCCCGTATGAAATTTGTCATCGAGAAGCTGGGTTTCGATGAATTCAAGCGACGATGGGAAGCCGCCTACGAATCGATGGGATATGCCCGTCCATCACACGAGCCCATCGCGTTGCTCACCCATGCGGACGAGCCCACGCCACTCATCATGCCGACGCGCAATGGGTCAGGTCCGTCGTCGTTGAATGGCAATGGAGCCGGTCATGGCATCGGTCATGAAACTCCGTTTGAAATGTGGAAGCGGACGAACGTCGTCAAGCAGAAGCAGCCCGGGTACGTCACAGCGGCAATCAAGCTTTTTATGGGCGATCTGACATCCGAGCAGATGTTGTGTGTCGCTGACCTCGCCGAGCGGTACGCCAATGGAAATATTCGGACCACCATCAACCAGAACATGGTGATTCGGTGGATCCCGGAGTCGCAGATCGAATCGCTGTACGGCGAGCTCTCTACTCAAGGGCTTTCCGATCCAGGCGCAGAGTTGGTGGAAGACATCATCGCTTGCCCAGGGACCGATACCTGTGGTCTGGGGATTACCTCATCAAAGGGGTTGGCGCGGGCGCTGGCCGAAGTCTTTCCGGCCGGGCGTGTTCCTGAAGACCTGTCCGATGTGAGTGTCAAAATTAGCGGATGCCACAACTCCTGCGCACAACATCACATCTCGACAATCGGGCTACATGGTGTCGGGAAGCGGTTGGGGGAACATGTCGCGCCTCATTATGAATTGCATCTGGGGGGGCAAGTGGATGGCACTCCGAAGATCGGGCAGATGACGGTTAAGCTGCCGGCGAAGGCTGTGCCGGCCGCCCTGTCGCATCTTGTCACCGTGTATCGGCGGGATCGCCTGCCGAAGGAAAACCTGTCCGCGTTCGTTGCGCGCGCCGGAAAAAATAAACTCAAGGACGAGCTGATTCCCTACACCATCGTCCCGGCCTACAAGGACGATCCAACCTTCTACTATGACTGGGAAGGTGAAGCGGAATTCATTCTTGAGGACTTGGGGCCCGGCGAGTGCGCAGGCGGCGCGCTGGAAATGATTGAGAACGGTATCCTCGAAGCAGACCAGGAGCTGTATCAGGCCAAACTGCTGGTCGAGAACCATCAGTATTCCGTGTCGGTGAATAAGTCGTATCGTGCGGTCCTGGCGGCGGCCAAAGCGATGTTGGTCACAGAGGGGCTTGAGCCGTCGACCGACTCGGAAACGTTCATTGAGTTCGATAGCCGGATTGCGCAGAAGGGGATCATCCCGGCGCAGTATCGCGAGCTCAATAAGAAGGTCGGCGATCTCGGCCCCAAAGATACGACGGCGGAGTCGGCGCGTGAAAAAATGGCTTTCGCGAAGGGATTTGTGGATGCCTGCCGTGCTGCGACAGAGCAGATGGGGAAAGACCTCAAGCTTGCGCCGACCCAAGAGGCGGCGGCTCCTGTGAAGGAAGTGGCGGCAGCGGCACCGGTTGCGCCAGCCGCTCCTGCACCAACGGGGGCGCCGGTCTACGATCTCCGGGGTGTCGCGTGCCCGCTGAATTATGTCAAGACGAAGCTCAAACTCGAAATGATGGATGCGGGTGAAAAGCTGGAAGTCTGGCTGGACGCCGGTGAGCCGATCAAGAATGTTCCGATGAGCTTGAAGAACGACGGACATCTCGTGCTGCTTCAGGAAGCGCTGGAGCCGGAGGCCGCGCATTATCGCGTCCTCGTGGAAAAGGTCGAAGGCTAAGGGAGTCAGGGTACGATCATGGCCAGCGGCGGAAGTCCAGAGATGGTGGCGGAACTGAAGCGTGCGAGCGACGCGTTCGAATCTCAGCAGCCGCAAGAGGTGTTGAAGGACGCGATCAAGCGGTTCGCTCCGAAGATTGTCGTCGCCTGCAGTTTCGGTGCGGAAGATGTGGTGTTGGTCGACATGGTGCATCGCATCGATCCCTCGATTCCGCTGTTCTATTTGGATACGGATTTTCTGTTTCCAGAAACCTATGAGACCCGTGATCGCATCATTCAGCAGTATGCGCTGAAGCCGGCACAGGTCATTCAGGTGCAGTCGCTGCTGACGCCGGATCAGCAGGTGGCGCAACATGGGCCGGCGCTCTGGTCGACCGAGCCGGATCGCTGCTGCCAGTTGCGGAAGGTGGAACCGCTGACGCGTGTTTTGAAAGGGTACGACGCCTGGATTACCGGCATCCGCCGGGATCAGTCGCCGACGAGAGCCAACGCGGGGTTGATCGAATGGGACAGCAAGTTCCAACTGGTCAAAGTGAATCCGTTGGCGCGCTGGACCTGGGCGGACGTCTGGACCTACATCAAGGTCTACGAAGTTCCCTACAATCCGTTGCATGATCAGAATTATCCGAGTATCGGGTGCACCCATTGCACCGCTCCGGTGGCGCCGGGTGAAGATCCGCGTGCCGGACGTTGGAAAACTTTTACCAAGACCGAGTGTGGGCTCCACAAAACCTAATATGCCTATTCAAGACTTTATTGCGAAAATCGCCAAGGGGCCCAAAGCCTCCAAAGATCTGACCTGGGATGAATCCAAGCAGGTGATGAAACTGTTGATCGAAGGCCAGGCCACGCAGGCGCAGATCGGCGCCTTTCTCATGGCGATGCGCTTTAAGATGGAATCGGTCTCCGAGTTGGCGGCCTTTACGGCAGCGGCGCGTGCGTACGTTGCTCCGCTGTCGATTCCCAAAGAGCTGGCCGTGGTGGATGTGCCGAGCTATGCGGGAAAATCAGAGACCTTTCACGGGTTGATTGCCGGCGCGATCGTAGCGGCGGCGGCGGGTGCGGCGATCGTGATGCACGGCTATGACGGCATTCCCGGTCGCCCTGGCGCCGCGGGTGTTTTGAAAGCGCTCGGGATTCCAATCGACCTGGATCCGAAGATGGCCGGTGAGCACGTCACAAAAAAGGGATTCGTCTATCTCGATATCGGAATGTATCATCCGCCGCTCTATCGGTTCCTGGAGATGCGCCAGGAAATTGGGGTGCGCAATCTTTTTCATCCGATCGCCCGCTTGCTAAATCCGTCGCGGGCGGCCGCACAAGTGGTCGGCTTATCGCATCCGCCTCATTTTGAAAAAACGGCGGAAGTGTTGCGGATGTTGGGCTGCCCGCGCGCCTTAGTCATTCGTGGCGTGGAAGGCGATCCGGAATTGTCCGTCACGGCAGCGACCCGGGTGCTGGAGTTGCGGGATGAGCGGATCACGCCGTTGGGGATTTCGCCGAAGGATTGCGGTGTGGCGCTGGGCACCTCTCGCGACATGGCCGGGTTTCCCCCGGGGCAGCAGGATAAGGAAGCAGAGTTGCTGCGGCGGATCATTCAGAATCAGATTTCGGGCGGTCCGAAAGATTGGGTTCTGATGAATGCGGCGTTGCTGCTGTATGCCGCAGGCAAAGGGGCTACGCTGCCGGCCTGTTTGCCGATCGCACGCGTCGCGCTTGAAAGCGGCGCCGCCGGGCGCAAGCTGGACGAGTTGGTGCAGGCGCCTCTGGCAGGAAGTAAACGGGGATAATAAAGAGAAAGGTCGCCGGTCGTGAACCATCTTCGTCAGTTAGAAGATCAAAGCGTCTACATTCTTCGCGAGGCCTACAAGAGTTTCGACAACCTGGGCATGCTCTGGTCGATGGGTAAAGATTCGACGGTGCTGCTCTGGCTTGCCCGCAAAGCCTTCTTCGGACAGGTGCCCTTTCCGTTACTCCACGTCGATACGAGCTACAAAATTCCGGCCATGATCGAATACCGCGATCGGATTGCGCGGGAATGGCGTCTGGATTTGGTGGTGGGCCAAAACAAGGAAGCCTTGGCGGCGGGCATGAATCATACGATGGGCCGGGTCGCCTGTTGTACCGCCCTCAAGACGAACGGACTGAAACAACTGATCGAGCAGAAGGGGTACACCGGTATCATTCTTGGTGTGCGAGCGGACGAAGAGGGAACGAGAGCGAAGGAGCGGTATTTTTCGCCCCGCGATAAGCATGGCGACTGGGACTTCCGCGATCAGCCGCCCGAACTCTGGAATCAGTTCAAGACAACCTTCCCGCCTGGTACCCATATTCGCATCCATCCGTTGCTGGATTGGACTGAGATTAATATCTGGGAGTACATCAAGTACGAAAATATTCCCTTCATGGACTTGTATCTCGACAAGGGCGATGGCACTCGCTACCGGAGCCTCGGTTGCGCACCCTGCACCACGCCCATCAAGTCGACCGCGAAGACGGTCGACGAGATCATCAACGAATTGCGTCACACGACAGTCGCCGAACGGGCCGGCCGCGCGCAGGATGAAGGGCGTGGCATGGAGTTGCTACGAAAAGACGGGTACATGTAACGAGGATGATGAAAAAGGCCCCCAACTTCGTTCTCGGCTCATCGAAATCCTCAACGTACCGCAGAGTGTACGTTTCCGGTTTCGACTCGCCTCGGGCCTTGTTGGATGGCTTTTTTGATCATCCTCTCTAAGACTTAAGATGGATTAAGGTAACCATGGACAATCAAACACAGAAGCCCTCGGAAAGTCTGAACATCGTCATTGTCGGACACGTCGATCACGGTAAGTCTACCTTGTTGGGGCGGCTCTATGCCGACACCGGGTCATTGCCTGATGGCAAGCTCGAGAAGGTGCAGGCGATTTGTCGCCAGCAAGGCAAAGAGTTTGAGTATGCCTTCCTGTTCGATGCTTTCCTCGAAGAACAGGAACAAGGAATTACGATCGATACGGCGCGGACCTTCTTCAACTGGAAGGGGCGCCAGTACATCATCATTGACGCACCGGGCCACAAAGAGTTTCTCAAGAACATGATCTCGGGCGCAGCGCGGGCGGAAGCGGCGTTGCTGCTGATCGATGCGCTGGAGGGAGTGAAGGAGCAATCCAAGAAGCATGGCTATCTGCTGTCGCTGCTGGGCGTCCGGCAGTTCGCCGTGGTCGTCAACAAGATGGACTTGGTCGGTTATCGGCAGGATGTGTTTGACGGTATCGAGAAAGAATATCGGGAGTTTCTTGGTCAGTTCAAAGCCGTGCCGGAATGTATTATTCCGGTGAGCGCCAAGCTTGGCGACAACATCGCGAATCGCAGCGCCAATATGGCGTGGTACACCGGCCCGACGGTCCTGGACCAGCTAAGTCGTTTCAAGAAGGAAGCGGCACAATCGGAGCAGCCGCTGCGGTTCCCCGTCCAGGACGTGTACAAATTCGACGCACGTCGGATCATTGCTGGCCGCATTACCGCCGGGAAGCTAAAAGTCGGCGATCATCTGGTGTTCTCCCCGTCGAACAAGCGGGCCAATATACGGTCCGTCGAAGCCTTTAATATCGATCCGCCGCCGACGGAGGGCTATGCCGGTCAGTCGATCGGCATTACGCTCGATGAGCAGATCTTTGTGGAGCGCGGTGAAATCGCGACGCATCAGGACCAGTTGCCGTCCGTCTCGACGGCCTTCAGGGCCAATCTGTTCTGGTTGGGGAAGCGCCCGCTGGAGCGCGGCCGTAAATATCAGTTGCGCGTCGCCAACAAGGAAGTCGACTGCGAAGTAGCCACCATTCACCGGATTATCGATACGATGGATCTGGCGCAGCAACAAGGCAGCACGACCGTGAATAAGAATCAGGTCGCTGAATTGACGCTGCGGACGAAGACGCCGGTGGCCTTCGACTTGTCTGCTTCGTTTGAAGCGACCGGGCGGTTTGTCTTAGTCGATGAATATGATATCGCCGGCGGCGGGATCGTCACGGAACTGATTCACGATGATCAGGAGTTTCTGCGGGAGGAGGCCCGCCGTCGAGATTTCGCGTGGGTCAAGGGCGAAGTCGGCATCGAGGACCGTGCGCGGCAGTATGGGCATCGCGCCGCTATCGTATTGTTTACCGGCGGGCGACATACGGGCAAGTCCTTGCTTGCCAGGCAGTTGGAAGGACGGCTGGTGGGCGACGGGCGGCATGCCTATCTGCTGGATGGAGAGAATCTTCGCCGCGGGCTCGACGCAGATTTGACGGATGAGGAGCGAGGGCAGACCGATGAAATGGCCAGGCGGTATGGTGAAGTCGCCCGTCTGCTGATGGATACCGGTTTGATTGTGGTCTCCACTACGAATCCATTCGGGGCGCACTATAAGGAAGCCGTGCAGGCGATCAGAACGCTCGTCCATCCGGCTCCCGTCATTGCGGTGCACATGAGCAAGACCAGCGAAGAGCCGCCACAGAATACTGACATTGTTTTGAGTGGACCGACGGATCTCGACAAAGCCACCAAACAAATTATGGAGGAGCTCAAGAAGCGGGGCGTGCTGGCCGAAGCCATCGGAGCTAAGCCGACTTTCCAATATTCGATTTAGTCGAGCGCGCTGAATCGTGAGGGGATTGCGGAGATCATTTTTCTTCCGCACCCCCACCGTTTGCGTGGTTTGACTCCCCAGAAACCCCTGTGTTACCGTACCGCCCTGCATCGTTTGACCTGTGAATAGAAAGACTTGTATGGCAGCCGACAAAGACCTCAAGACCATTCTTGGCAAGCTAAAGTATTCCGATGATGCCAAGGTCGTCGAACAGATAACCGAGCAGACCAAACAGGTCCATGCCCGCTTAGCCGGCATCAAGTACAAGCTGGCTGTCATGAGCGGGAAGGGTGGTGTCGGCAAGAGTATGACGACGGTCAACTTGGCGCTGGCATTTGCCCGCCAGGGTGCGAAAGTCGGGCTGCTGGATGTCGATTTGAACGGGCCCTGCGTGCCGCGCATGCTCGGGCTGCATGGGCAAGTGTTGAAGATGACCCCGGCAGGGGCGATTCCTCCGGTCGGTCCGCTCGGTGTGAAAGTAGCGTCGATGGATTTTTTCCTCGGCGATGCCTCGCCGGTCCGGTGGAAGGGGCCGATGGATGTGAGCCCGGTCTGGCTCGGGTTGATGGAAATGAATGTGATCCGGGAGTTTCTCGCCGACGTGATGTGGGGCGAACTGGATTACTTGCTCGCCGATCTGCCTCCCGGGGCGGCCGCCGATAAGCCGCCGGTCATTGCCGGGTTTATCCCGGACCTAGCCGGAGCCATCGTGGTGACGACACCATCAGAAGTGGCCTCCGATGTGGTGCAGAAATCGGTCACCTATGCGCGCGACATGGGCATCAAGGTTTTGGGCATCGTCGAAAATATGAGCGAGTACCGGTGTCCGTCCTGCGGTGAAGTCAATGAACTGTTTGAAGGCAACACCGAAGCGATGTGTGAAGCGCTTGATCTTCCGCTTCTTGGGCGGGTCCCGTTTGACCGAAAACTAGCCCGCACGTTCGATAAGGGCCAGCCGCTGCTTGACGAAACGTACCCGACCATTCAGCGGTACCAGGAGATAGCCGGGCGGATCCGCACGCTGCTCGATTACAAAAAGGTGTTGGCGGATAAGCTGTGATGCGAGAGGAGTTCCTATGAAATTTGTTTGTCTCAATTGCGAAACTTATATGAATTTCGAAAAGGTTGAAAAGCCTGGCGAGGGCGCGCTCGGCGTCTTTTTCGGCTGTCCATCGTGCAACGCCAAGTTCTCGATGGTGACCAATCCAGGCGAAACGCAGATGGTCAGTTCACTCGGCGTCAAATTTGGCGGTCGCACGGTGGCGGCTGAGCCGTTTGAAATGACGCGCGGCACGCTCAAGGATGAAGCCCAAGCCGGTGCCGGGCAGATGGGCGCGTATTTGAATGAAAGAATTCAGGGCGGGCAGCCGGTGGCGACATCGACGGCGACTCCGGACAAAGCCGGAGAAAAAGCGAGCGGCGGGTGTCCCTTCTCCGCGATGGTCGCGGAAATGGGATTGACGGGTACCGGAAAGCCCGGTAACGGAACCGCCCCCGCACCCTCAGATTTTACGTGGACGGCCGATGCCAAAGAAAAGCTCGATCGGTTGCCGGCATTCGTGAAGCCGATGGTGCAGAGCAGCGTCGAAGCCTATGCCAGGAAGAATGGGTTCAAATCCATTACGCTCCAAGTCATGGACGATTCCAAGACCGACTCGCCGAACGGGATGACCTGGTCGCGCGAGGCCGAGCAGCGGCTGGAGAACATCCCGGACTTCATTCGGCCCATGGCGAGAAAAGAGATTGAACGCGTGGCCAAAGAGCGTGGCTTGGTGACAATCACCGCACAAGTCATGGACGAGACCAAAGACAAGTTTATGAAGTTTATGTAAGTAGGAGTTTCATGTCGCAGGGTTCACCTAGGCCCATCCGGATTCCCGGATGGGCCTTTCCTTTAGCCTCAGTGTTAGGCACCTCCATCCGGTCAAACCCTGTCCGGATGTGGGTGCTCTGTTGCTCGCTCGTCGCCCTGCTGGTAGGCCTGGACGGCGGTCTCCTCTTCGCTCAGCATGGTGAGCCTGGTCACGAAGCGGCTGCCGTGGGTTCCTCGGAGCATGGCCACGATCATCACGGACTCACTCTTTCACCGGATAGCTGGGAAGGATCGAATGCCGGTATGGCCTATTCGGAGTTCAATCATCATCTCGCCGGACTTTTTGTACTCCTGATCGGATTTTCTGAGATGGCGCAGGCGCTGCGATCTTCCTCCCTTAGCTGGGCGAGAATGCTCCTGCCTGCCGCCTTGCTGGGCATGGCGGCGTTTCTCTTGATCTGGAGCGATCACGAAGCCTGGCCCATCGGCCCACTGAGTTTCGCGGAAACATTCTTCGGTAACGATCATGAAATCCTCCAGCATAAAGCCTATGGTCTCCTTGCCTTGGCCGTCGGACTCATTGAGCTGTATCGGCGTCTTGATCGGTTGGATCACGTCGGTTGGCTCGTCCCGCTCCCGTTATTCGCCATGATCGGCGGGATCATGCTGTTCGCGCATTCCCATGGCGCTCATCCTGCCGCCCAGAAGATTGCCATGCACCATGCCGTGATGGGCACCTTGGCGGTGTCGGCTGGTTCCAGCAGGCTGGCTTCAGCATGGAAAGGCGTCTTCATGGGGTGGTCTCGTTCCCGTTGGGAGAAGGTCTGGGCGGGTCTCATTCTGCTCATCGGATTCCAGCTTCTTTTTTATTCCGAATAACCCGTGTCATGTCTGTACGCCGCCCGATTGATTGACTCCTTTCAAAGGCCTATGCTACGTCTACGATGGTGAGGGATCAGCCGTTGGCAGCGGCTTCACACCGGTTACGCGTTTCAAAGACGTAGACGAGGGACATATGGGTGGACATAGCCATTGGGCGACAATCAAGCGGTATAAGGGTGCGCAGGACGTCAAGCGCGGAAAGGTTTTTACTAGAATTATTCGCGAAATCGCCATCGCTGCGCGCACCGGCGGTGATCCTGACAGCAATCCGCGTCTGCGCCTGTCGATCGCCAAGGCTAAAGAAGCCAACATGCCCGGCGACACGATTAAAAAAGCCATCCAGCGCGGCACGGGAGAGCTTCCCGGCGTGGCGTATGAGGAGTATGCGTTGGAAGGCTACGGGCCCGGTGGCACCGCGGTCTTGCTTGAAATCACCAGCGACAACCGCAACCGAACCGTGGCGGAGATCCGCAATCTTTTCACGAAGAACCATGGAAATATGGCGGAAGCAGGGGCGGTGGCCTGGCAGTTCCACAAGAAGGGCCTCCTGACGATCGACAAAGGAAAAGCCGACGAAGACCAGTTGCTCACGCTGGCACTTGAAGCTGGCGCAGAGGATGTGAAGGTGAGCGACAAAACTTTCGAAGTGATTTGCGGCACTCACGAATTCGAAGCCGTGAAAAAGGCTCTGGCTGACGCCAAGATCGAGACGACGCTCGCCGAAGTGACCTTTATTCCCCAGAATACAATCCGCCTCGAAGAAAAAGCTGCCGAACAGATGCTGAAGCTGATGGAAGCCATGGACGAACATGATGACGTCCAAAAGGTCCATGCGAATTTCGACATCTCAGAGGAAGTGATGGAGAAGGTGGCCGCGGCGGCGGCGGGATAAGTGCCGACTTGTTCAGTCGTTTTCTGCCACACGAGACGTGAGTCACGATGATCGCCTTTCTCACGGGGCGGCTGGCATTTAAGGCGCCAACCCACCTCACGTTGGATGTGCAGGGTGTGGGCTACGAAGTCCATATTCCGCTGAGTACCTACTACGCCCTGCCCAATCTCGACGAAGTCGCCGCGCTTAATATTCATACCCATCTGCGCGAAGACGCGATTCAGCTATTCGGCTTTCTTTCGCAGAGTGAGAAAGAGGCCTTTTTGCTGTTGACGACGGTCTCCGGTATTGGTCCGAAACTCGCGCTCGGTGTGTTGTCTGGGTTGCCGCTTGTCGAGCTCGTCCGTGCCATTCAATCCGAGGATGTCGAGAAGCTCGCCACGATTCCGGGGATCGGAAAGAAGACGGCGGCTCGTATCGCCCTTGAGCTCAAAGAGAAGATCGTGAAGATTCATTCCGGCCTGCCTTCCGCAACGATCGAGGAGCCAACGGTTTCGGCAGGTCCCTACGATGACGCGCTGTCGGCTCTTGTCAATCTCGGGTATCGCCCTCAAGATGTCAAAGATGCGTTGAAGCGAGTTTCCAAGACGGTCGAGCCTCAGACGGGTCTCAAAGAATTGATTCGTGAGGGTTTGAAAGAACTTGCGAGGGGGTAAACGATGAGTCTATCTACGCGCGCACGAGTGCTGGTCCGGTGTAGCTTAGTGGTGGGCTCTCTCTTGGGACTTCCGTTTGCTGGGTGGGCACAGGATGCCGGCGAGCAAAAGAGTATTCGCATGACCTGCGGAACGTGTCCCGAGGGGTACGCCACCACTGGCACCACGCAGGCTCCGTCAGTCTGTAAAGATGGAGATCCGACGCTGGTCCAGTGTGTGCCTCTTGGGGCTAACATGCTTCCCGTGTGCGGATCCTGTCCCGAGGGCTATGCGGAGATCGGCAGTTCGTCGGTTCCCTCCCGCTGCGGGAACAAGGATGGGGGGCGGTTGTCGCAATGCCAGTTGCAGAAGATGGAGCAGAATCTGCCCGACCCGACGCAAGGCGTCAAGACCTGTCCTCCTTACTGCGGGAGCGCTGCTCAACCAGGCCAGGGTGCTTTGCCGCCGGTCCCGCGTTTTCAGCAGGCTCCGGACCACAAGTAGCCGTCGCGAGATTGTATGACTGAACGGCTCCTCGCACAGCGGACCACCGACGATGACCGTAGCATGGAAAACGTGCTGCGGCCGCAGTCCTTCCACGACTACGTCGGGCAAGAGCGGATGAAAGAGTCCCTGCGCATCTGTATCGATGCGGCTTTGCAACGGAGCGAGGCGCTCGATCACACTATCTTTTACGGACCTCCCGGCCTTGGGAAGACGACAATCGCGCACATCATCGCCAAGGAAATGGGGGCGTCGCTCCGCTCAACCTCCGGGCTCGTGTTGGCGCATGCCGGCGATCTGGCGGCGATCCTCACGAATCTCCAGGCGCATGACGTACTGTTCATCGATGAAATTCACCGGCTGCCGGCGTCCGTCGAAGAGGCGCTCTATCCGGCGATGGAGGACTATCAACTCGATCTGGTCGTCGGGCAGGGGCCTGCAGCCAGAACGGTCAAGTTGGACCTTCCTCCATTCACGTTGGTCGGAGCCACGACAAAAGCGGGGGCGCTGACGTCTCCGCTCCGCGACCGGTTCGGACTCGTGTATCGCCTCGACTTCTACTCACCGACCGATCTGGAGCGGATCGTGACGCGGTCGGCCGGTGTGTTAGGCACATCGATCGATCATGCCGGTGCCGCAGAGATTGCGAGAAGAGCCCGAGGCACGCCTCGTATTGTGAATCGCTTGATCCGGCGCGTCCGGGACTATGCGCAGATTAAGGCCGAAGGGCATATCTCCAGGCAGGTTGCTCAGGAGGCCCTGGTCTGGCTGGGAGTCGACAGTGCGGGGTTTGACGATATGGATCGGAAGATCTTGATGACCATCATCGAAAAGTTCAACGGTGGACCGGTCGGAGTAGAATCCCTGGCTGCAGCGGTGCAAGAAGAGAAGGGGACTCTGGAGGATGTGTACGAGCCCTACCTCATTCAAGCCGGCTACCTCGACCGCACCGGCCGCGGCCGCCAAGCGACAAAGCTCGCCTTCGATCACTTTAGCAAGCCGACGGATCAGCTATTCTAGCGACCGAGTGGTTGAGAATCACACAGTACACGAGGGCCCCGCTCAAGTTGGAGCTGGCGCTCGATCATCGAGGCCTCGGCTCATCCAGGCCGCCGCTAGTCTCCTTTCGCAACTGATTCCTCCCGATTGCCCGTCAATCATTGATCTCCCCATGGTAGTCGCAAGCTCTTGAAAGACTGGGGAGTCTCCTTGCAATAGGCGATTCGAATCCTGTATCATCCTTTGCTTACTTGCACTCGATCTGCCTCTGGACAGTCGTCCAACTCATGAGGCACGGGTGGAGGGGGTTCGCGCATGCCTGGTGACCTTTCCGGTTATCGGAAGGAGATTGATCGTATCGACGATGAGATTCTTCGTCTGCTCAATGAGCGGTCGAAGAGCGTCATCGAGATCGGTCATATCAAGAAAGCTCAGGATGCGGCCGCTAATCTGCATACCCCGGCTCGCGAAGCCGCCATTATCGAGCGATTAGTCGGTCAAAATCCCGGTCCTTTTCCCTCAGAAGCCATCCGTCCCGTCTATCGGGAAATCATGTCGGCGTCTCTTTCGCTGGAAGGTCCGCAGAAGGTGGCCTATCTGGGCCCACGCGCGACGTTCACACACATGGCCTGCATGCAGAAATTCGGCTCGTCGGCTCAATACATTCCGGTCCACAGTATCAAGGAAGTATTCAACGAAGTGGAACGGGGCCGCGCGAATTTTGGTGTTGTGCCGATCGAGAATACGACCGAAGGTGTTGTGAATCACACGCTCGATATGTTCATCGATTCGAACCTCCTGATCTACGGAGAAGTGCTCCAAGAGGTCTCACACCATCTGATGTCGAAGTCCGGCGTGATGGAAGAGGTCAAAAAGATTTGCTCGCATCCGCAGGCGATTGCACAATGCCGCAACTGGATCGAAACGCATATGCCGCATGTGTTGGTGTCGGAAGTCGCCAGCACGGCCCGCGCCGCGGAGATATGTCAGGAAGACGTCACCATAGCCGCCATCGCATCGGAACTGGCGGCTCAGCTCTACGGGCTCAAAGTGATGAAGGCGCGAATCGAAGACAATCTGAACAATTTCACCCGTTTCCTGGTCCTGTCGCAGAAGCCGCCGCAGCGCACCGGGAAAGATAAGACCTCGTTGATGCTGTCGATTAAAGACAAAGTCGGCGCGCTGTATGATCTCCTCAGGCCGTTTGCGTCAAATGGCATCAGCATGACGAAGATCGAGTCGCGTCCCTCCAGGCGGAAGGCGTGGGAGTATATTTTCTTTGTCGATGTGGAAGGCCACATGGAAGAAGAACGCGTGAATCGGGCGATCGAAGAGATTAAAGGCCGCTGTCTCTTTATGAAGATTCTGGGTTCCTATCCGGCCCACAATTAGATCTATGGCACTGCGTATTCATCCAGATATTGCTTCGCTCAGTCCCTATGTCCCGGGGAAGCCGATTGAGGAATTGCAGCGTGAGCTGGGTCTGGCGCGCGTGATCAAGCTCGCCTCGAATGAGAATCCGCTTGGACCATCGCCGAAAGCGCTGGCTGCGCTCGTCGGGGGGCATGATAGTCTGCATCGGTATCCGGATGGCGGCGCCTATCGCTTGCGTCAGGCATTGGCCGATCGATGGAAGGTCAGCCTCGATCACATTATTCTCGGCAATGGATCAGACGAAGTCCTCGGCCTGCTGGCTCGGACGTTCCTGGCGCCGGGCGATGAAGCGGTGATGGCCGATCAGACCTTTGTGATCTACAAGATGGAAGTCACGGCGGCCCACGGGAAAGCGGTGATCGTTCCGTTGGTCAATTGGACGCACGATCTCGACGGAATGGCCAACGCCATTACGGCCAAGACCAGGCTCGTCTTTCTCTGCAACCCCAACAATCCCACCGGGACCATGGTTGCTGCCGATGCCGTCGCCCGGTTCATGGCGAAGGTTCCGGACGATGTGGTCGTGGTTTTTGATGAAGCCTATCTTGAATATGTGTGCGATCCGCATTTCCCGGACAGCTTGCAGTATGTGACGCAGGGGCGGAACGCGATTGTGCTGAGAACGTTCTCGAAAATTTACGGTCTGGCAGGGTTGCGGATCGGGTACGGGATTACGACTCCGGAGATCACGAACTGCCTGAATCGCGTGCGGCCGCCGTTCAATGCCAATACGCTGGCGCAGCGTGCGGCTCTGGCCGCGCTGGGTGACGACGAACATGTGACGAAGAGTCGAGCCGTGAACGCGGCGGGCATGCAGCAGCTCGAACGCGGTTTGCGCGCGCTGGGATTTGCCGCGATTCCCAGCCAGGCGAATTTTGTGTATTTCGACGTCAAGCGCGATGGCCGGCGGGTGTTCGATGCCTTACTGCGCGAGGGCGTGATTGTGCGGCACATTGAGGGCACGATGCTGCGCGTGACGATCGGTCAGCCGGACGAGAATGACGCGTTCCTGGCCTCGTTGAAGAACGTCTTGCAGTCGACGTGACGTAATAGAGAGGGCATCATGATCATCGTCTTAAGACCTGACGCATCTGAACGCGAAGTCGATCATATTATCGATCGCCTGCGCGAGTTGGGATTGAAGTCACAAATTTCAACCGGTCAGGAGCGCACCATCATCGGGGTGATCGGCGACGATCGGATTTTGCACAATCAGCCCCTGACCGCGCTGCCCGGTGTGGAAAGCGTCTTGCCGATTCTCGCGCCTTGGAAGCTGGTGAGCCGGGAATTCAAGAAAGAATCGACGATTATTGATGTGGGCGGGGTAAAAATCGGCGGGAAGAAGCTGGCCATCATGGCCGGACCCTGTGCGGTGGAGCGCCTTGAACTCACGGTTGGAATTGCTCATGAAGTGAAGGCCGCCGGCGCGTCGGTATTGCGCGGAGGAGCCTACAAGCCACGAACGTCACCCTATTCGTTCCAGGGGTTGGGGCGAGAAGGACTGGACTATCTGCTTGAGGCCAAGAAGCAAACGGGATTGCCGGTCGTCAGCGAGATTTTGGACACGCGAGACATTGAGTTGTTTCTGGAGAAGGCCGACATCATTCAGATCGGCGCCCGCAATATGCAGAATTTCGAACTCTTGAAGGAAGTCGGGGCCTATGACAAGCCGGTGCTGTTGAAGCGCGGATTGTCGGCGACTATCAAGGAGTTTCTCCTGTCGGCGGAGTACATTATGTCGCGGGGCAATCGTAACGTCATGCTCTGCGAGCGGGGTATCCGGACGTTTGAAACTCAGTATCGGAATACACTGGATCTGGCGGCGATTCCGACGCTGAAAGAGCTGTCGCATCTTCCCGTCATCGTCGATCCGAGCCATGCCACGGGGAAATGGCAGCTGGTGGCGCCCATGTCCAAGGCGGCAATTGCGGCGGGCGCCGACGGGTTGTTGATCGAAGTTCATTCCAATCCTGAATGTGCCTTGTGTGACGGAGAGGAATCGATCAAGCCGTCAAAGTTCAAAGAGTTGATGCGCGATCTTGGGAATATTGGACGAGCGGTCGGGCGGGACATTTAGTCTGCCACACCTTCTCTCAGGGGAATAGGCCGCGATAGCGTATGGCAGTTCATTTCAAACAGGTCGCAATTATCGGAGTGGGCCTAATCGGTGGGTCGCTCGGGATGATCTTGCGCCGCAAGGGGTTGGCCGATCAGGTGGTCGGCATCGGCCGGCGGGTGGAAAATCTCCAGACGGCCGTCGAGCTGGGTGCGATCGATCGATATGTGGCTGACCCTAAGGACGGTGTGCGTGGTGCGGACCTCGTCATTCTGGCTACACCGGTCGATACCTATGACCGACATCTGAAGGACTGGGGCTCGTGCCTCTCACCCGGGGCCATCGTGAGCGATGTCGGGAGTGTGAAGGGCCTGTTGGTGGAACAGTCCGAAGCCAGCATGCCGGCCGGCGTACATTTCGTTGGCGCGCACCCGATTGCCGGAAAAGAAAAAACCGGTGTGGCAGCGGGAACCGATCAGCTGTTTCAGGGCGCGCGCTGCATCGTGACGCCTACGCCCAAGACCGATGCGCAAGCGCTGGAGCGAGTGCGGGCGTTGTGGCAGGAGACGGGCTCGATTGTGCTGACGATGGATCCGCATGTGCACGATCAGATTCTGGGCGCCGTGAGTCATTTGCCGCATGTTGCGGCCTTCGCGCTGATTGCCGCGTTGGCGAATCTTCGTGACCGTGAAATTCCATCGCTCGACCTGGGGGCGCACTCCGGAGGCGGGTTGCGGGATACGACCAGGATTGCGGCGAGTTCTCCTGAGATGTGGCGGGATATTTTCCTCTGGAATCGCGAGAACGTGGTGCATTTCATCGATGCCTATCAGGAATCGCTCCAGGAGTTTCGGCGGCTGGTCCATGCGGGCGACGGAGCTGGGATCGAAAAGGCGATTGAGTGTGCCAAATCCGAGCGCGAGAAATTGAACGTACGTCCTGCTGTGACGGTGTAACTGAACTATGGCTTCCTTGACGATCACCCCTGGCCGCGCGCTCACCGGAACTCTTACGGTACCCGGCGATAAGTCTGTGACGCACCGCGCGATCATCCTCACGTCGCTGGCCGAGGGTGAAAGCCGATTGTCCAGCTATTGCCGCGGGGAAGATTGCTTGAATACGATGCGCGCGTTTCAGGCGCTGGGCATTCGCATTGATGAACAGCCGGACGCGCTTCGCGTGCATGGCAAAGGGATGTGGGGCTTGCGGGAAGCCGATGGTCCGATCGATTGCGGCAATTCCGGGACCGGGACTCGTTTATTGACCGGGTTGTTGGCCGGTCAGGATTTCTTCACGATTTTGACCGGAGACGAGTCGATTCGCCGGAGGCCGATGGGGCGTGTGGTGAAGCCTCTGCGGGAGATGGGCGCGGTGATTGCCGGGCGTAAAGGCGGGGAGCTGGCTCCGTTGGCCATTACTGGCACGCGGCTCCACGGGATTGATTACACTTCCCCGGTGGCCAGTGCGCAGATCAAGTCGTCGCTCCTGTTCGCAGGGCTCTTCGCCGAAGGCATTATGCGGTTTCGCGAGCCGCGCTTGTCACGCGATCATACGGAGCGGATGTTTCAGTCGTTCGGCATTCCGTTGCGGCAGGATGGCGGGACCTTGGTGCTGCAAGGGCGGCCATCGTCCGGCTGGACCGGGCGTGCAATCGTGATCCCCGGAGATTTTTCCGCTGCGGCATTCTTTCTGGTGGGCGCGAGTATTATCCCGGGCTCTGACGTGACGATTCAGAATGTCGGGATCAATCCGACCAGAACCGGGCTGATCGATGTGTTGACGGCGATGGGAGCCAAGATCGATGTGCTCAATCGGCGGGATGAAGCCGGGGAACCGGTGGCAGATCTTCGGGTCCGGTCGGCCGCACTGAAGGGCGTGACGGTTGGTCCTGAACTGATCCCACAAACAATCGACGAGTTCCCGATCCTCTGTGTGGCGGCGGCCGTTGCGGAAGGTGAGACCACGATCTCCGGGGCTGAAGAGCTTCGTGTGAAGGAAAGCGACCGCATTGCCACGATGAGTGCCGAGCTGAAAGCCATGGGAGCCCAGATCACGGAACTGCCAGACGGTATGGTGATTCGTGGGCTGGGGCAGGCGGGAAAGAATGGCCGGTTGCTCGGGACACTGGCGGGGCAAAGCCATGGCGACCATCGCGTGGCGATGTCGCTGGCTATCGGCGGGTTAACGGCGAACACCTCTACAGCCGTGGCGGATACAGGCTGCGTGGATACCTCGTTCCCGAATTTCGAGCGCACCCTAGCGAGCTTGTTGACGGCATAGGCCCGGGGGCTATAATACGGCTCTTTTGGCTTGAGGAGGCAGGTAGCGGCAGTGATCATCGCGATTGATGGACCAGCTGGCGTGGGGAAAAGTACGGTGGCTCGACAGCTGGCGTCGAGGCTGGGCTACCTCTATCTCGATACGGGAGCGCTCTATCGGGCGGTGGCCTGGAGGACGCTGCGGAGCGGCATCGATCCGACCGATAGCAAGCAAATCTCGGCGTTGCTTCCAGCCCTCTCGATTCAGATGTTGTTTCAAAACGGCGCGATGCTGGTATTGGTCAACGATGTGGATGTTACGAATGAACTGCGTACGCCCGACGTGACGGCAGCGGCCTCGATCGTCTCGGCGATTCCCGCCGTTCGCGAATGGCTCTTGCCGGTGCAACGGCAAATCGGACAACGCGGGTCGGTGGTGGCGGAAGGGCGTGACATCGGAACCAAGATATTTCCTTCGGCGCCGATAAAATTCTTCCTTGAAGCGGACGCGACCGTGCGGGCCGAGCGTCGCCATCGCGAATTGGTGGCGGCTGGGCATCACGCTTCGATGGAAAAGACCTATCAGGATCTATCCGGTCGGGACGAGCGGGATCGTACCCGCGCCGTCGCTCCGCTGGTGCCCGCAGCCGATGCCCGGTTGATCGATACCTCGTCGTTGCGGATTGAAGACGTGGTGGAACAGATGTTAGCGGCGGTTGCGGCGGTCTCGTGAGCGGATTGATTTACGGGATCCTCTGGGTCCTGGTGCGAGCTTCTGCAGCGGTCTTGTTTCGGTTTAAAGTGGAAGGGGCGTTGCCGCGGACGGGGGGAGTGCTGGTGGCGGCCAATCACGCCAGCTATGTCGATATTCCGCTGCTGGGTTGCGGGATGACGCGGCGGGCCTGGTATCTCGGGCGCAATGATTTGTTTCCTGTGCCGGTGTTGAACGGGATTTTGCAGCGGCTTGGCTGGATTCCTCTTCGGCCCGGCCGATTGGATCGAGAGGCGTTCGGGAAAGCGATCAGTCTGATTCAGGCCGGCAAGGTCGTGGTGATTTTTCCGGAAGGCGGGCGCAGTCACGATGGCCATTTACGGCAGCCGAAATCGGGCATCGGGGTGATCGTCTCGCAGACCGGTTGTCCGGTAGTGCCGGCCTATCTGAAAGGGACGTTCGATGTCTTGCCGACCGGTGCCAAGTGGCCGAGGTTTCGGCAGGTGACGGTGAAGCTGGGAGACCCGCTGACCTTCGAGAGCGGGCATCCCAAAGAACACGATAAGGCCGATGCCAAACGTTTTTACCAACAGGTCAGCCGCACGGTGATCACGCAAATCGCCGCTCTCGGAAACGTTCCGCCTCCCATGGCGGGACATGAGGGTGAGCGAGTGTCACCGGAGCAGCAGACTACCGGAGCTCGCAACGCTGAGTGAGCCCGGCTTTTTCACCATCAGCACCCGGCCCATGCCGGAGGATTAGGATCTCTCCATGAGTACCGCATCGACAGGGAATGAACCGAAGTTAGACCGCGCCGCGCTGGCCGCCCTCTACGAGGAGACTTTCCGCAATCTCGAGGAAGGCACAATTACCGAAGGCCGCGTGGTGGCATTGACGAAGGACAAAGTTGTCGTTGATATCGGCTACAAGTCCGAGGGGATGATTCCGAGTGATCAATTCTCGCCGGATGATCTCCAGGCCCTCAAGGTTGGGGACAGCCTCCAAGTCTACATCGAAGAATGTGAAGATGACGACGGCAACTTGGTTTTGTCCAAGGAAAAAGCCGACAAGATGAAGATCTGGGAAGAGCTCGAAAAGCTCTTCAATGAAGAAAAGAGCATCGACGGGAAAATCATTTCGCGGATCAAGGGCGGCATGATGGTCGATATCGGCGTCAAGGCGTTCTTGCCGGGCTCACAGATCGATCTGCATCCGGTGCGTGATTTGGATGGCCTCGTCGGCAAGACCTTCCCGCTGAAGATCATTAAGATCAACCATCGCCGCGGCAATGTGGTGGTGTCCCGTCGAGTCCTTCTTGAGGAGACGCGTGACAAGAAGCGTCAGACGACGCTGGCGAATTTGAAGGAAGGCCAGCTGATTCAGGGCATGGTCAAGAACATCACCGATTACGGGGCGTTCATCGACCTCGGCGGCATTGACGGCTTGCTCCATATCACGGATATGTCATGGGGCCGTGTCGGCCATCCGTCGGAAATGTTCACCGTCGGCGATCGGGTGGAAGTCAACGTGTTGAAGTACGATCGGGAGACCGGCCGTATCTCGCTCGGTCTCAAGCAGAAGTCCGCCGATCCCTGGACGAATGTGGCTGGGAAGTATCCGATCGGCACGCGCGTGCGTGGGCGGGTGGTGAGCTTGACGGATTACGGAGCGTTTATCGAGCTCGAGCCGGGCGTCGAAGGATTAGTCCATGTGTCGGAAATGTCCTGGACGCATGAAGTGCGCCATCCGTCGCGCGTGGTGACCGTGGGCGATCAGGTTGAAGCTGCCGTGTTGAACGTGGATCCGGCCAGCCGGAAGATTTCGTTGGGCATGAAGCAGACCGCTCCCAATCCCTGGGATATGATTGAGAGCAAGTACCCGATCGGCACGAAGATCGAAGGAAAAGTGAAGAGCCTCACCGATTTCGGAGCCTTCATCGGACTGGAAGAGGGCATTGATGGTTTGATCCACATTTCCGATATGTCGTGGACCAAGCATATCAAGCATCCGTCGGAGCTGTTCAAGAAGGCGCAGAAGGTCGATGCGGTGGTGTTGCGGATCGACAAAGAAAAAGAGCGGTTGTCGCTCGGATTCAAGCAGCTCTCACGCGATCCGTGGGACGATGAAATCCCGGCGCGCTACCATGTCAGCGATTCGGTGACGGGGAAGGTCAGCAAGGTGGCCGACTTTGGAATTTTCATCGAGTTGGAAGGTGGGGTCGAAGGGTTGATTCACATCAGCGAAGCCGGATTGGACGGTGCGGCGAAGCTCGAAGAGAAGTTTAAGCTGTTAGATGACGTGACAGCGAAGATCATCAAGGTCGATCGCGAAGAGCGGAAGATTGCGCTCAGCTTGCGCGAACATCAATCCGACTCCGATCGCCGGCAGGTCGATGAATATCATTCCACGCAGGGTGCGCTCGATCAAAGTCTCGGACGCGCCGCGAAGCAGAGCCGTAAGAAGTCGCAGGCGGAAGACTAATGCGAGGCCGCTGGTTGTCTCACACATACATGAGGCATCATGGCTGACGATCAACCGATAGAACGCAGTCCCAAGCGCTCCCTGCTGCGCAAGATTCTTTGGGTCGTGGGGGGTGGTTTGGGGTTGCTGTTCTTGGTCAATCTATTGATGCCTGATCTCGACCTCTCGGGTGAGGATCGCATCGCGCTGATCCGCATCGAGGGGGTCATCGTTGATGCCCAGGAAACGCTCGGCGAACTGAAGAAATTCAGTGAGAATCCCTCCGTCAAAGCGATCGTCCTTCGGATCGATAGCCCTGGCGGAGGGGTGGTCCCCTCGCAAGAGATTTACGATGCCGTGCGCCGGGTGCGGACGAAGAGCAACAAGGCCGTGATTGCTTCCATGGGGAGCGTCGCGGCCTCGGGCGGTTACTACATTGCCGCCGCGACCGATCGTATCGTGGCGAATCCCGGGACCTTAACCGGGAGTATCGGCGTGATCATGGAGATGGCGAATTTCGAGGGCCTTCTCCAGAAGATCGGGGTCGAGGGGGTCGTTATAAAAAGCGGGAAGTATAAAGATGTCGGCTCTCCGCTGAGAAAAATGAGTGAGGAAGAGCGCGGGTTGCTGCAAACGGTTATGGACGACGTCCATAAGCAGTTTATTGAAGCGGTCGCCGAAGGTCGCGCGCTCGAAGTGCCGGAAGTGCAGGCACTGGCCGACGGACGGATTTTTACCGGTCGGCAGGCGAAAGCCGCGAAACTGGTCGATGAGCTTGGCAACCTGGATGATGCGATTCAACTGGCGGCCGATGTCGCGGGAATCGAGGGCGAGCCGAGAATCATTGAACAGCGCCGCCGGTTTTCAATTCGCGAGCTGCTGGAGTCGAAGCTCTCATCGGTCTTGCCAAAATTCGATTTCCATCCAGGGGTGAATCTGAAGTATCTCATGGCCTATTAATCGTGCGGCCATGCGTATGGCCGCACGTGTCCATCAGTGGGACGAAAGGGGGGCGGACATGACGAAAGCGCAGATCATCGAACAGATGTCGGAGAAAGTCACCACGTTGACCAAGCGACAGGCCGAAGTCGTCGTGAATACCATTTTTGACTGTATTCGAGATTCCTTGAAAAATGGCGATAAGACAGAAATTCGTGGGTTCGGAAGTTTTCGCTTGCGGGCGCGGCGGATGAAAGAAGGGCGGAATCCGAAGACCGGAGCGACTGTCGCCGTGCCGGCGAAACGTGTGCCGTTCTTTAAGGCCGGCAAAGAACTCAAAGAGTTACTGAACCAATAGCGCGTGAGAAGGAGTGCCCATGTCATCCTCAGATTCTGCTGAGTCTCCCGGCGCGGAAATTCGCTGGACCGATGGTGCGCTGAAGCGCATGGAGCGTGCTCCGGTCTTTCTGCGAGGCATGGTCCGGCGGTTAGCTGAAAAAAAAGCGCGAGAACTCGGCTACGAAGAGATCGACGAAATCAAGTTGGACCAATTCAAGGGTCAGATGATGGGCTCGATGGGTGGCGCGACCGGTATGGCGTCCGCGGCCGAGGCGATGGAAAAGGGGCAGCTGCCGTGGACTGCGGCGGCGAAGGCGCGGCTCGATGCGGTGCCCGAGTTCATGCGCGGGATGATCAAGCAGATTGCGGAAGAGATGGCTCGCGAAGGCGGGCATATGGAAGTCAATATCGACTTACTCGATCGAGTCGAATCGCTGGCCGATGCGCGGGAGCGGGAGTTGCCTCCGTTGAGATGGAGCGAAGGTGCGTTGGCGCTTCTTCAGCAGAAGATCAAAGACTCGCCACCGATCGCGCTCGAATTTGTCAGTGACATGATTCGGCACGACACGGAAGAGGCGGCCCGTGAAAAAGGGTTTACGGCCATCGATGAAGTGAATGTCATACAATTGTGGGAGGCTCCGCAACAGAAAGTCGCCTGGGCGGATGAGGCGTGGAAGCGACTCCAGACCTCGCCTGATTTCGTCCGGAGTGGTATCCGAAAGGCGGCAGAACGCCGCGCCAGGAAACTGGGCTTGTCCGAGATCGACTCGGACTCTTTGACGACGTTTCGCAATCAGGCGATGATGAAAGCGGTCAAACGGATTCGGTCGTTCGGGTACAACGAGTTGACGTTTGACGCATTTGATACGGCATTGACCAAGACGAAGCGGCTTCAGGGAAACGATCAGGCAGAGAAGCGCTTGCAGGAAATCCGCGGGCATTTTTCCGATCCCAACGTGAAAAAGCCAGAGGGGGGCACGCTTGGGGCCGATCTCATGGGCCGATTCAGAAAGTATCTCAAGGGGGAAGGCGCGTTATAGCGTCCGGTGCAGAGCGCATCTCCGCCGATCTCATCGTATTAGGGCGAGTCGATCCCACCATGTTGATGTTTAACGTGGGTTGCTTGAGTGGGGGATGATGCAGGAACAATTCTCCCGGCATCGCATGCGCGATGCCGGGAGAACTTTCTTAGTGAGTGCCGACAGCTTGCGGCCAGAACTTGTGGCGGATTTGAGGAAGCGGTTCGTTATCGAAATTCGGGATATCGTAGAGACAGCGGTCAATGGTCGCCACTTCGTCTTCCGTCAGATCCAAGGACACTTTCTTTTTCCAAAATTGGTCGAGGGTGAAGTAATCACCCGATTGCGGCTTTTCCGCCATTAACGCGGTCATCTTCTGGAACCCTTCGGTATCGACCCCAGCGATCCGGCCTTTGTTTCGATCGTGGCACCAGCTGAGGACTTCAGCAATGCCGTACATTGTAATGTCTACCTTGACTCGATTGCTCATTGGTTCCTCCTCAAAATGAGCTCGTATTCTAGCGCAAATCCGGTTGAATCGACAAGGCTCAAATCCCTATTCTCTGAAGAATCCGGCAGATTGCATGGTGAAACCAGGGGTCTGTATACTCCGCGAGCGCTCGATTGGGTGACGCATAGGTCGAGCGCACGTCCATGAATAGGCCCATTGGCCCAAGTTGAGAAAGGTGTGAGCTGTGAAGCCAATCTGCCGCCGTATGAACCGCAGGGGGATACGGCTGTTGATTCCCATTTTATCTCTCTTCGCGGGAATCAGCCTGCTGTCTTGTTCCAAGACGGATCCCTACACGCCCCCCGATCTGTTCTATTACTACACGAGTTACAAGGTCGGAAAAAATCCGACGACCATTACGACGGGGGATTTCAATCACGATACATTTACGGATCTCATTACGACGAATATTTCCAGCAATACTCTCTCAATCTTACTGGGCAATGGGGACGGAAGTTTTAGCGACCAAATCCAGGTCAAAGTGTGTCAGGAGCCACGGACTTTGGTTATGGCTGACTTCAATCACGATACCCATGCGGATATCGTGCTGGCCTGCTCAGGCGGTGATGAAGTCGCGTTCTTGATGGGGCGAGGAAACGGCAAGTTTGAAGAGGGGCCGCACTACCCGGTCCATCGAACACCGGTCGCCTTGGCCGTCGCGGATCTGAATGGAGACGGACACTCCGACGTGGTAGTTGCGCTGCGAAACGATAAAATCCAAATATTTCTTGGAACCGGAACCTCAGAGTTTCGTCACGGGGCGCAATATACCTATGGCGATACGCCCACATCTGTGGCGCTGTCGGATCTCAATGGCGATGAGAAGATCGACATGGTCGTCACCAACGGCGGTCCCATGTCGAATGCCGTTTCAATCTGGCTGGGAAATGGGGACGGGACGTTTCGCGATCCGAAAGACTATCGGACAGGCAAGCGCCCGCTCTCAGCCACATTTGCTGATTTCAACAATGATCGCCACCGCGATCTGCTCGTGATCAACGGCGAACGAGATAGTTTCACCACGTACCTCGGTAATGGTAATGGCACATTTCTGCCGGGAAAAGATTCAGGCGCCGATGCCGGGCCTATCTCAGGCGTCACGCGCGATTTCGACGGCGATCGGATTCTTGATGTCGCCATTGCGAATTTGCAGTCCAACGATCTATCGATTCTCTTCGGCAAGGGGGACGGCACCTTTCATTATCCACCGAGAAACTATCCGGCCAAATCGGGCCCGTTTGCGCTGGCGACATTCTGGGTGACCACAAAAGCCGTCGAAGAGCCAGGACTCGTGACGGCTGACAATGGAAATGGCACGGTTTCCATTTTTCTTCATCGCGGACTGAAAGCCGTTAAACCATTGCCACTTGCCTCAGCTGAGCAGTGACTCCTCTATTACGACGCGCAATATCGGCACTTCTTGACAGGTCTTGGACCCTCCGTTAGAGTGACCGACAGGTGTGAGTCAGCGACATATTATTGTCCGTGTGAGCGTAATGCCCCTGAGAACATTTACCTGGTGGTTTGCAATGGGTTCAGTCTTGACCCTTGCGGTTCTCATGGTACAAGGGGGGATACGCGATCTCTTGGAAGGGACCCAGCCGGCTGCAGGCACCTCCGCAGTGGTCTCATTCGGCACCACGATTCTTGGTGGAGGCCTCCTGGCCGGATGCTTAGCGGTTGTGCTCAATCGACTTCGGTAATGACATTGTAGACGCGATGGTATGCGTTGCTTGAAATGCAAAGGGTTTATGATGGTCGAGCGGCACTATACGCTCATGAACCGCCGGCTCTTTGCGCGCTGTTTGAACTGCGGGTTTTGGATTGATCTCGCGGATGTCCTCCGGTTTTTTCATAAGGTAATCGATAGTGGAGTTCGTGGCGGGAAAGTCCGAGAATCCTACCCGCTGTAAGTATGTCCCTGTAGCTCACCCTCCTGGGTAAGGAGCCTCTCTTTGGCTAAGACCTCTGTCCTCACGTCAACGATCCTGGCAGCGGTATTTGGCATCGCGGTCTTGGGAATCCCGCTCGACGCCCAGGCCGAGTATAGCCATAAACAGAAGCGCCATGTTCGGGCCGCGAGTACTTCGGGGGACCGCCTTCCGTGGCGAGTGGCTCCCGCTCATAGCATTTTCATGAAAGAGCTTCGATCTGGCCGGGTGCTCTACCAGCACGACTCTCTCAAGCGACTCTCGCCCGCAAGCCTCACGAAAATCATGTCCGCGCTGGTCATTTTAGAAAAGGGGAAGCTGGATGATCAGGCGACCATCAGTCGCAATGCCGCGCGGGCGCCTAAAACGCATCTTCGGCTTCGTCCGGGAGAAGTGTTCAAACTCGAAGACTTGCTTAAAGCGATGCTGATCGTGTCTGCCAACGACGCGTGTCTGGCTGCCGTAGAACATGTCGGCGGTGATGAAGAGCAGTTTGTCATGCTGATGAACGCGAAGGCCGCGGCGCTGGGGTTGACCGATACCCACTTCAGCAACGGGTGTGGCTTTGATGGTCCTGAGCATTATTCCACGGCCGAGGATCTGGCAAAGCTCAGTGAGGTCGCTCTGCAAAATCCTATCTTCCGCGCGCTCGTGCGCGAGGAACGTGAGATTATCACTCCGATCAGCGGCCACCGTGCGTATGTGTTGCACAGCACGAATCGGCTGTTGGGGCGCATCCCCGGCGTGGAGGGCGTCAAAACCGGGTTCACCTCAAAAGCGGGACGATGCCTCATTGCCAAAGTTTCACAGAACGGCAGCGATTTATTGGTCGTGATTTTAAACTCCAATCGACGCTGGAACACCGCCATGAGCCTCATCGATTTCGGGCTCAAATCTACGGCTACCGTGCAGTAAGTCCCTGTATCAGTCTTTCCTTACCTGTAGAATTATCCCCGCGCGCAATATTCGATTTCCTCAGACTCATTTTTCACACCAGTTCCCCGCGCAGCGGCCTCTGCAAGTCAGCTGGCGCTGGTATCTCCATTTCAAGCGTGATCGATAGGGCTCTTATACGATCGAAATTTTATGCGGATTCCATGCAGCAGAAAAACTATGAGCTCGTGCGGCGGTAGATATCGAGGGGGGAATAGTCGGTTTGCGACGGATCGCGAGGAAGGTCTTGCCTAAAGAACAGCGGTCAGCGGTTTAGTGGGGGGCAGAAAATTCGATGTTGACGTCCTTCCCGAGATAATTGACCTGAAAGCCTTGCTTGTCGTAGGCCATGACGGCGCCCATCACATTTTCATCTCCGTACTCTTCTTTTCCCAACAATTTCCGGATGTCCTCAGGGCTTTCGCTGTTCAATACATTTCTAAAGATGCCTCGAGCCTTGTGGGTAAAGCGGTTGTTGATGAAAATAAGGTCGACTTTCCCATCCTGGACACGGACGCCAGCCATTGGGCCGGTGGGCTTCCGTTGGTCGATCAGGAATATAAAGGCGGCTTCCTGTTCCGCTTTGATCCCGGCGATCTTTTCATTGACCAGGACATCCAGCGCCTTCGCTTCCGTGTCGCCTAGCTTCACTCCGAACAGCGATACGGTCGCGCTGGAAATCTCCTTCGATTCCATCACATCATTTTTGCTCAGCTCGTAGGGCTCTGCGTGCAGCGATGAGGTTGCACTGGTAAGGATCGCCACGAGCATTACGGCTAGCGCGGACAATCCAGATTTCTTCCTCATCGTCTCCCCTTTCGCAGATCAAAGATAGTAGTTGATCGTACCGATTGTTCTGATCATTTCAAGGATAGGCAGGGTTGATTCAGCTTCGAACATTCTATCCAAGGGGCGATGAACTTGCAAGAAAGGTCCAACTCGGAGTGGCAAGGACCGCAGCAGGGAATTCGATAACACAAGACGTGTCTTAGGCGGATACCGTGGTGGCTAGCAGCAGTTCGCCGAGGTGATGGAGGCGTATGAAGTAGTGCTGGTGCTCAGTTTCCAACTCCGACGTCACCGCTTCAAGATCTGCGAGGCAGTCTTTCAGAATCTCGACTCGCTGATGGTCCAACCCTTCCGAACTGTCTAAGAAAAACACGACGCAGCCGCTAATGACGGTATCGAGCGTCATCAGCTGTCCCTGATTCGGGCTGGCAAAGGTTGGCCAGCCTTCGTTGCAATGTGTTTCCCAGGCCGATGTGATGGCGTCACGATTCACAGTCATGGTCTTCACCCTTCCAGTTATGACGATCCCATCCACCCTAGCGCATGGAGAAGGAGTGCGGCAAGCGTGCATAGGCCGATCCCGACAAACCGGTAATCCACATCGTCGCGGTTCAGGCACCACTCAACCACACGCGACCGCCACGCTTCCGGTCCCAGAGCGAGAAGCACCCCCTTGAGGAGCATGACTAAGGCGGTGATAATCCACAGAGGCTGGTAGGTGAGTGGCCACGCTGCGATCAGCAGAACGGCTCCCGCCAGGACCGACACCCACTGCCAGGTCCAGATCGCTGGTTGGTGGCGGATCACCTCCCGCAGACGTTCAACCATGAAGCGGGGTGCCAACAGTAGAGAGCACCCATCGGCGAGCCAGATTCCCGCGATGGCGGCCAAGGCATAGTCCCTCATGATGAACCGGCATCTGTCAGGAAGGACTGGCTCACGGGTACAGACCGCGTTGCAAATGTGCTTGGGCGACCTTGTCGATTCCGTTCATCAGCGCGGCCATTCGCATTGAGACCCGTTTTTCAGTGGCGAACAGCTTGGTCTGATGAAAGGCCGAAGTGATAATGTCGTGGAGTCGGTTTCGGATATCCGCCTCATTCCAGAAGAACCGCTGCAGGTCCTGGACCCACTCGAAATAGGACACAATGACGCCCCCTGAATTCGCCAGGATGTCGGGGATAATAAAAACGCCGTTGTCCTCAAGGATCCGATCGGCCTCGAGTGTGGTCGGGCCATTGGCGCCTTCCGCGAGGATGCGGCACCGAATGGCGGCGGCGTTGTGCACGGTGATCTGCTCCGACAACGCGGCTGGGACCAACACGGTGCATGGAAGCCGGAGCAGCTCTTCATTCGTGATCCAATCGCCCATCTTGGTGTCCTTGAGCGTCTGGCCCTTGGTCTTGTAGCGCTCTAAGAGCTCCCGGATGTTGAGTCCCTTTTCATTGTAGAGACCACCTGTGACATCGCTTACAGCAACGACGCGGGCTCCTTCTTGTTCCATGATGAGGGCGGTGTGCATCCCGACGTTTCCGAACCCCTGCACCACGACGGTGGCGCGATCGATAGAGAGCTGGAGATGCTGTAGCGCTTCCAATGTGACATACACGACTCCTCGGCCAGTCGCTTCTTCCCGTCCTAAGCTCCCGCCGATCGAAAGAGGCTTCCCGGTCACCACGCCGGGGACGGCGTAGCCGACTTGCTGGCTGTAGGTGTCCATCATCCAGGCCATGACTTGTGCGTCCGTCCCGACGTCGGGTGCGGGCACATCTTTATCGGGGCCGATCAACGGGAAAATCTCCGCGGCGTAGCGTCTGGTCAGCCGTTGAAGTTCCGCGTGGGACAATTGTTTGGGCGCGACGGCCACGCCTCCCTTGGCGCCGCCGTAGGGCAACCCGGCCACAGCACATTTCCAGGTCATCCACATGGCGAGCGCGGCGACTTCACCGAGGTTGACGTTGGGATGATAGCGGACACCGCCTTTGGAAGGGCCGCGAGAAGAGTCGTGCTGGACGCGGTATCCGGTGAAGACCTCGACGTGATCATCATCCATCCGGACGGGAATGCTGACGACGAGCGACCGCTGGGGTTGTTTGAGGCGCTCACGCAGGTTGTGGTCCAAGTGCATCGCTTCCGCTGCCTGGTCAAACTGGGAGACGGCCAATCGAAAGGTCGGAGTGTCGAATTCGTTCATGGCGACCTCACTCTGTATCTGGAGAGACTGGCGAGTTCATGCTCATGCTACCGTCTGGAATTCGATAGGGGCCGGTGTCTCGGTCCACCTGAGCGCCAAGGTCTGTTGCAGTTGGTCCAGGAGCGTGTGCGTCACGGCCGCTAAGGAAACCGGACGGCCGATGACCTCAGCCATCGACGTCGCGCGGCTGCCTTGCAGACCGCAGGGCGTGATCCCTTGAAACGGTGAGAGATTCATGTCCACATTGAGAGCCAGCCCGTGCATGGTCACGCCTCGATCCACACGAATCCCGACCGATGCGATCTTGGCATCTCGGGGATCGGTCACCCAGACGCCCGGGGCCTTCGCTTGCCGCTGGCCGACAATCCCATTCTGCCGCAGACAGCGAATGACCGCTTCTTCTAGTTGCTCCACGTAAGCCCGTACGCCTCTGACATGATCTGTCAGGCGAAGGATGGGGTACACCACCAGTTGCCCAGGGCCGTGATAGGTCACAGAGCCGCCCCGGTTGACGTGGTGGATCTCGATTCCGTCCACATGGGCCGCCGTGGGGTCGCCGCCCCAATCAGATAGCAGGGTTCGCCGGCCGACGGTATAGACCGGTTGGTGTTCGAGGATGAGGATGGTGTCGGGTCTTGAATTCATGACCCTCTCATGATGCAGGCGCCTTTGAAGGTCCCAGGCAGCCGCGTAGCCGACAGGCGAAGAGAACCAGATCAGTTCCGTCGGAGCGTGGAACCCGGGCATGTCGGACGGAGCAGCGGCGATAGGCGTGTGGAGAGTCAGCGGTGTTGTCATGGCACGAATTTCTGTATGGGCGGCCGTGGCATGGTTAACGTGGTCTGGCCGGCACGTCCCTGAATGGTCATGTGAAGGGATTGTTGTTCACTCTCCTGCATCGCGCCATGCCAGAAGTCTCCCATGTTGTAGAGCTGGCGTTGATCCAAGGCGGTGATGACATCCCCTGTTTGCAAGCCCGCTGCGCCGGCGACTTTGGCCGGATCAACATTGAGGGCGAGAATCCCGCGCTCTGCCTCTAACCCGAAGCTGGCGGCGATACTGGGAGTGACTGTCACCGGCGTAAACCCGAAATCCGGCCGCGTGATAGTTCCACGAAGCATCATGGAGTGGATGTGAGGATAGACGGTTTCAATGGCAATCGCATAACTGATTGCCTGAGCCGATGGCGCAATCGCGACATTGATGCCGACGACCTGGCCGGATAAATCCACAAGCGGGCCACCGCTATTGCCGGGATTGATAGCCGCATCCGTTTGGATCAGATCGTACAATGTTTCGCCGTTCGGGGTGAGAACCGACCGGTCCAGTGCGCTGACGACTCCTACGGTGACCGTCGATCCGCCCTTGAGAGCCAGGGGGTTGCCGATCGCGATCACGGTTTCTCCAATTTCCAAGGTGGCTGATGCGTTCAGTATGGCAGGGACGAGATCCGTCGCATTGATCTTGACCAACGCGAGATCCAGCAAGAAATCACGGGCAACTACGCGTCCAGGGGTCAATCGCCCGGTCGGCAATCCCACGACGAGACTTGTGACCCCTTCCACCAGGTGATTGTTCGTCAGGATGTAGCCGGTCGGATCGATCACAATGCCCGATCCGGAACCTGATTGTGTTCCATGGAGGGATGGAGCTGAGGGCATGCCGCGCGTCAAAATCGTCACGACCGACGGGCGTACCGCGGCTACGACGGCCGGCACCGACAGAGGCTTTTCGTCAGCGATCGCGTGCGTGTTCCATGCGAAGGTTCCAAGAGCCATGATCGCGAGGATCATCGCAGTCCGTGGCAAGAGAGAGCGGAGGATTGGCTGGGGCAGTTTCATCGGTGTCCTTCAACAAGCTGGAGATACGAATCCTCTGTGGATCGCATTCTCTCACACCTGAGAGGGCGGGGAAAGACGGAACAGGCGCACGTACTTGAGAGCACATGCGCCTGTTGATGGAGAGAGTCGGGCTACTTGATTGCCGCAAACAGCTCTTTAATTTCCGGAGTCTTGAGCTTCTTCAGCGCCTTGGCCTCGATTTGCCGGATTCGTTCACGGGTCACCGACAGGTTGTGGCCGACTTGCTCAAGGGTGCAGGGCTCGTCATACCCGATTCCGAACCTGAGCCGGATCACCGTCTGTTCTCTCGGGGTCAAGGTCCCCAAGATACGATCCAGCTGTTGGGTCATCTCGGTACGATGCACATGGGCATCGGGTGGCGGTACTTGGTGATCGGGAATCATCTCCCCGAACTCCGTATCCCCATCCCCGACCGGCCGCTCGAGGGCGATCGGTTCCTGAAATGCCTGAACGGTTTCATGCAACCGCTCAGGCCTCATGTGCAGTACGTTGGCAATCTCCTCCAGTTTAGCCGGACGGCCGAACTGTTGCCCCAGGCGACGCGTGACCCGGAGAATCCGGCTGGACGCCTCCGTCTGGTGCACGGGGATTCGGATCGTCCGAGACTGATCCGCCAGGGCCCGCGTGATCCCTTGACGGATCCACCAGGTCGCATAGGTGCTGAACTTAAAGCCTTTCCGATGTTGATACCGCTCGGCGGCCTTCATCAATCCAATGTTCCCTTCCTGCACCAAGTCCAACAAGGTCAGACCTCGATGGGTGTAGTGCTTTGCGACATCCACCACCAGGCGGAGATTGCACCGGACCATCTCGTCTTTCCCTCGCTCCAAGACGAGCCGTGCGGCTCGAATCTCATCGAGCAAGGCCTTGAGCTGTTTCGCGACGGTCGCGGCCGGCTTCATCTCCCGGATCGCAGGTTTCAGAATATTCAACATGGCCCGCTCGACGGTATCGAGTGCGGTGGCGGAGAATCCGCTGAGCCCGCGTGCGAGTTGAAGGGCCTTTGTCGATTCCAGCAGAACGGGAGTGCGTTTCGCGCGCGCCATGACTTTCAGCGCGTCCTTCAAGGCCACTCGAATACGGTGCGAGCCTTCATCCAAGCGCTTCGCCAAGGCGATTTCTTCTTCTCGCGTCAGGAGCGCGCGCTCCCCGAATGAGCGAAAGTAGAGCGACTCCAGGAGGAAGGGGCTCGCGCCAGGACTTGTTTTGAGCGTGGCGGCTTCCATGTCTTTCTCCGCCGGCTCCGCGTCCACTTCCGCTTCCCGCCCGATTACTTCCATCGTATCGCTGGCGTCAGAATCGTCGGTGTCGACGTCGGCTGTCGTGGTCTGGTCGTCCATGTGTTCCATTATCCGCAAGTCTTCATGTTCCATCGCGTCACCTCTTGTCTCTTGGTTTCGCATCTGTTCACTCCTGTTAGAGCCGCCTGGGGCCGAGAAGATTCATTCCGATCGCTGGCATTCACTATCCTTCTACGAAGCAAAAGCGATGCTGGATTGAAGATGAGAAGGCCGGTACGCAATCCTGAAGATATTGCAGAAAGATTAGGGGAGCTTAATGAGAGAATTCGAATCGGAGTGTGATGTGAATGCGGCAACTATGTAGGATTTGCACTGCGAATCAGCCGATCTGCCCCACCCGTTCTCTTTGCGATCATCGTTCGTGGTTGATGGAGACGGTCCCGCGCACTGATTAACGGCGAATGGTTTTGGGGAAGTGATATTGAGAGGGATGCGCACTTCACCGGATGGATATAGAAGAGGAGGCTGACGACAGTGGTTGCTATCATCGGTTGCAAAGGGGAGAACGAACCCCCTAGAATGCCGCCCCATGTCACAACTTTTATCAGGCGAACGCATCCATCTCGTCGACAAGAAAGGGCGGCAGTACGCGCTGACGCTCAAGGCCGGGGAGACGTATCAATTTAGCGGGCAAAAAATTCCTCATGACGAGATGATCGGCCGTCCCGACGGGACGGTGGTCATTTTATCTGGCGGGAAAAAGATGCTCGCGTTGCGGCCGACGTTCGGCGACTACGTTCTGAAAATGCCCCGCGGCGCGCAGGTGCTATATCCCAAGGATCTGGCACTTATTCCAATGTGGGCGGATGTGTATCCGGGCGCGCGCGTCTTTGAGGCAGGGACCGGGTCCGGTGCCCTGACGATGGCGCTCTTACGTCTTGTGGGGCCGCAGGGCCTCGTCGTGACGTACGACTTGCGGGAAGACTTTGCAAAAACAGCGCTGACGAATATCAATCGTTACTTGGGTCCGACGCCGAATCTGGTGTCTTTGAGGAAGAGTGCCTATGAGGGGATCGACCTCCTGGATGATGGCGTCCCGTTTGATCGCGTCGTGCTCGATTTGCCGGAGCCCTGGCAGGTCGTGCCGCATGCGGCCAAAGCTTTGCGGTCAGGCGGCATCTATCTGAGTTTTGTGCCGACGGTTCCGCAAGTCGTTCAAACCGTTGAAGCGCTTGAGCGGGCGAAGGTGTTCGGTATGGTGGAGACGTTCGAGTCCCTCATCCGGACCTGGTCGGTGTTGGGCCGAAGTGTTCGCCCCGATCATCGGATGGTGGCCCATTCAGGCTTTATTACGGTGGCAAGGAAGGTCGAGCCGGGTTTGCTGGGGGTCGTCCGCGAGTCAGAGCTTGCGGAGGCGTCTGCCTCAGAGTCTCTCGGGGACAGCGATACAGAAGGGGCCGCGTTATGAAACGGTTGGACGGAAAAGTAGCATTGATTACGGGCGGGAATGCCGGTATTGGAGAGTCTATCGCCAAGCGGTTTGCCGAAGAGGGCGCGGCGGTCGTGATTACGGGTCGACGCCAGGCCGAACTCGATCGGGTGGTCCGTGAGATTGCAGCGCATGGCGGCAAGGTGCTCGCTGTCGCCGGGTCGGTGACGGATGAGGGGCATGTCCAGGCTGTGGTCCAGCAGGCGTTAGCGTCGTTTCGAAAAATCGATGTGTTGGTGAATAACGCGGGCATTGGAGATTTTGGCAAGCGCCTCCATGAGATGGAGGATGCGGCCTGGGCGAATGTGCTGGATGTGAATGTGACTGGAGTATTTCGCATGACGCGGGCGGTCATTCCGGAAATGCTCAAGCAGGGCGGCGGCGCCATCATCAATCTTTCATCGGTTGCCAGCCTGGTCGGTATTCCTCTCTTGTCGGCGTATGCGGCTTCCAAAGGGGCGCTCGACGCGCTCACTCGATCGATCGCGATCGATTACGCCACCGATGGCATTCGCTGCAATGTGGTGAATCCAGGCCTGATCGATACGCCGATGGCCGCTCCCTTGATGGCTAATCCCGATCAGCTGGGATCGATCTTGTCGCACTATCCAATCCGTCGCCCGGGCAAACCCGAAGAAGTGGCGAGTATGGTCCTATACCTCGCGTCGGACGAATCGGCATGGGTCACCGGCGGGACGTTTCGCATTGATGGGGGAATGACCGTGTGGTGAGTCGTCCCACTGGATCTAGAGTACAGGTGAGATGAATTATGGAGATTGACGCACACACAGGGTTTTGCGGGGTTATCGGAAATCCTGTCGAGCATTCGCTGTCACCCGCCATCCACAACGCAGCGTTCCAGCAACTCCGGCTGAATCTAGTGTACCTCGCGTTTCGAGTCGAGGCGATCGGTGAGGCGATCAAGGGGCTCCGCGCGTTGGGTGGATTTCGAGGCGCCAGCGTCACGATCCCTCATAAAGTTTCGTCGATGCCATTTCTCGACGAGATTGACCCGACCGCCAGACACATCGGGGCCATCAATACGATCGTGGCAAAGCAGGGTGCGCTGATTGGGTACAACACCGATGCCACCGGCGCGCTGCGCGCGCTGCGTGGCGGGGTGGGGTCTCTCGCCGGTAAGCGTGTTGTGATGGTGGGATCGGGAGGGGCTGCACGAGCGATTGCCTTTGCCCTTGCCGGAGAATCAGGACTTGCGGGATTCACGTTGCTCGGCGTGGACGCGAACGAGCGGTCGCGATTGGCGGCTGATCTTCGATCGAAGACGGCGCTTTCAGTGGAAGAGGCTCACCTCGACGAAGCCATGCTGGAGAAGACCCTTCCCGCTTCGCACATCCTGGTCCACTGTACTCCGATCGGCATGTCTCCAAAGACAGAAGGGACTTGCGTGCCGGCGTCGCTGTTACACTCAGGCCTGGCCGTTATGGATATTGTCTATAATCCGCGCGAGACACAGTTGCTGAAGGATGCCCGGCAGGCAGGATGCGTGACGATTCCCGGGTTAGAAATGTTTCTGCATCAAGCCGCCGCGCAATTCGAGCTGTGGACCAATCACACTGCTCCGGCGGATATCATGCGAGCTGTGTTGGAGTCTCGCTTTCGATGAATATCGTGTTGATCGGTTATCGTGGGACGGGGAAGAGTACGGTTGGGAAAGTGCTGGCCACGAGACTCGGATGGCCGCTGGTCTCGACTGATGCGGAAATTGTTCGGCGAGCGGCGCGATCTGTTCCGGAGATAGTCGCGCAGCACGGCTGGGAGTATTTTCGCGATCTTGAATCGACGGTCTGTCGGGAATTTTCCGCACAAGATAGATTAATCATCGATACGGGCGGAGGGGCGATCCTTCGTCAGGAGAACGTGGTGTGCTTGAAGAAGACCGGCATGCTATTTTGGCTGACCGCTTCCGTCGAGACGATCGCCTCGCGCATTGGGCGTGATACACAGCGCCCCTCACTCACGGGTACCAAGTCCTTCGTTGAGGAGATTGAGGAGGTCCTGTCGGTGCGAATGCCCCAATATCGAGAGGCCGCCGACCGCATTGTGTCTACCGACGGATGCGCTATCAACCAAATCGTCGAGACGATTCTTTCCTCCATTCAGCCAGAGACCAAGTAGGCCTCTATCTTTCGTGCTGAAGTATGGAGTGGTGCTTCGGTCATCCTTGACATTTCTGCCGCAGAAGTGATTGAACTGTCGTTGTGCGCCCGTAGCTCAGTTGGATAGAGCGCCGGGCTTCGAACCCGTAGGTCGCAGGTTCAATTCCTGCCGGGCGCACCACTTGCTTCGACTGACTGCTAAGTGCTTGAGAAGTAAGAGTCACAACCCTCTCAGACGTCTTCAATCCTCCCTTTGCTTCCATTCCGTTCTCCCGCCAACGGGGAATAGTATTCAGATAGTCCAGGCCCTACAGTAAAAATAATTCATGTGGGGGGTTATTCCATGAGTGGTTATTGCCGAAAAGAGAGACATGGAAGAAACCGGTCTGGTAGGATTTCATTATCAGCACGGTGGCGATGGACTCGTTCCTGCCCGTGCTGTGGTCGGATCCTCCCAAAAGAAGAGCCCATGGGTGCCTGGTGTTGCAAGTGCGGATGGCAATGTGGGTAAATAGATAAGGAGGGAATGATGATTCCTGTATTGCATGATGTAAAGGCAGGTTTTCTTCTTGCTGTGGGTCTTGCGATGCTGATGCTAATCTGTGCCGTTGCCGGATTGGGAACGATTATGCGACCGGCCCGGTGGTCTGATCGGAGGGATTCGCGCTAGTCTTCCCCAGCCAGAATAGTGGATGATCGTCGCTCGGCATCTAGTTCGCTCAGTTCTCCCCCTCGTTCTTTGTTCCCATCACTTCTGTTCGGCGCAATCCTCAAGTGTCAGTATTTGCTCATATAATTTAATGTGTTGCGCCCGCCACCGGTAAATCTTTCCAGAGCAATTTGAATCAAAGGTTTGAGCCCCTGTTGCCCGCGATTGAACTTTTGTGAGGGGACGGCCTAGAGAGGCCCGCTCGGGGAAGACAATTTTGAACCTGGTGCTATAGTTGATCTAACGATTTGCACTGGTTGTCTTTACGCAGGGAAGCCGAGCCTCGACAGAATGTGAGATTCATACGCATTTGAATAGAGGCTGTGACGATCATATTCAGGTGGAATTTTTAACTGAGGAGAATTGTATGACGGGAAGAAAGGTTTCTTTGACCAGTGTGGCGCTGTTGGGTCTAGTCATGATTATGAGTCAAGGTTGCGGGATGAAATGGCTCCAGTCCGATGGCGATGTGGCGACGTCGGCGCAATCAGATAAATCAGACAAGACGAAGAATTGGAATGGGGAAGGTGTCAATCCCAACTTTCCAGGAATGGCACGTGGGGGCGCCTCAGGAGAACTCAGAGGATTTTCACAGAATCCCGATGAAGAGCGATTGGCGCAAAGTGGCTATCGAGCCTCACTGAATGCTTCCGATGTCACCGTAAGGCGGCGCGCGGAGTTGTCGAGGGAAGAGAAGGCGGCAATTGAAGCCGGACTTCAGGACGTGTTCTTCGGTTACGATCAGTGGACTGTCTCTGATGCCAGCATGGAAGCGTTGAATCGTGATGCGAGCTGGCTGAAGGATCATCCTGGTGCCGTTCTGAAGATTGAAGGGCATTGTGACGAACGGGGGACGACCGACTACAATATGGTCCTCGGGGACAAGCGAGCGAAGGCCGCCAAGACGTACCTTCATGAAGCGGGGATCAATCCCAAGCAAGTCGCAATCGTGTCATTCGGCAAAGAGCAGCCGTTTTGTTTTGATCATGCCGAGTCATGCTATCAACAAAATCGGCGGGGACACATGTTGCTTCAGGTGAAGCAGTAGAAGGTTTGCGTCGGCATCATCGCGAGGCGTCCTTCTGAACATCATGTTGAAGGACGCCTCGCCAGAGAGACATGTTCGTAAAACCGCACCCACGTAGCTTGCAGGCATGCCAATTTCAGCGATGAAAAAAATGGCCTCGCTGTTCAAATCCGAGACAAAGTTGGATGAGCCTGGCCCCTCGAGTCCCGATGAGCGTCGGGTTCAGCCGCGCTTCACCACACAGTTTCGAAGCACCTTCTCGGGTGGTCCACATGAAGGGAACGGGCGAACGATCGATCTGTCTGTCGGAGGATGCAAAATCGAAAGTGAAACAGTTGTCGGTCAAGGGAATAAGTTTGAGTGTCGTCTTCATATTCCAGACCTTGATTGGCCGATCATGATCGATGAAGCAATCGTTCGCTGGGTTGAGGGAAAGACCTTCGGATTAGCGTTCACACGGATCAGGTCAGGAGAGCAGGCTAAGATCACTGCGATTATCAGCAAGATTGAGCAAGAACAGCAGGGCTGACCGCTCACCACCTACGCCGAGCCGTTTCGAAATACTACGTGCCGGACCTCCCTTCCTTCCCCAACGATCCCCCCACGCTAGATGGTTTTTGGCCGGACCAACGTCAGTGAGGGGGCTTCATTTGGCTTAGGGAGCCAGTTGGAAGCTTAGTATGAGGAGGACTACCGATTGACATGCTCCCTCTCGCTGTAACAAAGTACCGACAATAGACAGGATGAAACGGAGAGTCTCTTCGTGGCCCTCGTTCTCAGCCTTTTCATTTTTGCAGGAGAACCGAAAGGAGTGTGGAGTGGAGCAACGGTATGCAATTACAGTCAAGTTCTTGGTCAGTGCTGATTCAGCTGAAGATGCTGAGGAAATGATAGAGACTGCCTGTGAAAAGGCGACTGCCGCATTTCCAGAGATGAGCTATGAGGGCATTGAGGATATTGAAGAAGAAGAAGACGACTAAGATGCCGGAGGGCCCGACCCAATGAAGGTATGTGCACGATTCGGAAATAGACAACTGGAGCGCGATGGAAGGACGGCTACCCGATGAGCACCGGAACCGAAGTCATCACGCTGGCGGGCGGATGCTTCTGGTGTCTGGAGGCGGTCTATGATCAACTCAAGGGCGTGCATTCGGTTGAATCCGGCTATATCGGAGGCGCCCTTGAGAATCCTTCCTACGAAGCGGTGTGCGGCGGGAGGACGGGTCATGCCGAAGCGGTACGTGTCACCTATGATCCGACGCTCATCTCTTGTCGGGAGTTGGTCGAAATCTTCTTTTCGATCCACGATCCCACGACCCTGAATCGTCAGGGCAACGACGAAGGCACGCAGTATCGTTCCGCGATTTTCTACCATTCCCCTGAGCAGCGGCAGGTGTCCGAGGCGGTTAAAGCCGCGGTCACAGCCCAAGGGTTATATCCTAACCCGGTCGTTACGGAGATTGTTGCTGCCACAACGTGGTATGAGGCTGAACGATACCACCAAGAATACTTTGCCAGAAATCCGCTTCAAGGCTACTGTCAGTTTGTGGTCAGCCCCAAAGTCGCTAAGTTTCGAAAACAGTTTGTGTCAAAGTTGAAGCACTGACGGGAACCGTCCCGTCATCCTCCGACAATCCACGACAGCCCTCGTTTCGGCACATCCCACGGATCGGGTTTCTGGAATATTTGACGCGTGCTTATATGTACTTGGGTGTGGGGTGGACAGAACGGCCATTCTGAAACAGGATTGCCTTGTACCGTGGTGAGCAATTCATCTTCCTCCTGCCCATCCTGCAATTGAAGAATGATGAGAGGGGTATTGGGGTCGAGCAGGCAGGTTTCCCGTATCTGATGCCCTATAGCTGTTCCGGAAGCATCGACGCGGACTTGTTGCTGCCCTTGAGAGAAAACGGTGTCCCCTATGCGCAGCGGACCTGACGGCGCCAGCGAGTACAAAATCAACGGGGCAGCAAGGATGACGAGGACGGCCAGTCCCATCGACCAGAGTGGCGGATCGGAGCTTTGACCGCCGTTAGAATCAGACGAGACGCTCATGTTTCGGCAATGTCTGAAGTGATTCGGTTATCTGGTAAGTGTAGCTGCTTGGGGAGCTACTGTGGTAGGTGTGCCTCAGCATCCAACCAGGCGTCACCTTCGCCGGTACTGTCCTGCGCTGTGCGAAGCGTTTGGAAATCGAATAGGCGTTGGTCCATGAGAAGCGCCGGGGCCACATTGGCGATCGCCGCCGCGATGCTGTCAGAGGAACCGGGCGAACGTTCTTCCCACTGGCGGAGAAGCGTCTTCACTTCCTTTCGCTTCAGGTCGTCTTGAGAGCCGCACAGATCACAGGGGATGATCGGGAATCCACGGAGTTCCGCATATCGGGCCAGGTCGATCTCTTTCACAAAGGCCAGCGGGCGAATCACAAGATGCCGGCCGTCTTTTGAACGGAGTTTGGGAGGCATGGCTTTGAGCTTGCCGGTGTACAGGAGATTCAGAAACAGAGTTTCATTAATATCATCGCGGTGGTGGCCCAGTGCGATCTTGGTGGCGCCCAACTCAGAAGCAATGCGATAGAGGTGCCCGCGTCTGAGCCGCGAACAGAGGGAGCACGTCGTCTGGCCTTCAGGGATCAGGCGCTTCACGATGGAGTAGGTGTCGCGCGTTTCAATGTGAAACGGAATACCCCGGTTGGCCAGGTACTCTGGCAGGATGTGCGCGGGAAAGCCGGGCTGTTTCTGGTCCAGGTTGACCGCTACGAGATCAAAGCGAACGGGCGCGCGCTGTTGCAAGAGCAGCAGGATGTCGAGTAAGCCGTAACTATCCTTTCCGCCGGACAGACAGACCATGATCTTGTCTCCGTCTTCAATCAGCCGATAGTCGGCGATGGCTTGGCCGACCAGGCGACAGAGCCGGGTCTGGAGTTTTTCAGTCTCTTCGTCTAACTTTGTGAAGGGCGTCGTAGGAATCGGTGATGAGCGCATGGGGCGATTGTACCTGCTCACTTGTCCGGCTGTCGATGGAACCAGGGTAGAACAACGATGGCGCAACCGTCAGTACGATCGATTCTCTTTGTCTGCACCGGTAACATCTTTCGGAGCCTGGCCGCAGAGTATGCACTCAAGCAGTATCGTGAGCCGTCAGGCCTGTATCGTGTCGGATCCGCCGGAATTGAAGCCAAGCCACAATCGATTCATCCCATCGTGCGCGCCAGACTTGTGGAGCGTGGCGCTGATCCTGCTGGGCACCTACAGCGCAAGTTGACACAAGCGTTACTTGACGAGGCGGACTGTGTCGTGGCGATGGGGCGTGATCATCAAGAAGCGGTGCAGCGATTGTTTGGACGATCGATCCCTCTCTTCAATCAACTGTGTTGTGCTCGCGACGAGCCGATCCTCGATCTGCACGAAGCGATTCCCACATGGGAACAGGATGTCGAGCTGGCGCAGGCCTATGTTGTCTCGGTTGTGGATCACATTTGCGATGCGATTCCTCACTTCGCGGCACGATTGTCGTATCTTCTGTAATTTCCAACGCCACACGTTCGTCTCGCGGTTCATTCTTGTACGCGCAGTGACAAAATATTCCGCATTTTCCTGACAAGTGGGCGAAGCCATGTTCAGTGGCCGACGAATTTCACTTTGAATGCTATAGTTTATCAAGTAGCACAATCATTTTGTCGTGAACGTACGAGACGATTGCACGATGCATCGATCAGCTCTTGAGATAACCAAACATCCTGCACATGACGTGATTGATCCGGAATGGGTCGGGTGGTCCGACGACCAGTTGTTGGATCTGCCGATGGGCCGGCTCAATCTGGAGATCAAGGGCAGTTTTCTAGAGGGGCCGATTGCTGAGTTGGACGGTGAGCTGGAATCTCGGCACTTGCGATTCCGTCCACACTATTGGCTGTCGAATGAATGGTTCACGCCGGATGGCGTGCCGGGCATTGCCATTCCGTTCTATCTGGCGCATCCGCGCCTGGCTAAACTTGAGTTGGCGCAGATGCTTGAAGTTGAAGGCGGGACTCCTGATTGGTGTTTGCGGATTCTGCGACATGAAGCCGGCCACGCGATTGAAAATGCCTATCGGATTCGCCGGCGGCGAACACGCCAGGCGATTTTCGGCAAATCCTCCCAGGCCTATCCCAAGTACTACAGTCCCAGGCCGTACAGCCGGAGTTTCGTCCGGCATCTCGATGTGTGGTACGCCCAAAGTCATCCGGATGAAGACTTCGCAGAGACGTTTGCGGTGTGGCTGACGCCGGATTCCACGTGGCATGACCGGTATCGCGGGTGGCCGGTGCTGAAGAAGCTGAAGTATGTCGATGCGGTGATGCAAGAGCTTGCCGAGGTTGACCCGGCCGTCGTGATCACCGACGAAATCGATCCGCTCCCCAGCCTCAAGAAAACGCTTCGTGAACATTATGAGCACAAGCGCGCGCACTATGGCGTGGAACATTCCCTCCTCTACGACCCCGACCTTAAGCGGCTGTTTTCAGACGGGACGGCGCAGCCGGGTAAGCCCAGCGCTGCGACCTTTCTCAACAAGTTTCGGCGGGAAGTGCGTCGTAAGGTCGCGAGTTGGACCGGTGAGTACCAGTACACGATCGACCAGGTGTTGGAGGACATGATCCAACGGTGTCGCCAGTTGGATCTTCGCCTGTCGGTGGCAGAAGAACAGGCCAAGCTGGACTTCACCATTCTGTTGACGGTCCACACGATGAATTATCTGCGTAGCGGCCGACATCGGGTGGCCCTATGAGGCGACTGCGTATTCTTGTGCTGATGCATGAAGACCTGGTGCCGCCGGATGAACTGAACGGCCATGACCTGAGCAAGGTCGGATGGAAGACCGAATATGATGTGGTGTCGACCCTGAGGAAATTGGGCCACGAGGTGCACCCACTCGGAGTGAAAAGCGATTTAGGAGTGATCCGGACGGCGATCGAAGAATGGCGTCCGCACATTGCCTTTAATCTACTGGAAGAATTCGACGGAGTCTCGGTGTATGACCAGAATGTGGTGTCGTATCTTGAATTGCTGCACGTGCCCTATACCGGCTGCAACCCTCGAGGGCTCATGCTGGCGCGCGACAAAGCGCTGACGAAAAAGGTTCTTTCATACCACCGGATTGCCTATCCCGATTTCATCGTCGTGCCGCAAGGACGGAACGTCAAGCGACCCAAAGGGTTACCGTTTCCTCTCATCATCAAATCCATTAGTGAAGAGGCTTCGTTGGGGATCTCGCAAGCCTCTATCGTTGAAGACGATGAGAAGCTCAAAGAACGCGTCACCTTTATTCATCAGAGCATCGGAACCGGGGCTCTGGTCGAACAGTACATCGAGGGACGAGAATTTTATGTCGGGGTGATGGGCAATGGTCACATTCGGGTGTTGCCGGTATGGGAACTGATCATGGACAAACTTCCCGAAGACGCCAAGCGCATTGCCACCCAGCGGGTTAAGTGGAGCCGGAAGTACCAGGATAAGTACGGCATCACATCAGAGGAAGCCAAGAATCTTCCGCCCGGCAAGGCCGAGGAGATCCAACATCTGGCCAAACGGGTTTATCGAGCGCTGGGTCTCAGTGGATATGCGCGAATCGATGTGCGCATGGATGCGGAGGGGAAAGTCTACGTGCTGGAGGCGAATCCCAACCCGCAGATCGCGCATGAAGAAGACTTTGCCGACTCCGCCGAGAAAGCCGACTATAGTTATAAAGACCTGCTCCAGGAACTGCTCAATGTCGGCTTGCGCTGGCAGCCAGCCAAAGCCGCCTAGTCTCTCGCAAGCATTGTCATTGGATCTTGGATAGAACCATCCGGCGTTCGGCCTGGTGAATCGCTATGCAGAGATTCTTGCTTCCTATGAGGAGTCGGCGTGTCTACGGTCCCCAGCGGAAGCCAAACATCAGACTGATGCTGGTTCGATCTTTCTCCGGCAGAGAGGGCTGAAGATTGATATCGTGGAGATTCACCATCAACGTTGATGACAGCGCGATGTTGTGAATGACTTGATACTCGAGCGAGAGGCCGATGGGAATGTACCAACTGGTGTCGTTTCGATTGATTTGGGAGGGCCCGGTGCCGCGGTCCAGATCGGCGTGGATGAGACCGATTCCAGTGAAGGGGACGAGGTTGATGCCGTTATTCAGCCGGAGGTGGTATTTCCCGACTCCGGCAAACGCAATCTGAAAGAGGTTGCCGGTGGGACTGATCTGCATCATCGGTCCGAAGGAAAAGTTTCGATCGGCGTAGTAGTCGACATTGAATCCCAGGGCGAAGACGGTTCCGTCCACCGTGCCGGTCGTTAACCCAAGATCTGACCCAAATCCCCACCGGTTCTCATCTGCACGGACGTGGCTGGGAGAGATACTACTCCACATCAGAATGGCCAGTGCGAATATCCCGATGAAGCGGAGCGGACTGGTGTTCGGTGTGAAGGCAGAGTGTGATCGCATGGCGGGAATCTAGCATAGCGTTTTGACTCGAACAAGGCGCTTGAGAGTCGAGGCACAGGTGCAGTACCCTCACCTTTTTCTCATCGATCTGCCGAGGGAGATTCGTTACCATGACACCGAAAGATGCTGCTGCCGGCCTATTCGCCGCCCTTCCGAAACCCGTCTCAATCGATCAGATCCAAGAGTATGGGATTGAAGTCACCGAACCTCAGGCGCGCCATATCGCGAGGGAGATCCTGTCGCTGAACCTCTATTGGATTCTTGCGGCGGTCGATGCCCACATTCTCCAAAAGTACCGGGTGTTGATCGGCGGGCTCTTGCTCGAATCGGTCACCGCACAATGGTCGTCGGATACATTCGGCTTGGAGCAGTGGGAGGGGTATCGGCACGAGCTAGATGAGCGGCGGGTGTACTATGCGCGACTGATGGACGACCGATTGAACCCGATGGGGCTCAGCGCGGAAGCCGCCACGTTGTTGGAAGACCTGGGCGTGGTGTCGTCCGACGATCGGCCCAAATTACTGATGCTCTTAATCGATTACGCACCGGTCGATCAGTACGCGAAACTCCTTGACGACGTCAGATAATTTCCGGTTTCATGCGCGTTCCCCTTACAAGTATCGGTGAGACAACACCTTCCCGTTCTTGTCGAGTTCATAGAGGAGCGGAGCGCCGGTGGGGATGTTGAGCTCCAACACCTGCTCCTTCGAGAGTTGCTCCAATTCCATGACCAGTGCGCGTAGACTGTTGCCGTGGGCGGCGATCAGAATCGTTTCGCCCTTCAGTACGTATGGCTTGATCTTGCTCTCATAGTAGGGGAGCACCCGCTCCGCCGTATCCTTCAAGCTTTCTCCCCCGGGCGGGCGCACATCAAAGCTCCGGCGCCAGATCTTGACCTGGTCGTCACCGAACTTCTTGGCCGTTTCGGCTTTGTTCAGCCCCTGCAACTCCCCATACATCCGCTCATTCAGCGCCTTGTCCTTCTCGATCGGAATATTTGTTTGTCCGCTTCCCTCAAGCGCCAGGCGCAAAGTTTCATTGGCCCGGGCCAGCACCGAGCTAAATGCTCGGTTGAAGGTAAAGCCGCGCAGTTTATCGCCGGCATTCTTGGCTTCCTGGATGCCGCGCGGGGACAGCGGGACATCGACCCAACCGGTGAACCGATTTTCCAGATTCCATTGCGATTCACCGTGACGCAGCAAGACCAAGCGAGCCATAGTCATCTCCTTTGCTCAGGAAGCCAAGTGTCTGTCAGCAAGAATACTGGATCGGCCGGTCAAGTCAAGCCGTTGCTTTCATCCGGAACCAGCAGTACCATGCCGCTCTATTCGCTCCACTCAGGAACAGACGATCCATGACGGTCCCGCCGGCAGCTGATATGAATTGGTCCGCGCTTGAAGCCTGGTGGTGTGGGATGGGCGAGCGGCTTGCAGTCCTGGACCGGGCGCAGGCGTTCTTCGCCGCCGTTCAGACCGGAAATCATTTCGATCGCATTGCCCAGGTCGGCGCGCAGGCCGATTATGTTTTGTTCGTGCTCATGCGCTATTGGGTGCCGACCGTGCTGCCCCCACCGGGCCGTGAACGGCTGACCAAGAGCGATCCGGACTACTGGCTTGAATCGGAACACATTCTGAAGGCGGCCGCCGTTCGCTTGCGAGAGCTGAAGCCGCTGATCGAATTGCTCACCGCTCCTGGTCCTTTATCCGAATCCTCTCAGGGAAAAGGGCTGAGCGCGTCGCCGGTTACGGAACTCGAGCTGGCGAACATCGTCGAAGGGATTGCCGAAGCCGCAGGGACGTACGGTGGCCCGGACTACACGTCGATCGTCAAAGCCTTCGATCCTGTGCCGCTCCGCCAGACTCAGCCGTTCAAGCACAACAAGAAGCATAGCGCCGAACTGTGGGTTGTCTTTCTGTTGCGTGAACATTTCCGCAGCCTCGGACTGGGAAAGGACCGCTACTGGCCGCTGGTCGCCCCGCTCTGCGCGGCCGCCGGTATTCTGAATCCCAATGGTCAGCCCTATCCGCCGGACGAACTCAAATCCTGGTGGCAGAAAAACTGGCCGCGCACCTACACGCAACTCGAACAGCGACAGGAAGCGACCGACGCGGGTGGGGCTGCGTACGAACAGGACTTTCAATGGTTCCGCGCTTGGATGGGGTGGCAGCAGGGAAGAAGCTGACGGAACGTTTCAATCCGCCGCCCGGTAGCGCTACGTCGAGACCGTCGAAACAGGCTTCGCCGGACGCGTTGGAATTTTGTCTCCGTCCAACTGTCCTTCATCGATCATCTTGGCCAGGCCAGCCAGCGCAATCACATAGAGCACGATTCCCACGTAGATGACATAGGGTTGGACTCCGCCGGCTTCCTTCAGTGCGGCCTCCTGCGCTGAAGGATTGAGCTTTCCTGCTTTCTTAATCTCTGCGATCTCTTCTTTGCAGTGCCAGTAGTACAGGTAATTGGCCGTGGCGCCGGCCATGACGCTCCACACGAGGCCGACGGTCATGTCCCCGGTGATATAGGTCGAGGCCATGGGGCCGATGGCGTACACCGCGGCGTGTAAATACATCTTTCTGTAGAGAAACCAGAGAAATGAGACATAGAGGAACGCGGACCAGTTCCAGCTGAGAGCGAATTTAGGTTGCCCGTCGGAGGAGAACTTTTTGAACTGTTCAAGGTAATAGTCGGCCTTCGGGCCGACGAACTGCCGCCAGAGATTCTGGTCGGATGCCCAGGGTGTGTAGGGGGTCGCTTCGGGTGGCGCATCAGCGGTGGTGCTCCCCGCCGAGTCGGCAGAGGGCGTCACGGAGAGCGCGCGGCCGCATTGCGCGCAGAAGTTGGCGTCTTCAGAATTCTGGTGCTGACAGTGCTGACAGGATTTCATGGACATGCAGCTTAACACACTCAGATAGCCTGACCGAGGTCTTATTGTGAGGAGCCGGATGACTCACTGCCTGACATAGGGCGAGGGAGCATGCTCTGGTGTCGCACGGTCAGATCGCCGTGGAAGCCGGACGGCAATCCTCCTTGCCGGTCTTCGCGTTATTGATTTCGACTCAACCCTATGCTAACTTTCCCCTTCTTTCTTGAGGGGATACGTCTGCTATGCCGACAGAGGAACTCAAAGATTTAGCCGCCAAGTATTTGATGCAAACCTATGCGCGCCAGCCGATTTCAATCGTGCGGGGGCGTGGGGCCAAGGTCTACGATATGGAAGGCCGGGAGTACATCGACTTTGTCGGTGGCATCGCGGTCAATATTTTGGGCCATGGCCATCCGGATTTGGTGCAAGCGATCCAGCGCCAGGCGGCGCAGCTGATTCATGTATCGAATCTCTACTACACCGAGCCGCAAGTCAGACTCGCGCAAATGCTGGTGGATCATTCGTTCGCCGACCGGATCTTTTTCTGCAACAGCGGCGCGGAGGCGAATGAAGCAGCGATCAAGCTGGCACGGCGCTACGGGCATGAGAAACACGGCGCGGACCGGTTTGAGATCATCACGATGAAGAACTCTTTCCACGGCCGCACGATGGCGACGCTGACGGCGACCGGCCAGGAAAAGGTGCAGAAAGGCTTTGAGCCGCTCGTGCCGGGGTTTGCCTATGCGCCCTTCAACGATTTTGCAGCAATTGAAGCGCTTGTCACGGACAAGACCACCGCGATCATGCTGGAGCCGATCCAGGGTGAGGGAGGCGTGCATGTCGCCGATCACGCTTATCTGAAAAATCTGCGGGAGCTCTGCACGCAGAAAGATATTCTCCTGATTTTCGACGAAGTTCAGACAGGAATGGGGCGAACCGGGACGTTGTTTGCCTATGAACAGCTGGGCGTGGAGCCCGACATCATGACGCTTGCCAAGGGACTCGGCGGCGGGATGCCGATCGGGGCCTGTCTGGCAAAGGACGCGGTCGCGGCGGTGTTCACTGCCGGGACGCACGCCTCGACATTCGGCGGCAATCCGCTGGCCTGCGCTGCAGGGCTCGCGGTCTGTCGGCTGTTGATCGAAGGCCGCATGCTCGAGCAGGCCCGGCGCATGGGGGATTATCTCTCCAAGGGGTTGGCCGATTTCAAAGACCGCCATCGCGCGGTGCGGGATGTTCGCGGACTGGGCTTATTGCAGGGATTGGAAGTGGAGATCGATGCGAAGGCGGTTGTCGCGGACTGTCTGACTCGCGGCGTCCTGGTGAATGCCACCAGTGAACGGGTGTTACGCTTTGTTCCGCCGCTGATCATTACTCAGGCGGAAGTCGATCGCGTTTTGGACGTCTTGTCGTCGATCTTCAATCAGCGGACGATGGCGGAAAAGGATCAGCAGCACTGACATGGCGACTTCACGGACATCGAAGAAACGGACCGCCGCCTTTGCGAAAGATTTACTGGATGTGGCGACGATGCCGCGTCCCCAAATCGACGCCTTGCTGCGGCTGGCGACAGCGCTGAAAATGAAGCTGCGGCGGGGGATTTCGCATTCTCTGCTGGAGGGCAAGACACTCGGGCTGCTCTTCCAGAAGCCGTCGACAAGGACCAGAGTGTCGTTTGAAGCCGGTATGAATCAGTTGGGCGGCCATGCGATGGTCTTGCCCATGGCGGATATTCAGCTCTCGCGGGGCGAGAGTGTGGCGGACACCGCGCGCGTGCTGTCTCGTTATCTCGATGGAATCGTGATCCGCACCTACGATCACGGCATCGTGCAGGAGTGGGCGGAGGAAGCCACCATGCCGGTGATTAACGGACTGACCGATCTGAGCCATCCCTGTCAGGCGCTGTCCGATCTGATGACCATCAAGGAAAAGAAGGGGCGCTTCAAAGGCGTAAAGCTCGCCTATATCGGCGACGGGAACAATGTCGCGAATTCGCTGATAGAAGCGGCCGCCAAGGTGGGGATGCACATCGCCTTGGGGTGCCCGGTCGGGTATCAGCCGGATCAGCATGTGGTGGACCGAGCTCGCGTGGAAGCGGCCCGCAACGGATCGGACATCGAGGTCGGAGTCGATCCGCAGATTGCCGTGAAAGATGCCGATGTCCTGTATACCGATGTGTGGATCAGTATGGGGCGGGAACGGGAACAGGCGCGGCGCCTGCGGACGCTGGCGCCCTATCAGTTGAACGGGCGGTTGCTGCAGAAGGCGAAGCCCGATGCCATCGTCATGCATTGCCTGCCGGCGCATCGCGGAGAGGAAATTACCGCCGAGGTGCTCGACGGACCGCAGTCCGTCATTATCGATCAGGCGGAAAACCGGCTGCACATGCAGAAAGCCATTTTGGTTCAGTTGCTGACTCAGAAGAAAGGCAGGGCCTAAGCGCGCATTATGAAACAGACATCGATCAAGAAAATTGTTCTCGCCTATTCCGGCGGACTGGATACCTCGGTTATCTTGAAGTGGTTGCAGGAAACCTATCAGGCAGAAGTGATTGCGTTTTGCGCAGACCTCGGCCAGGGCGAAGATTTGCAGGCGATTAAGGCGAAGGCCAAAAAGCTCGGCGTGAAGAAAGTCTATGTCGAGGATCTGCGCGAGACCTTCGTCAAGGACTACGTGTTTCCGATGTTGCGCGGCAACGCGATGTATGAAGGCTGCTACTTGCTGGGGACGTCGATTGCGCGGCCCCTCATCGCCCGCCGACAGGCCGAAATTGCGCTTCAGGAAGGTGCCGAGGCCGTGTCTCATGGCGCCACCGGAAAAGGCAACGATCAGGTGCGGTTCGAGCTCACCTATATGGCGCTGGCTCCCGGTCTGAAGATCATCGCACCCTGGCGCGAGTGGACGCTGCGATCGCGTCGCGAATGTATCGAGTACGCGGACCGGCACGGCATTCCCGTGACGGCGACGAAAGCCAAGCCCTACAGCATGGATCTGAATCTCTTTCACGTGAGCTACGAGGGCGGCATTCTTGAAGATCCCTGGAAGTCTCCGCCGGAAGAAATATTCCAGATGACGGTGTCTCCCGAGAAGGCGCCTAACAAACCGCTGGAAGTTGAAATCGAGTATGAGCGGGGGAACCCGGTTGCCGTCGACGGCAAGAAGATGAGTCCGGCCAAGCTACTGGCGCATCTCAATAAGCTGGGTGGGGCGCACGGGGTCGGCCGGGTCGATCTGGTTGAAAATCGGTACGTCGGGATGAAGTCCCGTGGCGTGTACGAAACGCCGGGCGGGACAATCCTGCACGTCGCGCATCGCGGTCTGGAATCGCTGACGATGGATCGCGAAGTGCTGCACTTCCGTGACAGTCTGATCCCGCGGTATGCCGATCTGATCTACAACGGGTACTGGTTCAGCCCGGAACGGGAAATGATGCAAGTGGCCATCGATGAAGCGCAAAAAGATGTCTCGGGGACGGCTCGCGTCAAGCTCTATAAGGGCAGTTGCACCCTCGCCGGTCGGAAGTCGAAGAATTCTCTCTACCGGTTGGATATTGCGACGTTTGAAGAAGACGATGTGTACAACCAGAAAGATGCGGAGGGCTTCATCCGGTTGAATGCGTTGCGATTGAAGATTCGGGCGCAAAGGCGGAAAGCGAAGTCCTAATGGCCAGTCGGAAATCCGGCAAAGCGGGGGCAGGCAAGCAGCCGAGCAAGGCCTGGGCGGGGCGTTTTCGCGAGCCTACCGATCGGTTAGTGGAAGCCTTTTCTCGCTCCATCGCGGTGGATAAGCGGCTGTACCCGCAGGATATCCGCGGCAGCATCGCCCATTGCCAGACACTGGCGAAGGCCGGTGTGCTCAGCCGCCGCGACCAGGCGGCGATTGTACGAGGCTTGCAGCTGGTGCAGCACGAACTGGAGCGGGAGCGCTTCAAGTTTCTGCCGGAAGACGAAGATATTCACATGGCGATCGAGCGCCGATTGACCGAGTTGATCGGTCCGCTCGGCGGAAAATTGCACACGGGGCGCAGCCGGAACGATCAAGTGGCGCTCGACGTGCGGCTCTATGTGCGTGAGCAGCTCACGGTCCTGATCGAACGGCTTACGGAATTCCAGCGCGTGCTCGTCGCGCAGGCGACGAAACATCTCGATGTGCCGATGCCGGGCTACACGCATTTGCAGCGCGCCCAACCGGTGTTGTTGGCGCATCATCTGCTCGCGTACGTGGAAATGTTTTTGCGCGATCAGGCGCGTCTTGCGGATGCCCGGACGCGTGTCAACGTGATGCCGTTGGGGTCCGGGGCGCTGGCGGGATCGAATTACCCGGTGGACCGGCTTTACACCGCGACGTTGCTGGACTTTCCCGCGGTCACGCAGAACAGTCTTGATGCGGTATCCGATCGCGATTTCATGATCGAAGTGGCGGCGGCGCTGGCGGTCATCATGATGCATTTGTCGCGCATGAGCGAAGAACTTATTCTCTGGGCCACGCAAGAGTTTCATTTTGTCGATCTGCCGGACGGATTCTGCACCGGCAGCAGCATGATGCCTCAGAAAAAGAATCCTGACGTGCCCGAACTGGTGCGTGGAAAGACCGGCCGCGTCTATGGTCATCTCATCGGATTGATGACGACGTTGAAAGCGTTGCCGCTCAGCTATAACCGCGATTTGCAGGAAGATAAGCCGGCCCTGTTCGACGCTCTCGATACGACGCAAGACTGTGTCGAAGTCATGACGGAGTTGATGCGCCGACTCAAAGTAGATCGGGCGGCGCTGACTCGCGCCTTGACGGGCGGCGGGATGTTGGCGACAGAGCTCGCCGACTATTTAGTGACCAGGGGCGTGCCCTTTCGGGAGGCGCACGCGATTACCGGCAAGATCGTCCGCTGGGCGTTGGATGCCGGGCGCGAACTTTCCGACCTCACGGTCAAAGAGCTCGGCGTGTTTTCGCCCCGCTTTGAGAAGTCCGTGTTGCAACGGCTCACGGTGCAGGGCGCGATCGACCGGAAGTCGCAAATCGGCGGGACTGCCAGGGCGCAAGTGGTTCGCCGCCTCAAAGAACTAACGAAGTTGTTGGCATGACGCAAACGAGCTACATTTTTTTGGCTGGTGTGAGCGTCACTGTATTGACCGTGGTGACGGCCTGCGGCGTCGTGGGCTCGCCCGTGGCTCCGGAGAACGTGGGCGTCAATCCGACGATCACCAGACAGAAGATACAGCTGCAGAAGTCTGGTACGGTGCAGCGAGCGGACAATACCTCGGGGGCGGCGGTTCCGCTAGAGCCGGTGGAGCCAAAAGGGCAAGACGAAGAATTGCCGCCGTTACGACCGGTCGGAACACGATAGTCGAGGGGTTGGGCTCACCGAGCCCGCGTGCTGCTCGCATCAAGAAGACTGCTCCGTCACGGTTTTCGGTGGCGGGTCTCAAATTATTGAATGAGGATTGTCTAGATGCATAATTTCGAATATCGCCAAGGTGAGTTTTATTGCGAGCAGGTGCCGGTGAGTCGCATCGCTAAAGAAGTCGGGACGCCGTGCTATGTCTACAGTCACGCGACCTTGATCCGGCACTTCCATGCGTATGACGGGGCGTTTAAGAACATCCCGCACATCGTCGCGTTCGCCATGAAGGCCAATTCGAATCTGGCCGTCTTGAGAGTGATGGCTAAGGAAGGCAGCGGAGTCGATATTGTGTCGGGTGGTGAATTGTTCCGTGCGCTCAAGGCGGGAGTGCCGCCGTCAAAGATCGTCTTTGCCGGAGTGGGGAAAGACGCTGGCGAAATTGCCGACGCGTTGAAGGCCGACATCCTCATGTTTAATGTCGAGTCTTCGGCGGAGATTCGCGCGATCAACGATGTCGCGGCCTCCGTCGGTAAGAAGGCCCGCATTGCGTTGCGGATCAATCCGGACGTCGATCCCAAAACACATCCCTATATCTCGACAGGGATGAAGAAGAGCAAGTTTGGCATCGCCGCGGACCGCGCACTGGAAGAGTACAAGATGGCCGCCTCGCTGAGCCATATCGAGGTGGTCGGCGTCCATGCCCATATTGGCTCCCAGCTCACCGAGGTGACCCCGTTCGTAGACTCATTGAAGAAGGTTGTCGGGCTCATCGGCACGCTGAAAGCGCAGGGGATCAACATCCAGTATCTGAACATCGGCGGTGGGTTGGGGATTACCTATTCCGAGGAAAAACCACCGCTGCCTCAAGATTTGTCGGACGCGATTTCACCGATCGTAGCCCATCTCGGCCTGACCTTGGTGATGGAGCCGGGGCGTGTCATTGTCGGCAATGCCGGCATCCTCGTGACGAAGGCGTTGTACTTGAAAGAAGGGGAGGCCAAGAACTTTGTCATCGTCGATGCGGCGATGAATGATCTCCTTCGCCCCAGCCTCTACGGCGCCTACCATGAAATCAAGCCGGTCAATGAAGAAGCCGGCCACCGAGCCAAGCAGCAGGTCGATATCGTCGGTCCGGTCTGTGAGTCGGGAGATTTTCTGGCCAAGGACCGTTTGCTGGCCGCCGTGAAGCCGGGTGAATTGATGGCGGTGATGAGCGCGGGAGCCTACGGGTTCGTGATGGCGTCGAATTACAACTCGCGACCCCGCATCCCGGAAGTGCTGGTCCAGGGCGAAGACATCCATGTCATCCGCGAGCGTGAAACGTACGAGGATCTGGTCAAGGGCGAGATGATTCCGGCGTTCTTGAAGTAGGGCGAGGCGCGGGCGGCCTGCCGATTCCCGTACCTTGAGAAGGAGCCATTATGTTTACCGGTTCTCATGTCGCGATCGTGACACCCTTTCGAAAGGGCAAAGTCGACGAGCGGGCGTTGGGCGATCTGATCGAGTGGCAGATTGCCAAGGGTACGAACGGTATTGTCCCGTGCGGTACGACCGGAGAGTCCGCCACGCTGTCACACGAGGAGCACAACCGTGTGATCGAGCTGACGGTAGAAGTGGTTCGCCGTCGAGTCCCTGTTACGGCAGGGACTGGCTCCAATAGTACCGATGAGGCGATCTCGCTGACGAAGCATGCGAAGGAGGCCGGGGCCGATGCCGCCCTGCTCATCACGCCATATTACAACAAGCCGACGCAGGAAGGGTTGTATCGCCACTATAAGGCGATTGCCGAGGCCGTCGATTTGCCGCTGGTGCTGTACAACATTCCCGGGCGAACCGGCGTGAATATGCTCCCGGCGACGGTCGCCAGATTGGCCGTGATCCCGAACATCGTGGGTGTAAAGGAAGGCAGCGGAGTGATTCAGCAGGCGTCGGATATCGTGCAAACGTGCGGCGGTCGCCTTGCGGTGCTTGCCGGCGACGATGCGATGACCCTGCCCATGATGGCGGTCGGCGGTCAAGGTGTGATTACCGTGACGGCCAATATCGCTCCAACTGAGATGGCGAACATGGTCAAGGCGTTTGCGGCCGGAAACATTGAGGAGGCTCGACGTCTCCACTTCCAACTGTCGCCCTTATTTGCCGCGCTGTTCTATGAAACGAATCCGATTCCCGTGAAAGAGGCGCTGGGAATGATGGGGAAGATCGATCCCGAGCTTCGCTTGCCGCTGTGCCCGATGGGGAAAGAGAATCGAGATAAGCTGATGCAAGTCATGAAAGAGGCCCGATTTATTTAGTGTGACCGGCAGAAGGATGAGACGCGGTTATGATTAAAGTTGTAGTGGCTGGTGCGGCGGGACGGATGGGCTGCCGGTTGGTTGCGCTGGTGCGGGATTCGACGGCGTTGACATTAGCCGGGGCGCTTGAGGGGAGTGGGCATCATGCCATCGGCGATGACGCCGGCGAGATCTCCGGGACCGGGCGCGCCGGGGTGGCTATCACCAGTGATCTGGCTGCGTTGATGGAACGCGGCGAAGTCGTCATTGATTTTTCCGCTCCTGATGCGACGCTCGAGCATTTCCGTATTGTCGCGCAGCATCGCCGGGCGATGGTCATCGGCACGACGGGGCTCAATCCGTCTCAACTTGAAGAGGTCAAGGGGCTTGCGAGACACGTTCCCTGCGTGTTGTCTCCCAATATGAGCGTGGGCGTTAACTTGATCTATAAAGTCATCGGGGAGATGGCCAAAACATTGGGTGACGACTACGACATCGAAGTGATTGAGGCGCATCACCGTCTCAAGAAAGACGCACCGAGCGGTACCGCATTGAAAATTGCGGAAGTGCTGGCGCATGCCGTCAACCGTGATCTAGATCAGGTCGGCGTCTATTCCAGAAAAGGCCTGATCGGGGAACGGAAGAAACAGGAAATCGGCATTCAGACTATCCGGGCCGGCGATATTGTGGGAGATCACACTATCCTCTTCGGCGGGATGGGCGAGCGCATCGAAGTGACGCATCGTGCCAGCAGTCGCGATACCTTTGCTCGTGGCGCGTTGCGCGCGGCTCGATGGGTCGTGCGCCAGCCACCGGGCCTCTATGACATGATGGACGTGTTAGGTCTGAAGTGATCCGGTTCTGAGTCAGTATTGAGGCAGGTTTCCTCCCCCTCGTATCACCCTACCAACTTCAGCGCATTTCCGTACGGTCTCTGTGCAGCTTGATCTGGATGAACATCTAGGCAATGTTTCTCCAGGCAGCGGAGGGATGCGGCTATACAGCCGACTCTGTACGTGTGGGAAGTTTCGAGCTAATTCGACGAGGGGGCAGATTGCGGGAAACTGTGGCCGCAGGTCTCACAGGACACGACCAGTTGGTCGCGTGTGTAGCTGATCATACGATAGCAGGATGGACAGCACAGCACGGCCGTCCGGGGAACGGTAGACAACTTCGTCACCGCGGGTTTCATCGACGGGTGGTATTCCCGTCATGAATCGCGGATCCGGTTGACGTACCGATCGTCTCTTTCGAGCGAGTCTGGACCGTCGCCGAAAGCCTGGCGTAGAGCAGTTGGGCGGCCTCCGTCCATTTCGGATTCGAAGGAGCGCCAACAAAAGCTGCCTCAGCAGCTTTTTGCTCATCGTACGTAAGTGGTTTTGGTTCTGCCATAGACGGTCAATGTCTTGCCGTGATGGGCCGTGGTTCTTGGTCCGCTGCTTTTCTCCGACCACAGTTTAAGCACGCAAACACTGTGATCGCAAGTCCTGCGTCCAAATCCACCGCCCGCTCTGGCAACATTGAACCGCTGCATTTATCGCATGTCTTCATGGGCGGACTGTAACACTTACAGAAATGGATGCATATCCTTCTGAAGTACTGGATGGAAGGGGGCAAGAGTCCTTTTTACCTAGTTGTACCCTAGGCCATTTGGCCATTCTTGTACGCGTTGCAACAGGCCGCGCAGTAGGCTCAGCCTTGACAGTGCCAGGACGGTTCCATAGGATTGTGGTCAGCTTGACTGGAACACACTATGTATAGATTATTTCTGATCATTGGATTGCTAGTCCTGTTATTCGTGCTCTTGAGGAGCATGTATCGGAATTTCCAGCAGGCCGGTAGATCGACCCCGCCGCCATTGGATGGCGATCAGATGGTCCAAGATCCGGTCTGCGGGGTATTTGTCCCGAGAAAAACTGCAATTGTTCGGGAGATCGGAGGGATCTCCAATTGCTTTTGCAGCCAGGAATGCGCGGTGAAATTTCAGGAGTCGCGATCGAGTTAGCAGCCGGAGTAACTGTAGTCTGACAACTTTTCTTCTTTGTCGAACTTCAGCAGAATCTGACACTGGTTCGGTGAAAAATTAAATAGCGGCATGCCGGACTTTCCGCCGGCAATGCGGTAGTACGTCCAGGTTTCGCCGCCGAAGAAGCGAGGCGCTTTCCCGTCAGGCGTGCCCCAGTTTTTCTCAAACCAGGTTTTGTCTTTTCCTTGAAGTTCGGCCGGTTTGAGCGAGGCTTCAAGATAGGGATTGCTGGAGCTACAGGCAGTCAGAGCCAAGCAGCCGATCAAAAACACAGCAGAGAGACGCATGAGCGATTCCTCCTCAGATGCGACACACAACGGACGATGTGCGGCTTGGTTGAGGCGCAAATTCTAACCCCCGTCAGGAGAGCTGTCAAACCGCGGTATCGCGTTGCGTCGTACTTGAGTTCCCCCTAAAATGGCCGACACAGAGTATGCGTAAACGTCATCTCGACAATGAAAGGATGCTCCCATGAAATTTTATCTCGATACGGCGAATGTAAAAGAAATTCAAGAAGCGGCCAGTCTTGGGTTGCTCGACGGGGTCACGACCAATCCGTCCCTCGTGGCGAAGGAAGGCCGCAGCTTCAAGGAAATGCTGGTTGAAATCTGTAACATCGTCGACGGGCCCATCAGCGCGGAAGTCGTCAGCGTCGAAGCGGATGCCATGGTCAAGGAAGGAAAAGAACTGGCGAAGATTCACAAGAATATCGTGGTCAAGGTCCCGCTCATTGCCGAAGGATTGAAGGCCACCAAGCGGATGGCCGCTGAAGGCATCAGAGTGAACGTCACTCTGTGCTTCTCGCCCACCCAGGCGCTGCTTGCGGCGAAAGCCGGAGCCTGGTGTGTCTCGCCCTTCATCGGGCGTCTCGACGATATCAGCTCCAACGGCATGGAGCTGATCCGCCAGATCCTGACCATCTATAAGAATTACGACTATAAGACGTTCGTCTTAGTGGCAAGCGTTCGCCATCCGCAGCATGTCGTGGAAGCAGCGCTGGCCGGTGGCCATATCTGCACGATGCCGTTTTCGATTTTCCAGCAAATGGTCAAGCATCCGCTGACGGACATCGGCCTCAAGAAGTTCCTGGCCGATTGGGATGCCCAGACGAAGAAATAAGTGCGCTGGTCACTTGGCGGGATGGAGCTTGTCGATTTCGCGGCGTGCCTGCGCAAAGACCGAATGGAACATGGGTCGCGTCAGCTTTCCGGTAAACGTATTCTGCTGGCTGGGATGATAGGAAGCGAGCAGGAGGTCTCCCCACGGAAGACGGTAGGCGACGCCGTGTCCAAACTTAGGCGTTGGTGACGGGATAGTGTGTCCATCAGCTCTGTGCGTTTTCAGGTAGTGATCAAAAGCAATCTTTCCGAGCGTGATGACGATGCGCTTTCGTGTGAGAAGGCGCATCTCATCACGCAAGAATCGGCCGCACTGTGCAAACTCATCGGGTAACGGCTTATTGCCAGGAGGCGCACAGCGGACGGTTGCGCCGATATAGCAGTTCGTGAGAGCCAAGCCATCGCCTTGGTGCGTCGATGAGGCTTGGTTGGCAAATCCGAAGTGATGCAAGGCTTCATAGAGCCAGTCCCCGCTGCGATCGCCCGTAAAGATCCGACCGGTTCGATTGCCGCCGTGAGCCGCCGGTGCGAGCCCGAGCACATAAAGTTCCGCGTCCGGGTCGCCGAATCCTGGAATCGGTTTTCCCCAGTACGTCCATGCCAGATACTGCCGGCGTTTGGTTCGTGCCACAGTCTCCCGGTAGGTCACCAGGCGGGGACAGGCCGTGCAATCGGTGATCGCGTGATTCAGTACAGTCAGTGAGCGCATGGCCGATCACTGTACCATGAATGAGAAGTCATTCGTGCTTGCTGGGGTTTGGGCTTGCTGTTAGCATGGCCACGACCTACATTTATTAGTTCAAGAATAACAGAGGAGTACCTCGGATGGCAGAGTCTGGTGCGCGAATCGGATATTGGGTCCTTGCGGGTCTTCTTAGCTGGGGGGCAAGCCAAGCCTGGGCGGAACCGGTCCAGGGACATCCCGAAGGCAAGGATGCGGCAAAATCAGAAACGGGATTTCGCGACCTCCTTCTCCCTGAACCGCTGGACAATCAGCCCGATCCGGAAGATCGATTGGTGATTCTCCCGGAGATCAAGCGAGACGGAGAACGGTACTTTCTGAGTTCGTTCAAATTGCCTGACAAGATTACGTTCGGCGGGGTTCCGGTTCCGCTGGACAACTGGCAGGTTCGAGAGCGCATCGAATACGAGTTCTACCAATTTCTGGAAGACCAGGGCGAAAGCATCATCCTGGCGAAGCGTACCGGACGGTGCTTCCCACCGGCCGAAAAACAGCTGGCCGATGCCGGGCTCCCGGACGATTTGAAGTACATGCTCTTAGTCGAGAGCAAGTGCATTGCTGCCGCCTATTCCAAGGCTAAGGCCTCCGGTCCCTGGCAATTCATCCCGTCGACCGGGAAACGGTATCGCCTCAAGAGCGACTCCGTGCTCGATGAGCGCCGCAACCTCGAAATGTCGACCGAGGCCGCGGTTAAGTACCTGAAGTATCTGAAAGATTTTCAGCAGAACGATTGGTTTTTAGCGATGGCCTCCTACAATGCCGGTGAAGAACGAGTGCGCAAACTTCTCAAGGAGCAAAAGATCACCGACTATTGGAAGATGCATGGTCCGCGTGAAACCATGCGCTACGTGCCTCGGATCATCGCAGCGAAAGAGATCTATTCACAGCCTGAAAAATATTTGGGATTGAGCAAGAAAGACCTCTATGTGCCGTTGGAGACTGAGACCGTCACGGTGACCGTGAAAGATTCGCAACGGGCCTTGACCGCGATTGCCGAAGAATACGGGACTTATTTCCTAGAGCTGAAGATGCTCAACCCGGAGTTCAAGAAAGACGTCCTTCCGCAGGGCACCTATCAGATCAGAGTGCCGCGTCAAACTTGCCCGAGCCGCTGTTTCAAACAGGCGAAGACTCCCTAGGCCCCATGCCTCTTGCGCTGCCGGCATCTTCCGCCCGATCCATTCTCAGGCGTGTGATCGGGGCGGGGTTGCGGGCGGCGGACCCCGCTTCCGCTCTCCTCAAGTGCGTTCATCGAGCCGGTCATCGCTTACAGGTGGGCCACCGCCGTTACGATCTGCGATTCTTCGATCGAGTGGTCGTGGTCGGGGCAGGAAAAGCCTCAGTGCGAATGGCTCAAGCTCTTGAACGGGTATTGGGCCCCTATCTGGACGGCGGGCTTATTGTCGTCAAAACCGGCCATCGCCTTCCCACCAAACGCGTGACCGTGATCGAAGCCGGTCATCCGATCCCTGATCGGGCCGGGCTGGAAGCCGCCAAGCAACTGTGCGCTCGAGCGGCCGAGTTAGGCCCTCGCGACCTGCTCATCGTGCTGCTCTCAGGCGGGGCATCCAGTTTGATTCCCGCTCCGGTCGACGGGGTCAGTCTTGCCGACAAACAGAAACTTACGCAACTACTCCTGAGAAGCGGCGCGGCGATTCAAGAGGTCAACGCGGTCAGAAAGCATCTCTCGACGATCAAGGGCGGCCGCCTCGCCGAAGCCACCCGTGCACGGATTGTCACGTTGATTCTCTCCGATGTGATCGGCGATGAACTGACGGCTATCGGTTCCGGTCCGACGACTCCCGATCCTTCGACCTATCGTGAGGCGATCGCGATTATGAAGCGGCGACGAATCTGGATGAAGGCGCCGGCGTCAATCCGCCGACATCTTGAGCGCGGGGACCGCGGCGATGTTAGCGAGACGCCGAAGCCGGGGGCGGCCCGATTCCGAAGGGTGCAGCATGAGATCATCGGGAATAACGAGATGACGCTCGTTGCCGCCGCGCAAGCGGCTCAACGCGCGGGCCTGCGAACCGTTCTATTTTCGACCCCCCTTGTCGGCGAAGCCGCTCAAGCCGGAAAGACCTTCGCATCACTTGCAGCGCGCTTGTCCGAGGGAAATGGAATTGTCCGGAGACCCTACTGCCTGGTGGCTGGCGGGGAAACGACGGTTACGGTTACAGGGCGTGGCACAGGTGGCCGCGCACAGGAATTTGCCGTGGCGGCAGCTGGTGAAATCTCGGGTCTTCACAAGACCTGGGTTGCTGCGATCGGAACCGATGGGACTGACGGTCCGACGGATGTGGCTGGCGCGGTGGTGTCTGGATCCACCCTTGATCAGGCAAAGCGCAACGGCCTGAATCTTCGTCGCGCACTCACGCAACACAATGCTTATCCTGCGCTGCGCGCACTCAAGAGTCACATTGTGACAGGGCCCACCGGGACCAACGTGAACGACCTTTACCTTCTCCTCGCACTCTAGTTAGTATCCGGTCCATGCCTTCGCCGCTGGTTCTACCTCTCAAAGACTGTACCAATCGATTCTTGGCCGGAGGGAAAGCGGCGGGCTTGGCGCGCCTACTTATCGAAGGATTTCCCGTTCCCCATGGGTTCTGTCTCACCGTCGAAGCCTACCGGAAGTTCCTGCGCGATCAACAGATGGATGCTGCAGCGATCTGGAGGCAGGTGCAGAGCGCCACAGGAGCGGCCCGCGTGGCACTCCTAGAAGACTGCCGAAGGCGGATTCAGGAGGGCCGTCTCACCGGCGAGTGCCTGACAGAGCTGGAGCGGCATCTCCGAGCTATGCGGCATCCGGTCGATCAGCGTTGGGCCGTTCGATCCTCTGCCACGAATGAAGACGAGACTCACGCCAGCTTCGCGGGGCTGTATCACACAGAGTTGGGTGTTGCCGGAGAACAGTTGGGATCCAGTGTGCAAGCCGTCTGGGCGTCGCTGTGGGACGAGTCAGTGGCAACCTATTACGAGCGGATCGGGTGGAGCGACCGTCCGCCGGCGATGGCAGTGGTCATTCAGCCGGTACTCGATGCCCATGCCGCTGGCGTGCTCTATACGATTCATCCCGTCACGGGGCGTCAGGATCAGGCTGTGGTCAATGCGGTGCCGGGTCTTGCGGCGGGGCTTGTCGATGGTACGATGACTTCGGATCAGTTCACGTTGCAATGGGATACTTCGACCTCACGCGCTCGCGTGCAGGAACGAGTCATTGCGAAGAAGGAACGTGCCTTGCGGCTGGGGGCCGCCGGCGTATGTGATCAGGAACTCGTGTCATCCGAGCGTGAGCGGCCGTCGCTCACGGACGAAGAGTTGGAGACGCTGGTTCAACTGGGGAAGCGGGTGGAGACGGCGCTGGATCAGCCCGTCGACATTGAATGGGTCATGGACCGGCAGGGACTCTGGTTCTTGCAAGCCCGGCCGGTCACGGTTGTGTCGACAGAGGCTCCGTCGGTACGGGCTGTCTGCGAATGGTCCCGTACTAATTTCAAAGAGACGATGCCGGATGTGCCCAGCCCGCTCGGGATCTCGTTCCTCGAACAGTTTATGGATCTGTTTCTGATGGGGCCGTACCGGCGGTTGGGGTGCCAAATCCCTCCCGGCATGTCCTCGGTTCGAGTGTATCGAGGCCGTCCTTATCTCAATGTGAGTCTGATGCATGCGCTGATCGAACAGCTACGCGGCGACACGTCGACGCTGGCGGAACATATGGGCGGGCATACCGTCTCCAGGCCGCTCCCCGTCAAACAGCTTAGTCCCGTAGCCTTGCTGCGGGCGGGATTCTTGGCTGCTTGGTGGATCCGCCAGGCGGCTCGCCAGTCGGAGCCTTGGTTTGCCGACATGAAGCGGATGGGGCTGGAGCATCATCACGAGGCGGTGCAGGCACTGACGCTGGTCCAGGTTCGCGAGCGGATCCAGGCCTTGAACGAGGAATTTATTCGACGAGAAATGACGTTCGGCATTGCCGGCGGGGTGACGCAATGTTTACAGGCGCTGGGGTTTTTGTTGCCGCGCTGGCTGGGAACGGATTGGCGTGGGTTGCTCAACGCGGCACTCCAAGGGCAGGCACAGGTCATCAGCGCACAGCAGATTATCAGGCTGGCTGAACTGGTCGAGGTCGCGCGTCGTGAGGAACCAGTCCGGCGGCTGTTTGAGCGCGCGGACTGGGATGGGCGAGCGGCGGGTCAGGCGCTCCGTGGGACGCAATTCTGGGGGCTCTTTGAGCAGTATCTTGCCGACTATGGTCATCGGGGGCTGGGAGAGTCCGATATCATGTCCCCGCGATTTGCGGATCAGCCGGAAGTCGTGCTGGATGTACTGCGTCATCAAATCATCGCGCCAACGGCTCAATCGCCGACAGACATTGCGGCACGGCAGCGGAGGGTGCGTGAGCAGGGCTGTGCAGATATCCGTGCTCGTTGTGGCCGGCTCCGTTGGATGGTGTTCTCCTGGTGGTACCGGAGGCTGTGTCGGTTCTATGCGCTACGGGAAGCCAATCGACATCATCTGATGTATTACGCGGGTGCGACGCGCCGGCTATTGATGCGGGCAGGCGTCTTGCTGACGGAACAAGACCGGTTGGATCAGGCGGAGGATGTCTTCTTTATCCGCGTTGAGGAGCAACAGCCGTTGCTCAGCCTGGAAGCGCGTGATTGGCGTGCCCTGGTGCAGTCGCGCAAGCAAGCGCGTGCCCGCGATGTTCAGATGGCGGCCTCCGATCAGTTGATCGATGGAGCGGAAGAGCTCACGGCGGAGCACTCGCCGGATGCGGCAGAGTGGCGGGGTGTGCCGATCAGTGCCGGTTTTGCGATGGGACCGGCGCGAGTGATCCGAACCGTGGAGGATTGGAAGAAGGTGACTCCCGGCGACATCCTCGTCGCTCCTGTGATCGACCCCGGGATGGCGCCGTTATTCGGGATTGCGGCAGGGCTCGTCGTCGAGATGGGCGGGACCTTGTCGCATGGCGCGATTATCGCCCGTGAATATGGCTTGCCGGCAGTGGCCAATATTCCGGGGATCACGACGGTTGTGCGCGATGGCGAGGTGATTGAACTAGATGCGGCAGCCGGGGTTGTGCGGCGTCGGGAATCCGTCCGTGATCGGCACCGTGAGTAACGACGTGGCCAATCCAACTCGGCGTTGATTTGCTTAATAGCGTCCCTAGGTGAATGGCGGTAGGGCCGAATGACATTGGGACTTTTCGGTGCTTGACCTTTGATAGCGTATCTCGTACGCTCCAAAAATTCTCCAGGCCGTACTTTACTATCGAATAGATTTTTTGCCCGTGAGGATGCGGCGCGTCAGATGACGGAGAGGGTAGCGCAATGGATGTGACCGGCATATTGCTGGGAATTGTCATCGGTCTTGTCCCTGGCGCGCTCGTCGGTTGGTTTCTTGGCGTTGGCCGACTCTCCCGACAATGGCAACAGCACACAGTCGAACTCAGTGCCCGGGCCGAACGAGCGGAGTCGCTGGAGGCGGAGTTGCGCCGTCAGTTGGAGCAGGATCGCCTGGAAGGGGGGCAGCTTCGGGCTGACCTGGCGACGGTCCAGCAAGCGCGGGCCTCAGCCGAAGTGCGCACGGAAGAAGCGCTGAAGCATGTCGCCGAACAAAAGCAATTAGTCGATCAATCCCGCCAGCAGTTGCTCGAATCGTTCCAGGCGCTGTCGAACGACGCGCTCACGAAAAACAATCAGGCCTTCTTGAATCTGGCACGCGTGTCGTTCGAAACCCTTCAGGCCAAAGCCGAGGGCGAACTGTCACAGCGGCAACAGGCAATCGACGGGCTGGTGAAGCCGCTCCATGATTCGCTGCAGCGCTACGATGAACAGATGCGGTTGCTCGAACAATCGCGCCAATCGGCGTATGGCGGGCTGGATCAGCACCTGAAATCGCTGGCGGAGTCCCATCAACGCCTCCAGCAGGAGACCGGCAACCTGGTCAAGGCTCTCCGTGCGCCGACGGTCCGTGGTCAGTGGGGTGAAATCACGCTGAAGCGGGTGGCCGAGTTGGCCGGGATGGTCGATCATTGCGACTTCTTCGAGCAGGAAAGCGTCACCGGCGAGGATCGGCGGTTCCGTCCTGACATGGTGGTACGGCTGCCGGGAGGCCGACAGATCATCGTCGATGCGAAGACGGTTCTGGCGGCCTATCTGGATGCCCACGAAGCTCCGGACGATCAGCGTCGGATCGACGCCTTGCGGCGGCATGCCGCGCAGGTCCGTAGCCGGATGGACGAGTTATCGCTCAAGGCCTACTGGACGCAATTTGAACGGGCGCCTGAGTTTGTGGTGCTCTTCCTCCCCGGTGAACAATTTCTCGGCGCAGCGCTGGATCATGATCCGCGCTTGATCGAAGAAGGGTTTACGCGCGGAGTCGTGCTGGCTACGCCTACCACGTTGATCGCGCTCTTGCGGGCCGTGGGGTATGGCTGGCGGCAGGAGCAGATGAATGCCCATGCGGAAGAAGCCGGACGGCTGGGGAAAGATCTCTACGAGCGCATGGCGGTGTTAGCTGAGCATGTGAACGATGTCGGACAAGCCTTAGGCAAGAGTGTGTCGGCTTATAATCGGGCGGTGGGTTCGCTGGAAACGAGAATCCTTCCGGCAGCGCGCCGGTTTAAAGAGCTTGGGGTGGCGTCGGAAAAAGAGATCCCGCAGTTGGAGCCGGCTGAGCTGGTGCCGCGCCGGACATTGCCGTTTGACGGTGAGTAAGGAGTACGCATGACGGACGAGCAGTCGATGGTCGAAGAATTCCATAAGAAATTCGACAGCCTTGTGCAGGACACTCCCACAGCCGCCAGTGAGGAGACGAAGCGGCTTCGTATCCGTCTGATTCAGGAAGAGTTCGACGAACTCAAGGAGTCCATGGCGGAGGGCAACTTGGCCGCCGTGGCCAAGGAGATGGCGGATCTGCTCTATGTCGTGTATGGCACAGCCGTCTCGTATGGTATTGATATGGGGCCGGTGTTTCGAGAGGTCCACCGGTCGAATCTCAGTAAAGTCGGCGGATATAAGCGCGAGGATGGCAAGTGGGTCAAGCCCCCAACCTATTCACCGGCCGACATCGCACCGTTATTGGCGATACAAATGAGCGCGTCCGAAGAATCGCAGAGGCCGGTCGGGAGTGGTGAGGAGATGCTGCGAGGCGTATGAAATCGCTGCACTGTCCAAGTTGCGGAACGTCGTTCGTTCGAGTGACTTCCAACGAAGGAATGGTTGAGAAAGCACTCAACCATATCCGCATGTTTCCATTTCGCTGCCAGCTCTGCACCAATCGCTTCCGCGCCTTCTACCTGAGCGCGCGCCAAAGCACGCAGGCATTCGATCGCCGCCAGTTCAAACGTCTCGCAACGGCGATGGACGCCCAAGTGATCGACAGCAAGCTGTTGCCCTTCACCAATCGCATTACCGATATTTCAATGGGGGGCTGCGCGATCCTGGCGGGCGGATTGGCCAAGGGGGCATTTGTCGAGCTAGTGTTGAAGTCGAGTATCGCGGGGGAGGAAATCAGAATCGAAACCGCGATGGTCTGTTCCGTCAGACCGGAATCAGTCGGGATACAGTTTCTGGAGTTTCGTCCGGATGAGCAGCGCCGTTTGAGCCAAGTCGTGCTTGGACTGCTCGTCGGCCAGAGCGGGCACTCGAATACCTATTCCTGACATAGATCGTTCCCGCGTGGCTCTAGCGCCGTTCTCGTTTCGCCGGCCTTCTGACCACTACATTGTCGATGAGCCGCACGTGTCCGATGCGGATGGCTCCCAGCAGGATCGCTCGATCGCGCACGGATTCGAGCGGGGTGAGGGTGTCCGGATCGCACACCGCAAGGTAGTCGACGGCTGCGGCTGGTTCCCGGCGCAGCACCTGTGTCATCACCGCGTGAATCTTCCGACCTGCGGTCGCCCCATCTTTGATCGCCGCCGCCCCGGCCTGCAAACTCTTATTGAGTATGGGGGCCAGTGCGCGCTCAGTCGCGGACAAATACACATTCCGTGAGCTCATCGCCAGTCCATCCTGCTCGCGTACGGTCGGGTATACGATCAGCTTGACTCCCAGGCTCAGGTCGTCGATCACGCGCTGAACAAGGGCGGCCTGCTGAAAATCTTTCTGTCCGAACACGGCGATATCCGGCCGCACCATCCCGAAGAGTTTTGTGACTACCGTGGCCACGCCGGCAAAGTGATGCGGGCGGCTCTCGCCTTCCCAGCGCCTGGCGATTCCGGGAACCGTGACGACCGTGTCAAAACCCTCCGGATACATCGCCGTGACGCCCGGTTCAAAACAGACATCGACTCCCTCAGCTCGGCAGAGCGCCCGGTCTTTAGCGATCGGCCGCGGGTATTTGGCGAGATCTTCCGTCGGGGCGAATTGGGTCGGGTTCACGAAAATACTGACGACGAGCGCATCGCATTGCAGCCGGGCAGCGCGTATCAGCGCGCGGTGGCCGTCATGCAGCGCACCCATCGTCGGGACGAATCCGATCGTGACCCCTTCTCGGTGGAGCCGTTGACTCCAGGCGGCCATGGTTTTGGGGGGCCGGATGATTCTCATGAATCCTGACGAGGGCTACAGGACGGACGGGAGCCGTAGCGCGTCGACGGCTGGGGGAAGAGCAGGCGGACTTCAGACTGGTCCTTGACGTCCGCGAGCAACTGCGTGGCTGTGCGTTGAAGCGAGGGATGGACCAGGAGCGGATCGAGTTCGTTCAAGGGCATCAGGACAAACCGCCGGTCCTGCAGCCGAGGATGCGGCACCACGAGATCCGCTTCATTGATGAGACGACTGCCATAAAACAAAATATCCAGGTCGATGGTTCTGGGGCCTGAACGATTCTCCTCATCGCGCCCCAACGAGCGCTCGATTTCCCGCAAGATCGTCAGCAAACTGCGGGGCGTGATGTCAGTCTCGAGTTGCACGACGCCATTCAGAAACCAACCGTCCCCAGGCTGCGCATGGTCATTTACAGGCTCGGTTTCGTAAAGCAGTGAAATGCCGGTGACCTGTGAGTGTGGAAGCAGACTCAATAGCGTCACCGCCCGATCGCAAAAATCCAGGCGATCGCCGACATTTGACCCGAAGCCGATGTAGACCGTCTCTCTCATGGTGACCAGTAACTGGTGGTGAGTGACGGGGAAACAAGGCCTGCCCGGCGCACATCTTCGTCACTCACCACCTAAATCACAGCGCGTTAGAATCCCGCCTTCTTGATCTGTTCAACAGCTTCCGCCAGCCGATCTTTCGTTGTACACACTGTCATGCGGCTGTAGCCTTTGTCCGATTGCTCCGAAGCCGATGTAGACGGTTGCCCACACGTCCGTCAACTACCACTTGTCCTTCGTGAGGAAGCCTGTACGGGTGACGAGTGGCGAATGACGTCTTGCTCAGAATCCCGCCTTCTTGATCCGCTCCACCGCTTCTGCCAGTCGTTCCTTGGTCGTACATACGGTCATGCGGATATAGCCTTCGCCCGGCGCGCCGAATCCGTTACCCGGCGTCGTCACGATGCCGGCCTTTTCCAGCAAATGCGCGGTGAATGAGGCGGAGGAATAGCCCTTCGGCACCGTCACCCAAATATAGAAGGCGGCCGGCGGCGAATCCACCTCGAGCCCGAGCTTCTTCAGGCCCGGCACCAATGTGTCGCGCCGTTCTTGATAAATCTTGCGCAGTCCGTCCGTCACCGAATCGTCCAGCCCCAGTGCCGTGATGCCGGCCGCCTGCACCGCCTCAAACACGCCCGAGTCCAACTGGCTCTTTACCTTGCCCAGTCCGGCCAACACGTCCTTGTTGCCGACGGCGAACCCGAGGCGCCAGCCGGTCATGTTGTAGGTCTTGGAGAGTGAGTGGAATTCCACGCCGACATCTTTCGCCCCGTCCACTTCCATAAAGCTGGCCGGGCGCTTGCCGTCGTAGAAAATTTCCGAGTAGGCCGCATCGTGGCAGACGATGACCTGATTCTCCTGCGCGAACTCGACCACCCGCTTGAAGTAGTCCTTTGTCATGATGACGGATGTCGGATTATTCGGCGAGTTCAGCCACATCAGCTTGGCTTTTTTCGCCACATCTTTGGGGATCGCATTCAAGTCCGGCAGGAACCCGTTGGCCTTGGTCAGCGGCATGATGTGCGAGACCCCGCCGCAGAAGCTCGTGCCGACCGGGTAGACCGGGTAGCCGGGGCTGGGGACCAGCACGATATCGCCCGGATCGACAAATGCCAGATGGATGTGGCCGATGCCTTCCTTCGACCCGATCAGCGTCAGCACTTCGTCGGCTGGGTTCAGCGTCACGTTGAACCGGCGCTTGTACCAATCGGCCACCGCCGTACGAAACGACAGCATGCCTTCATAGGAGGGATATTGGTGGTGCTTCGGGTTCTTGGCCGCTTGCGCCAGACTCTCGATGATCGGTGCGGGCGTGGGCAAATCCGGATCGCCGATGCCGAGGTTGATGATATCTACGCCCTTGGCAATCGCCGCCTGCTTCATCTTATCGATGGCAGCGAAGAGATAGGGGGGTAAGGTTTTAATGCGAGTAGCGAATTCGATGGGAAAACCAGCCATGGTGACTCCAACTCCTTTTGTGGGGATCGCCTTCAGCTATCAGCGTTCAGCCTACATCTGATGGCTGTACCAATACGGTCGGTTAGAGTACTTCAGAGCAGTGCCGTCAATCAACGCCCAGAAGCAAGAAGATGCCCGATCAGCCGGTTGGCAAACCGGTGCAGAGTGGGGAGGTGCGAGATCGCCGCCGCTGTCACATCCGGGGCAGTGAGCTGCGCCTTCGTCAGGTCCGAAGCGCATTCCCGGCAGAGCGCATCAATCCCGGCCTGCTCCATCTCCAAGTGAAACAGCAGCCCGTAGGCCTGGGTGCCATAGCGAAAGGCTTGCAGCGGCGCAATCGTGGAACCGGCCAGCGGGACGCAGCCCTGGGGTAAGTCGAAGATCTCCCCATGCCACTCGAAGACATCGAACGAATCGGGCAGCGTGGCGAACACCGGATCCTGCTTGGCTTCGGGCGCGAGTCTTACCGGCGTCATGCCGATTTCCAGTGCCTTGCCAGGCCGTACGGTCGCGCCCAATGCCTTCGCCATGAACTGACTGCCGAGACAGACGCCAATGACAGGAGTTCTGGAAAGTAGGACTGATCGAATGAAGGCCGTTTCCTCGGCGATCCACTGATTCGAATCATTCACCGACATCGGCCCGCCCATCACTATGAGCAGATCGCCGGCATCCTTCGGCAGCCCGTCTTGCGGCACGAGATATCGATCGAGTCTCACGCCGCGATCAGTCAGCGCAGTAGCAAAGGCTCCGGGGCCTTCGAAGGGAACATGTTGGAGGCAGATGGCACGCATGCAGACAGTAAATCTCATAAACCTAAAAGCGCGGTCAAGTCGGTAGGTTCTGTATCGACACGGGCACTGGAGGCTGGCGGAATATTTATTTTATTAGGTGTGATAATAAATAAATGATTAGATGTACTACCGTAGTCGGTCAAGTAAAAGAGGGGAGCGTCAGATGAAGATCGATGTGATGCGAATGCGATGGTTGGCCTGTTTCATCGTCATCGCCCTGGCATGGAGCGGTGGCGATTTGTCCATTGCTGAAGAGGCCGCCCCGGCAACGCCAACATATGCCTGGCAAAAAGGTCCCCTGGAAGCGAGGTTGGGCGATCAAGCGGTACTCAACATTCCTCAAGGGTATGTGTTTCTAGATCCGCATGAAACGCAGCGCCTTCTGAAGGCTATGGGGAATTTTCCTTCCGGGGAGGAGCTTGGATTGGTCGCGGGAGGATCCGAGGATGAGGACTGGTTCATGGTCATTCGGTTCGTGGAGGCTGGTTTTGTCCGTGATGATGATGCGACCAATTGGGATGCCGACGAAATGCTCGCTTCGATCAAAGAAGGGACAGAGGAATCAAACGCGAAGCGGCAAGAAATGGGCATTCATCCGCTCGTCGTCCGCGGATGGGAAGAAAAGCCGCATTACGATCAAGCTACCAATAAAGTCGTATGGGCGATTTCCGCCGATGGCGGTCATGGCGCAAGCGTCAACTACAATACCTTGGCGCTTGGCCGTCATGGGTATATGAGCATGAATCTCGTGTCAGGTCTGGATCAACTCCCCGCCTTAAAACCGCATGCCGCTACACTCCTGACCAATCTCAACTTTGTCGACGGTAAGAAGTACGCTGACTTTAACGGCACCACCGACAAAGTTGCTGCGGTGGGACTTGCGGCATTGGTGGCCGGGGCCGCGTTCAAGTCAGGCCTATTGGCAAAATTGCTTGTCATGGTCGTCGCATTTAAGAAAGTCATTCTGATTGGTGCGGCAGGGATTGGGGCCTGGGTCTGGAAGCTCGTCAAAGGCCGGTCATCGACCTCTTCCTCTGTGTAGCCAGCGGAAGCGTCTATATCATGAAAACTCTCATCGCGCTTTTGTCCGGTGTGAAGTTTGGCAAGGTCTTGCTAACTTCCGGCACGATGGTTCTTTCGGTCGTTACCTATAGTTTTGTGTACGGGTGGCCATATGCCGTCGGATTGGTGGGGCTCATATTCTGTCATGAGATGGGGCATTTTGCCGCTGCGAAGCAGCGAGGGCTAGAGGTTGGCGCACCGACATTCATTCCGTTTGTCGGCGCGTGGATTCAGTTGAAAGCGCAACCGATGGATGTCGAAACAGAAGCGTATGTGGCGATGGCGGGTCCCGTTGTGGGCACAGTTGCGGCGATGGGTTGCTACTATGCGGCCAATTCCACGCACAGTCCATTGCTGCGTGCCCTCGCTTACGCTGGATTTATGATCAACCTCTTTAACCTGATTCCGCTCTCTCCCTTGGATGGCGGGCGGATCACCTCGATCATTTCCCCCAAGACCTGGTGGGTTGGAGCGCCGCTCATCGTCGCGCTCTTTGCGTGGAGCCATAGTCCCATGTTGTTGCTCATCGCGGTCATGGCAGTCCCCCATCTGCTTTCAACCATGCGTAAGGGAGAGTCGTTCTCCGGGTCCTACTATGATGTATCTCCAGCCACACGATGGAGCTACGCCGCATATTATTTACTGTTGGTAGGGTTTCTTGGAGTGATGACGTTTGAATCATACCGGACAACGGCTTTGTAGAGCCATGGCGGAAGACCGATCCTCAGAGCGATAGACGCAGGTTCGATGGTACGGGCGCGTTCTTTTCAACAAGGAGGAAACAATGAGGCAATGGGGTACGTGGTGTCTGGTCTTTGGCCTTGGATCATTTGTCCTGCCGATGGTTGGGTTGCAATTCACACTCCTTAGCCTGTTCGGGGAATCGTTGCCGATGGTTGCCGCCGGCCTTGCTGTTGTGGGGAGCGGGCTGCTGGCACTGTCGTATCGCTAGGAGTGATCCGGAGGGAGTACTCATCGGAACGAGGAGGAAGAGGTTTTTCTTCCTCCATCCATTTTCTCGTCCCGCCTCGCGCGGCTACAGAGTGAGGCGGCATGGGTACATCAACAAATCGATGTATCGTCCACATCCTTCGGCGCACTCTCCCGAGATCCAAGATATCGATTGAGGCGCATAATTCGGTCGGTCGGAAGTTCGGAAGATAAACCGTCCACTGTGTGCGCGAACATCGATCTGTAGGCTAATTCTCTCTTCCCCCTCTTCAGCTTTTCCGCTAAATGGCCGAAAAGTAATACATGATTGCCGAAGTCGACTATCCGGTGCAGGAGGCTGAGCGAACGCTGCCGGCTGTCGTTACCTCCGCGCCACGCTATTCGCTGCCGCAGCGGATTCGTTCAGGGTATCACGCCTTCTGGTACTGGCTCGGCGAAGGGTTGGAATGGTCACGCGGTCTGTATCGCGAACGGCCGGTGGAGCAACTGACGCATCTCAGCGGGAGCCAGCAGGCGAGAATTGCCCGGTTACGGCGCCAGTTCGATGTTCGGTTTGAACAGCACTGCGCCGCGCTCACGACGCTAAAGAACTACGACTATCTCGACATTCTCGATCAGGCCTGGACGGCCTGGGGACAGCCTCGGCCGGTCGGCGGCGTGGTGCACGATGTCGGCGCGTCCAATTTTTGGTATGCCCGGGCGCTCCATGCCTTTTTCCTGCCGTCGGCCCTGACGGGCGTCGAAGTGGAAGGCCATCGCATTTATTATAATGGCTACAGCCGTCACGATTATGCGCAGGGCTACGTGCACAAGCTGCCGCAGACGGATTTTGTCATTGCCGACTATGCGCAGTATGCGCAGCCAGCCGATACGATCGTGGCCTGGTATCCCTTCGTAACCCCAACACCGGTATTGGCGTGGCGCATGCCGTTGACGTTTCTCGCGCCACAGGCCTTGTTCGCGCGCATCGCCATGAATTTGAATCCGTCCGGGTTGTTCGTGATGGTCAATCAGGGGCAGGAAGAAGCCGACGTGGCCGCCGGTCTTTGTCAGACGGCAGGCTTGAAGTGCGAACGTTCCTGTGAATTGCGCGTGACGTTGCGTCGGCGGCGCATCCCTCCGGTGGTGTCCTGGTGGCGGCATCCCTAGCAGGCTGCTGAAAAAACCCGCCAGTGGCGTTCTCGCGGCGCTTAGAGGCTCACCGTACGGCACAAAGTACGATGTCGCCTCTTCGCTTGCTGCGGCCTTGCTGGACGGTCTTTTTGAGCAGCCTGCAGGCCGTTGTCTCTAGCCGTTGCCTATGGGGCTGCGTTACAATCCATGCTTATGCAACACGCAATTAAGACAGTTGAAGATCTGCGCTGGCTGATGGCTCACACGGGTGGCTTTCGTTCCGGCTATGTGACGGACTTGCAGATGTCGAAGCGCCGGCTGTTCGACGAAGAGTCCGGACGCGATGTGCTGGCCGATACTACGGTATCGATGACGATCCGCTATCAGCTGCGCGGGATGGTGCGGGTGGCGAAGCTGGTGATGAATGGGGTGACGGATTTTTCGATCTTTGAGCAGGAGGGGAGTGACTCGTCGGCGCTCAGTGTGATTCAAGCGGAGTGCAACGACGGCCGGCTGCGATTCTGGTTTGATCCGCAGGGCGAGCTCTACGCGGTGTGCGAGGACGCGCATTTGGAAGAGATTGCCACGCCGATTTTGACGGAGCAGGTGCTCCCGGAATTGGCACGCTGGACGTTCCAAGGGCACTCCGGGGAAGCTCCCACCATCGCATGGTTTTTAATGGAACTCGAAGACGCAGGGGTGCCGTGCTCCTGGGCCATCTCGAAGAAGCGGCGTGCGAACGGCATGTCGTCGCGATGGGAGGGGGATCTGACGCCGGCCGGCGATGGTCAGAGCCCGCGCGGGAATGCGGTGCGCGTGTTGGTCTACGGAGCGCAGGACGGCGAGGGGTTCGGTGTCGTTCTTCGCGCGCTCGGTACGCCGGATCGGCAGGTGAGCCGCGTACTGACCATCTTGGCTGATCGCATTGCACAGCGGTATGCGGGAAGCTGTCTGGTGGGGACCACGATTATTCCTGGTCGGGAGTGGGAATCCTGGCGCTCCCGAGGCGACGCCAGGGCATAAGCGCGGTGAAGCGGCGGGCCTGAGTTGGGCTAGTGCGAGTGCCCGTTCGCGAAGTGGCCGTTGGTGTTGGTGTGGTGCTCGGTCGCGTGGCCATTGCCGTTCGAATAGACCGCGGTGCCGTTTCCGTTCTTCACGACCTGCCCGTTCTTTCCGTTCACACATTCCACTAATGCCCAGAAGCGCAGCGGGTTCACGTTCTGCTTGCGCGCGACCTGCAGCGATGTGCCTTCCAGGACGGTGTGCAGCGACAGGTCGGTGCGCCATCCCAGGTGCTTCGTGAGCGGAGAGATGACTTTCTCCATCGCGGCGATGATCTTGTTGCCGTTGCTGAAGTGGTTGAGCATGATGATGCGGCCGCCGGGGCGGCAGACGCGGATCATTTCATTGACGACTTTGCGGTGGTCCGGCACGGCGGTGACGACGTAGGCCGCAACGACTGTATCGAAACTGCTGTCGGCAAATTCCATGGCGCCGGCATCCATGCGGTGGAGCTGCACATGCGTCAGCCGATGCATCTCCGCGCGCTCTTTTGCCTTGCCCAGCATGCCTTCGGAGAGATCGATTCCGGTAATCTTGCAATGCCGCGGGTACATCGGAAGGGCGAGGCCGGTACCGACGCCGACTTCGAGGATCTGCTCGTTCGGTTGCACGTTCAAATTGCGGATCGCGGATTCGCGTCCTTCGTGGAACACCTTGCCGAAAATCTGATCGTAGACGCCGGCGTACGACGTATAGACCCGCTCAACTTTCTTCAAATCCATGAGTCCTCCGAAACCCGCATGAATTGGGGGTGGCCGCGCCTAAGGAGCAGCCTGGCGTGGAACCCAACCATCTGGGAAAAAACAAAAGGCGGGGAACCCGTGTGAGACGCGAGAGGCCCGCCTGGATTGCAAACGGCGCTACTGTAGCCAAGTCGTGGAGGTGAGTCAACTGATTCTTCTGAGGATATCTGCTTCGGCACGCAGGAGCGGAAGACGGCCCGGCCGTGCTGTCTTGATTCATGCCGCGCGCCTGTGGGATAGGTACGCGCCATGATGCTTGCAGGATTATTTGCCGGTGCGTTGTTTCTCGGATTGCTCGTGGGCGATCGCTGGTATTTCCGCACCCTCTCTGTCGAGGCGAGCCGCTACGGCTGCAAGGTCGGGCGTGGAGCCGCGCGGTTGGAGGCGACGAGTCTCGCACAGATCCACACCTGCTTCGATAAGCTGGGGCTCCTGCCGATGCGGCATGGGGTGGTCCGGTTGTTCATCGAGAGCAATCGCCTCCTCCTTCGTCCCCGCTATCCGACCCTCTGGGCATTTCTCTGGATCTGGCCGATGAAGGCCACGATTGATCTCCAGGTCGACGGCGAGGCGGTGATATTGGCGTCGACGAAGCGCACGCCCTGGGCCTCGGCGATCCTTACCGGCGCCTGGTTCCTCATCGTCACGGTCGGGACGCTGGCCACGATCATCAGCTATGCGGTGGAAGGGGGCTTGTCCAGCTCTAGCGGAGTGCTGATGGCTAGCGGGATTCTCACCCTCGGATTGTTCTTTATTTTTTCCGGCCTGGTGACGGTGGTGATGGCCTATCGCTTGGAGAACAACCGGCTCGCGCGGTTGCAGCAGGAGTTCGAAGACGTGGTGGCCGGCCGGGCGTCAGCTACGCGTTGAACAATCCTAAAAAGTGGTCGTATTCGGGAGGCAGGTTTAGGGCCGAACGATTGCGTGCGAGACCGGCGATGATGCCGCGGTGTTTCTTGCTGAGGCCGGACTGGTCGAACGCTTGGCGGAACTGCGCCCAGCGCTGGACCGGATCCGCCGAGAGCCGCGCCTGATCCGGTTTCGGGAGCGCATGGACGGCGGTCGTCAGGGTCCGGATCGCTTTCTCCACGCTTTCATAGGGCGGCGCGAGCTTGAGCTGCGCATAGAAGGTTTCCAGATGAGACCGGAACTCCTCGCGCAGGCTCTGCAAGGGATCGAGTGATGGAACAACTGGTTCAGGCATGGTCGTAGCCTGGATGATACGGTAAGATGATTCGTAGTCACAAGGGCTGTCGGAAATGTTCACCGGTAGGTTGTCACAGGAGGGTAGTATGACGAAGATGCGTTGGATGGTGTTGTCGGTCGTCGGGCTGTTGGCGTTAGGCGGCTGTTCCTCCCATCATCATCACGGGATGATGGAGTCGGGCAAGAGCGACGCCTATTGGCAAAAAGGGCAGCAGGACATGGCGGGGTTGATCGATCGGACGGTAAAGGATCCGGCCAAGGCCACGCAGGTGAAGGCTCTGGTTAGTGAGATCGTCACGGAATTGAAGGCGGGCCGAGAGCAGGAGCGCGCCTATCATCGCCAGCTGTATACGCTCAATGCGAGCTATACGGTCTCCCCTGAGGAATTCACCAAGGTCCTCGATGAGGGGAACAATCAGCGCATGAAGACCTCGGCGAAGATTCTGAGCCTGCGGTTCAAGATGAAAGAGTTGATGACGGCCGACGAATGGAAGGGCCTCTCCGATCAGATGCTCTCCTATAGCAGCCGGTATCAGCATGGCAGTGCAGGAGCGAAGACGGGCTACTGAACGGCTGCTGAAAAATTCCGCCAGCAGCGTTCTCGCGGCGCTCAAAGGCTCCACGTACAGTACAAAGTACGCCTCGTCTTCTCGCTCGCTGCGGCCTTGCTGGACGGGATTTTTGATCAGCCGCCTGACAAGTTGCTGAGAGCTAACTCTTAGCGGCAGCGGCTTTCAACGGCATGGGCGTCCAGTTTGTGGCGCCGTCGGTGGAATGGTAGAGGCCGCTGCCGTTGGTGCCGACGAAGAGGTCTTGGGGATTCTTGGGGCTCATGGCCAGCGAACGGATGTTCAAGGACGTGAGCCCCGCGTTCATCGCCTGCCAGGTTTTGCCGCTATCCAGACTCTTCCAGACCCCGCCCGGCCCACCGATATAAAGCTGTGCTGGTTGTCTCGGATCGATCAGCATGCTGCTGACAAAGGGATCTTTCAGCCCTCCCCCGATTCGCTCCCATGAATTGCCGCTGTCGGCGGTGCGGAATAAGCCTTTCGTCGTTCCGGCATACACGATGTTCGGTGTGACCGGGTCAATGGCAATTGCATTCACGCCCAGCGCCATCGCCCCCATCAGTTCCGTCTCGGGGATGAGACCGGTGTTGATCTTCTTCCATGAGGCCGCACCGTCCTCCGATCGATACACGCCGCCGGTAGTGCCCGCATAGAGAATGCGCGGATTCGTCGGGTGGATCGCGATCGACACAACGATGTGCACCTCTTTCATCCCCGCCATCCGCTCTTCCCATTCACGTCCCCCGTCTTTTGTAGAGAAGGCGCCGACGGTCGTCGCGATGTAGATCTGCTCGTTATTGGTTGAATCAAAAACGAATTCATTAATAAACGAGACGTGTTCCTTGAGGCCGACGTTGTGGGGGAGCCAATGTTGTCCGCCGTCCGGGCTTTTATAGACGGCGTCGGCCATGGTGCCGGCGTAGATCGTGGCCGGGAACTGCGGGTCGATGGCCAGCGTGGTCACGCGGCGTGCGCTGAAACTCGGAAAGCGTTCCCACGACGCTCCGGCATCGCGGGACTTGTAGACCGCATCGTTCGTGGCGACGTAGAGAATCTGCGTATTGGTCGGGTGCAGTGCGATGGAGACAATCGACTCGCTCTCTTTCTCGCAGCCGAGGCTGAAGATGAGGAGGGCGAGCGACGCCAATCTGAATACGGTACGAAGCAGCATGACAGTCGTGGACCTAATCATAGGCCTCGTTGCGGAGTCAAGAAGGGGCGCGAGGCGGTTGGCAAGTCTCTGTGCTCGCGGAACGCGCGCCCTCTGAAGGGCCTCGTTCGACGCGCGCAGGTGAGACTCCGCCAGCCGCCTCGCTGAAAGGGGAAGCAAAGAAGAATAGAACGTAGCGCATTGAACGAGCGTCGATGATGGCGTATTGTTCGCGATCATTGACGGTGTGTCATGCGGACAGGTAATGGCCGATTCGATTCATATGCAGTCCGGTCGAAACATTGTTAGGCCACATCACGCGACATGAAATTCTCATTCGGTCATTCAGAGCAGGAGCGCATCGAGGTTGAGGTGTATGGCTACGAGCGTGCGCCTGTCGGCGAATATTTTGATGACAACTGGCTGGGGATCGAGATTCGAGTGCAGGCCGGAGGGTTTCGCGGCAAAGCGGCAGCTGCCATCATCACCGTCGACTTAACCAAGTTCTTGGCACAGCTTCAACCGCTTTACCAGACTTTGAACGGCACGGCAGTTTTCACGACGATGGAGGAGCAGTTAAGTTTGCGGCTCGTTGGAGATGGCAAGGGGCACATCGAGCTTCGCGGGGAGGTCTCAGACCAGCCGGGCATTGGCAATCGTTTACATTTCAAATTGCAGTTTGACCAGTCACAGTTGGGAGTATCTATTCGTGAGCTTGAGCAGGTTGCATTGCAGTTTCCAGAGCGGGAGACCTAACCGGCGCGCTGTAGCGAACCACTTCCCCGTTGAGAGAGTTTAAGGGGGTAGACCCCTTTGTAAGCTCGGACTGAAGTGGGTAGATCCGTTTCCAATGCGGATTTGCCTAAACATTATTAGACCGAATCGGGGAGTATCGCGTGGGTATCGAAGAGTTTCCGCTAGCGTGGCGATGGACTCAGGCATCCCACGCCGCTCTCCCCCCAGAAGTTCTCGCATCGCTGGCGCCACTGCGAACTCATGACGCCGAGCCTCTCTATCGTCGCGGCGAACAGTTGTTTCCTCGAGGCACTGTTGCTGCCATTTCACATCAAGCTCTTGAAGATCCAGAAGCCACGCGGGCTTGGCTGGGGGCATTGCCCATCCCCGCGAGCGCTCGCGTACTCGTCGTATGGAGTCGCGAAACCGCAATCTCTTTGCCCTGGCAGACCTTCGTCGCGTACTGGGACGACTTTTGCTATCCTTCGAGTGATGACGCCTTTGTGTTTCCTGATGAAGGTAGGAGTGCGTTGGCATGGAATCACTGCGAAGTCTTCGAGTTCATCAAGAGTGTGCCCTAACTAGGTACTGAACACGAACCGTCCAACAGCTGCGTTGTTGGATTTCTCTCACGCGTTGCGCGGTGGTGGCCGGTTAGCGCCGTTGGGTTAAGGTCGAATTCGTGCTCCAGGCCGCGTAGCAAATATTAATGAAAGGGGGCTGTATGTTTTGGGGACTCATCGCAGGCGCTCTGGCGAGCGTACTCGTTGTAGCGAGTGTGCATGCTGATGACAGTTTCAGCTCAAGCTCCCTCGTTGTATTTGCCTACTCCGATCGTCCGTCGGTGTCTGCGGCTATTCGCATGGAAGCCGACTATGTGTCCATGCCACTGACGATTCAAGGTGATCACAAAGACACCGCGAAACAATTCAACATCATTGCTCAAGCCAAAGCGGCGATAGTCAGGATGGCTGCCGCGAGCAAGGGGATTCACGTGCATGTTGGCCCAGTGGCGCTTTCTGCGCATCCTGCGAAAAAACTCCAAAGCTTTTCATCCGGTGGTTATGGCGGGATGTCGCAGGCCCATCTTCATATCCTGTCGCCTCTTGGTAGTTGTGACAAGGATGTTTTTCGGTGCGCGACAGCCATCAATGAATTTATCAAAGGCGTGCGCCTGCCTGACGACGCGAAAATCGACTTCGGCCACATGCAGTTGGCGGTAGACAATCCAGAACAGTACCGAGATGCGCTTCTTAAGAATATTGCCGTTGAGATGGTTAAGACGAAATCTGCTCTCGGGCCCACGGCGAAGGTCACGATCTCAGGGCTTGAAAGCCCTGTCTTCGTGCGACAAGCTGACGAGTTGCGCGTGGATCTGTTTCTGAACTATGAGCTAGCAATGACCATGGTTCAATAGGACCGACATCGAGCCATGGGCTGGTTCAGCGAGATGTACGAGGCAGATCTCGGGGTTGCCTCGTGGGGCTTGTTGGCCGTGTCAGTGTGCCTGGTTCAGTATGCGGGTCACAGTTGTTTTCAGCGTCGGCAGCTTGTGCTGAGCGACATCCCACACGGAGCTGAATTCACGGGGCAGACCCCTTAATTTTGTCGGATATGGCGTGGGTGAATTAGTTTTGAGTAAACTGAAAGGACTGCCCCTGCATTTTTTGTTTAACAGATTTATCGGTTATGCATCATGACCGAGAGCATCGAGTACGTCCAAATTGAGCCGGGAACCACCCCGCCGACAATCGGGATGTCCGAACCCTTTCGGGCAGTGGTCATCATTGAAAGTGCCGTATCGCCAGAATGGCAATCCTCAATAAGTGATTGGTTGGTCCATCCGGTTGTCTCTATATGATGGCTTGGGGGGGAGAATTGCAGCTCCTGGAATGATTCAGTAGATCTCGCAAATATAGAACAGTTCGAGCCTGCTGAAATCCCAGCCAGTGAGTTTGTTATGACGACTTGGCATGAAAGCGAGCCGATGGAAGAAGTGTTTTGGTTTTCCAAGAACATTGCATTTCATCCCACCGTTAAACTCGGGCGCACAGTGTTGGTTCATATCTCATCCCGCAATAAGCATGATGAACTGCTCAAGGCATATGCTGATGCATAATGGATAATCGGTTCAAGCAAAGAGTCAGCGGAGGAAACGGGGATATTGTGGTTTTCTAGTAGTGTGAGTTGATCAGGATCTCTCCGAAAATCAGAATGTCCCTATTCTGGGACTTTTGAGTTTTATGGTTGGCATTGGCCCGGTGCTCACACCGAACATAAGCACATTGGCTAAGAAGGTGCTCCAGCTGGTCTTTGAAAGCGCCGGCTGAGTTTGCCAGTGGTGTCGCCTCGGGCGATCAATCAGATCTAGTCAACAGTAATGCCCCCCCTATCCTGCAAGGGGAAGATGTGGTTGTGATAAGGACATGACCATTGCCGTTTCGTGTCAACGCGCTCTTCCAGCAACTTGAGTATCGTAACGCAATGGGTTGCAGTACGTCGCGTGATCCGAAGCTTTAAGCATAAAGGCTTGGGCCGGTTCTTCGAGACCGGGAGTAAGTCGGGTATCCAGGCCCAACATGCGGAGCGGGTGTGCCTTATCCTAGCCCAATTGAACGCGGCCACTTCGCCACGGGATATGGTGCTGCCAGGGTTAGACCTTCATCCGCTCAAGGGTGACAGAAAAGGTACCTGGGCTGTGTCAGTCAGTGGAGACTGGCGGCTCACGTTTCGGTTTGTCGGTAAGGACGCAGAGGCAGTCGATTACGAGGATTATCACTGACAAGGTTACTCTATGCGAATGCACAATCCCCCTCACCCAGGGACCATCATTAAGCACTTGTGTTTAGAGCCGCTCAGTTTGAGTGTCACGCAGGCTGCCCAGGCGTTGGGTATCAGCAGAAAACCCCTTTCTGCCATTCTAAATGGTCGAGCGGGGATTAGTCCCGAGATGGCGGTTCGCCTGTCGATGGCGTTCGGCACATCGTCTGCGAGCTGGCTCAATCAGCAAACCCAGTATGACCTGTGGCATGCCGAGCAGCGCCGCAAAGAACTTCGTGTCGCCAAGCTTGCGGTGTAGAAGTAGGATAATTTAAGGGGCAGCCCCCGTTGCTCTTGTTAACATGAGATGGCGAGGCCGAATCATGAAAACGGTCATACAAGGCATTGCCGTTCTATTGGTGGCGTTGCTCACTAGTTGCGCATCACTGCCCAATTCAACTACAGAGAAAATCAATGATCGCCATACCGAGTTCGCACTGACTCAGCATGGCACCGTCCCCGTTGTTTTTGAAAACGGACTGGGTGGAAGAATGGAGTGGTGGAAAAAAGTAATACCGGAAATCTCAAAAGACACCACGACATTCGCCTACAACCGTTCTGGTTATGGGAGCAGCGATCCCGTATCAACGCCCCGTGACGGGTTGCACATAGTGGATGAACTGCGAATGCTACTTCGAAGCAAAGGTGTGAACCCGCCCTACATTCTGGTGGGGCACTCACTGGGCGGTTTGTACATGCAGCTTTTTGCCCGACGCTACCCAGATGAAGTGAGCGCGCTTATTCTCGTCGACTCTACTCACCCCAAGCAACTTGAGGGCGAAGGTTCCTTGGATAGGCAGTCATTCTTGGTTCAAGGTTTACTTGGCGTTTTAGTGACAGGTACGGCTAAGGAAGAACTCGACCTGCTTCCTCAAACTGGCGAGCAGCTTCTCCGTTTTCCAACCTTGCTAAACAAACCGGTGTTCGTTCTAAGCGCATCTGAGCCGATGAAAGAAAGATCACCGTTGGCGGATGATGCAAACGCAAAACGTAAGGACGTCGCCCGGTTTTACCCCGGCTCTAAACAAATATGGGTAGATAGCGGACATGGCATTCCATTAGAAAAGCCTGAGGCGGTTATCTCCGCTATACGCGAGGCTCTGTTAAAGCAATCAAGTAGTACTCAGGTCAAATGAGTGTAACTTCATTGAGGAACTGCTTGAGGCGATCGAGGAGATCCAAGGACTGACGGCGCTTCTCAAGCCCCTTCCCACGACAAGCGCCAAGCGAGAAGAATATGAGGGGCGGCTGTATGCCGCACTGACCCATCTTGAACACCATGTGAAGCCGGCGATCAAAGAATGGGATCGTGTGGTGGATCGGATGACCGAGGACTGACCCGACCTGCTGCTTACAGCTTCTGTTTGATCCGCTCCGCGTAGCCTGTCATTTCGATATAGCCCCGGCCGTTGAGGGGCTTTCCCTGCTCCGTTCCCGTCACATCGACCGCCCCTTCCCAGTAGGTCACCTGTGTGCTGCGTGTCGTGCGCAATTCCTGATCGGCCAGGAGCGGGGTCAGATTCAGCACAAGTCCGAGTGAGGGAATAGAAAGCTGCCAGCGGCCGGGATAGGTGGCTTTGCTCGTTGGACTGGTCCAGGTATCGAGCGGGGTCAATTGGATGTCGGTGGCCGACAGGTGCTGTGTGCGACCGTCTGCTAAGACGAGCGTTCCGCTGGAGGCGGGGTCTGATGATCCATCGGTATGACGGAGGCGATAGACCATGAGTTCACGCTTGTCGGCGAGTTGAATGCTGAACCAATCCCACCCGGCGAGGTCTGCGCTTAAGTCCGCTGAGCCAAATTCATGATCCATCCAACTGGTGCCGGTGACGCGGTAGGTTTCGGTGCCGATTGTCAAATTGCCCGCTGTCGCGAGGTTGGTGAATGAATAGTAGTGTGACGCTTGTCCCGCTGCCGCTCCTTTTTTGCTGATCCCTCGCTCTCCATGCACGACCGGCGGTTTGGCGGGATCGAGCGTCAGAGAAAGCGCGACGCCATCGGCCTTGGCCTCGAGCTTCTGCTGATCGCCAGCCCCATCGGACGATTCTGCGCGCCATTGATCGAGCCAGACGTGCAGATGAGTGGGGTCGGCTCCCGCCTTGCCTAAACCGGCGCGGCTGATGCGATCGTGAAAGTGGAAGCGCTTGCCCGTGATGTCCGTGACGGCGAGATGAGCCAGATAGAGCTGATCGACTGACCAACGGGAGGGGCGCGTTTCGACTTGATCGGGCGCAATCGCGCGGCGAAAGAACGTGAGTTCAAATCCGAATCGCCGGCCCTCGGCGGTTTCTAGGTGGCCGGTGTAGTACCACCATTCGGTGCGGAAGGCGTCATGCGAGCCGTGGTCGCGTGGAAACTCGTACAGATAGCCCTCTTGCGCCAGGCGAAACGAAGTAGTTGGCGGATCGGCCGGTGCTCCCAACGCTCCACCTGTGAGCACGGGGAGCAAGCAGAGTCCGGTGAGTGCGATTCGCTTCAGCCGTCTTGCGAGATGAATGGTAAGGGATATCATGGCTCACGATCAGGGCAATGTCGGTCCTCGTGCGGCTTATAGCATGCGAGAAAGATCGCGCACAAATCACCAGTATTGGTGAGGCCTTTCGCGCTGTCTCGCATGCAGATGAGCGCCGGTCCCGGCGTTGACAATTTTCACAACTCTCGGCTATCGTGAGTCATGCAGATTGATCGCGAGCGCGACCAACCCACGAGAGACCCCTACGACAACGCCGTCCCGTTCATCATTCCGGAACGTGTTCCGGTGTTTGCGTTGCCCAACGTGGTCTTTTTCCCGAAGACGTATCTGCCGCTCCATATTTTTGAGCCGCGCTATCGCCAGATGGTGGCAGACGCCGCGGCGGGCGGACAGTGTGTCGCGATGGCCCTGCTGAAGGAAGGGTGGGAGACGGATTACTACGGCCATCCGGCGATTTATCCGATCGGCTGTGTGGGGCGTCTTCTCAGCGTGGAGCCATTGCCGGACGGTCGGTCGAATATCCTGCTCCAGGGGTTGGAGCGGTACGAAATTCAAGAAGAGTTTTTTGAGAAGCCCTATCGGGAGGCCCGGGTGGCCTTGAAGAAGGCGGCTGTCGAGCCGTCGCTGGCCCCGGAAGTGCGCCAGGCCCTGATGAAGGTGTTGGAGAAATACCTGCGTGCGCGGGAAGATGCGGCGACGTGGGAAGGATTGTTCCGCGACGAGGTGAAAGACGAAGTCCTCGTCAATACGCTCTCGACGTATTTGGACTGCACACCATTGGAAAAACAATTTCTTATAGAAGCCGAAGGTCTCCACCAGCGGGCGCGTCGTCTGAGCGACCTGATCCAGTTCATGGTGCATGATCAACAAGGCGCGAAGGGTTGGGGGTAATGGACCGGACAATTGCGATTGATGTGAATCGGCTCTGTAAGAGCTACGACGGCCATAAAGCGGTCGACGATCTTTCTTTTCAGGTGTATGCCGGCGAAATCTTCGGCTTGCTGGGGCCGAACGGCGCCGGGAAAAGCACGACGCTGCGCACGCTCATCACGCTGCTGCATCCGACATCCGGCACCGCCACGGTGCTCGGGCACGATACGGTGCGCGAGGCGGATCTGGTGCGGACGCTGTTCGGCTATGTGCCGCAGGAGCGGGCCATCGACCGATTCCTCACCGGGCGCGAGCATCTCGAATTGCTGGGGGCGCTCTACCATCTGACGAAGGAAGAAGCCACAAAGCGGATTGCCGAGCTGCTTAAGCTGGTCGAACTTGAAGAGCATGCGGATCGCCCGGCGAAGACTTATTCGGGCGGCATGAAGCGGAAGCTCGATATTGCCTGCGGTCTGCTGCCGAACCCGAAGATTCTCTTTTTGGATGAGCCGACCTTGGGGTTGGACGTGCAGAGCCGGCTGCGGATCTGGGACTATATCCGGATGCTCAAAGCGCGGGGCATGACGGTGGTCATGACGACCAACTATCTCGACGAAGCCGATCAATTGTGCGATCGCCTCGCGATCATCGATTGCGGCAAGGTGAAAACGATCGGCTCTCCGGCCGAACTGAAAGTGGCGCTCGGCGGCGACATCGTGTCACTCACGATCAAGGAAACCGCGCGGCTTGGCGCCTTGGCTTCCGCGCTCAATGGGCAGCCGGCCATTCGCACCGTAAATGCGACGGCTACCGGCCTCGATATTCGCGTGGAGTCCGCTGAAAAAGCGCTTCCGGCCATTTTAGAGGCGGCGAACAAGCTGGACTGTCGCCTCGATTTTATTGACTATCACCGTCCCCGGTTGGACGATGTCTTTATCGCCCATACGGGCCGTTCGTTAAAAGATGCGGCTCCGGCGGAAGAAAGTAATTAGGAGATACATGGCGCACTATTGGCAAGAAATCGGGGCCCTGACAATGCGGTGGGTCCGCCGACTGAGTCGGGAAAAATTCAGCATGCTCTTTACGCTGGTCCAGCCGATGCTGTTCTGGCTGATCTTTTTCGGCAATCTGTTTCAGCGGGCGGCGGATGTGCAGGTCACACAGGCACCCAATTACATCAGCTTCCTGGCGGCCGGTGTCGTCGTGATGACGGTGCTGAATAACGGACTGGCCGGCGGCGTGGATTTGCTCTTTGATAAGGAGAACGGATTTCTTGAACGGTTGATGTCCGCGCCGATTCATCGGAGTTCAGTGATTCTCAGCCGGTTTATCTTTGTGATGACGATCACGTCGCTGCAAGTGTTGGTGATCCTGGGCATCGCGTTTCTCTTCGGCGTGCATCCGGCGACAGGGTTGGCCGGTGTGGCGATGATTCTCGTGATCGGCATGTTGTTCGGTGTGGGGTTGACGGCCATCTCGATGGCGATGGCGTTTTCGGTGAAGAGCCACGGCGACTTTTTCTCGGTCCTCGGCTTTCTGTCGCTGCCGATGATTTTCCTTAGCTCGGCGCTGGTGCCGTTGACGGCCATGCCGACTTGGATGAGTGTCCTGGCGCAATTCAATCCCATGACCTGGGCGATCGACGCCGTGCGGCCGCTGATTCTGACCAATTGGAGCGATGCCCTACCGCATGTGGGGATGGCGGTCGTCGTGATGCTTGTTTTTGATGCATTGTGTTTGTACGGTGGAGCCAAGGCGTTCCGCCGGGCGATGGGCTAGCAGGCAGGACAGTGAACGTGTTGTCCCGCGGCGTTCTCGCATTGTTCGGGCCCTCGACGTACCTCAGAGGGTACGCCTCCTGGCCTTCACTCGCTGCGGCTTTGCCCGCGGAACGGCGCGTCTTGGCACGCCGGGGTTGGGCGGGTGAGAATAGGGGGCTTTTTGAGCATCCTGCCGATTGAGGATAGAGAAGGATCTGCAATGATGGTGATTCCAGAGAGTCAAATACGCGCGCTCATCCGGTTGTTGTCGGATGAGGATGCGCGCATTGTCGAGACCATCAGCGACAAGCTGATCGACATTGGTCCTTCGGCCGTGCCGTTGCTCCAGGAAGCCGAGATTGAGCAACCGGAGATGGCGGATCGCATCGCGACGATTCTGGAAGAGATTCGTTGGGGCAAGCTCGAGGACGAAATGCGGGTCATGGCCGCAGGCCCTGACCAGACCATGAATCTGGAACAGGGAGCGTTTCTCATTGCCCGTTATACCTATCCTCTCCTCGACACGGCGGAATATGGCCGGCTTCTCGATAGGATGGCGCAGGAAGTCCGGGAACGGATCGGTCCGCGCGCGTCCGGTGAAGAAACGGTCAATGCGCTGAACCGCTATGTGTTTACCGAGCAGGGCTTCAAGGGCAATACCAAAAACTATTACGAAGTCGAGAACAGCTATCTAAACCGCGTGATCGACCGGCGGGTGGGGATCCCGATCAGCTTGTCGGTGGTGTATCTCCTCATCGGGCAGCGGCTGGGTTTGCCGCTGCATGGCATCGGGATGCCGGGCCATTTCCTCGTGAAGTACGAGTCGGATCGCTACAAGATTTTCATCGATTGCTTCAACGGCGGCGCGCTGTTGACGGAAAAGAATTGCGCCCGATTCTTAACGGAAGCCGGGTATGGATTCGATGACAAGTATCTACAGCATAGCCCGGTTCGCGGCATCCTCTCCCGCATGGTGAAGAATCTCCTGGCGATTTATTCCAAAATGGATGAGCCGGTGAAGACGGCGCGGTTCACGACGCTCATCGACATCCTCGGCGGGGAGCCCCGCGAAGAGGGCTTGTAGTCCGGCTGGTTTCACTCTCGCCTCACATGCGAATTGTGAGCAGATCCTTCCCCTTTATCACCGTCCCGCGAAAATTCTCCGCTGCCTGCGCTTTCACGTCGGCCCGATCTGCGGGTGGATAGAAATGCGATAGCACCAGGCGATCCACGCCGGCCTCCTCCGCCACCTGGCCGCATTCCCCCGCGTGCATATGCACTGGCCCCGGCTTCGTGGCCGGGAACGAGCAGTCCAGCACGGCCACGTCGGCGTCTCTGCAGAGGCGCACCAGGCTGTCACAGTATTGCGCATCGCCTGAGTAGACCAGCGTCTTTCCCTTGTACTCGATGCGATACCCCACACTATTGAGATCGGGAACATGAACAACTCGGCGGGGAGTAATGAGGGTCTCACCGACCCGCAAGGCTCGATCCGTCACTTCTTTCAGATGCACCCGGAACGGCGGGTCGGAAAAGCTGGGGAAGGTGGCCATGATACTGCGGAACAGGGCTTTTGCCCCGCGCGGGCCGATTAGGGTGAGATCGGGGCGCCATCCGCCGCCATGCTTGGTGTAGATGACCGCGTCAAAGTAGAAGGTGATGAAGTCTGAAAAGTGGTCGGCGTGAAAATGCGAGAACAGGATGTGGGTGATGCGATGGCGATCGACGCCCGTTTTCAGCAGATTGGACAATGTCCTGGGGCCGAAGTCCAACAGGATGGTCTGGTCGGTGCGGACCAGATAGCCGGCGGCGGCTCTGGTCGGGTGAAGATTTGTGCCCGAGCCGAGAATGGTCAACCGCATGCCTAGGACGTGCCTCGCTTGAAGCTGTCGCGAAGGCGGAGCAGCAGCACCCGTGCGGCCTCGACCTCTTTCTGACTCAATGCCTGTTCGAAAAACGGTTTCAGAAACGCGATATGCGCCCCGTACGTTTTGCGGAAGACCGTGTCGCCCTTCTCGGTCAATCGGACGCTGATTCGCCGGCGATCGCTGTCGACGGTTTCGCGGCGAATCAATCCCTTGGCCACCAGCCGGTCGAGGACGCCCGTGAGGGTCCCTTTGGTGACCAGGGTTCTGGCGGATAATTCAGAGCAGGTCATGCCATCCGTATCTCCCAGCGTCGCAATGACGTCGAATTGGGATGGCGTCAGCTTCAATGAACGGATATGACGGTTATCGACAAGCCAGAATGCCTGGTGGGCCTCCACCAGGGGTCTGACCAACTTGAGATAGGGGTCGTCTTTCAGGTCGGGAAGTTCCATGAACGGAGCATATTCTGCCGCGGGCAAGGGGTCAAGGGAGCACGGTGCGCCATCATTGGGTGGGGCTTGGCAGGGGGATCCTTCATTGACGGCGCGAGGGATGCGCCCGTATGATCCGCTCCCATGTTGCGACGCGCCGACCAGGGCCAGGCCAATCTGAGCGCCATCGTCATCCTTCTGGGGATCGTCATTACCTCAGTGTGGGTGTGGAAACGTCTCTCGCTGGACGTGCAGGACTACGTGGTCGATCAGGCCATTCCGCTGGCCGCTGCGGTGCTCGGTATCGCTGTGCTGGTGCTGGTGGTCATCAAGAAAATCCGCCGGCGTGTCCAACAAAGGCGAAGACGGGATCGCTTGCTCGCGGCGTTTCAACGGGAAACCGTGCGAGACAAAAAGCTCGAACTGTCATTCGCGCTGGCGGAAGTGAACGGGTATCGGGCAACCGGGCTTGAAGCGGCGGCGCCCGCGCTCAAAGAGCTTTGGGTGAGCACGTTGCGCCGTGCGGTCGGAGAGAAGCAACATCGCATTCGCGGGATGGCGGCCAGCCATTTGGGCGTGCTGCAGGACCGCTCGGTCGTCCCGCTGTTACTCGTCGCGCTCGAAGACGATCATGCCTATGTCCGGTCCTGTGCAGCCTTGGGATTGGGCCGTTTGCGCGCCCCCGAGGCCCGGGACAAGCTTGAAGAAGTGATGAAGGAAGATTGGGATCAGACCACGCGCAGTCGCGCCAAGGAAGCGCTGGAACGACTCACGCAGCCATGATCGCGGGGGCGGCTGATTCGACGGTCCATTCGATCACGGCGATCTCCGGCCGGCAGTTCCACCGCAGCGGGAGAAACGACCAGCCGAGCCCGCGATTGACATACAGCCGATGGCCGTGCAGCTCGTGGTGACCGGCGATGCGGCCGTTGCAGCCGGGCGGCAGCCAGATAGTCGGAATGCCGGGAATCCTCCACTGGCCTCCGTGGCTGTGCCCGCACAGAATCAGGTTGGCGTGATGCTGCGGCTCCATTTGATCGAGAATGTTCGGGGCATGCGCGAGCAGCAGTGTAAACCGATGTTGCGCCTGCGCGGGCAAGCATCGGAGATCGGCCCGGTGCAGCGACGGATCATCCACTCCGACAAGGGCCAGTTCCCCGCCGTTCGCGTGAATCGTCGCCGACTCATTGATGAGCAGCGTGATCTGATGCCGATCCGCCCAGTCGCGGAACTGTTCGACGGGGACTCCGCTGTAGTGGTCGTGATTGCCCAGCGTGATATAGACCGGGGCGATGGCGCGCAGTTGCGCGAGAAATCGAAACAGGTGCGGCAAGCCCTTCGGGACATTCAACAGATCGCCGGTAATGAAAATCCAGTCCGGCTCCAGTCCTTTGACCTCGCCGGCGACCAGATCATGGCGGGATTGGTAACGGTCGAGATGCAGATCGCTCAAATGGACGGCCCGGTGACCGGCCAGTACCCGATGGGGAAAGGTCAGGCGGGTGACGGCATGGTGCGACAAGCCGATTTCGCACTGGGGAAATAGGCTGAAGAGGCGATAGAAGGGTTCGCTCAGGCCGGCGCCGACAAACGCCCGGACGCGGTCAGGCCACGAATGCACCATCCTCATCTGGTGACTCGGTCAAGCTCGGCTCGGTCGGCCGGTGAGACCCGATAGCCTTTGTCGTAGAGTTGGGCCATGCCGGTCATCAGGTGTTCAAGATTTCGCAGGCGGTACCAGTCGTCGAAGCGTCCGGCGAGTGAGGCGGCCTGGGCGACGGGAGAACGACTGGGATCAAACGTGAGGGCCAAGGCCGGGAAAATATCTTGTAGCTCGGCCCGGCTGTAGCGGCCATCGTCATCGCGGTCGCCCACCAAGGCGTACTCGTAAAAAGTCAGGCTTACCGACAACGAGGCTTGGGTGCGTTGAAAATCCTGACGGACCGAGTCCAGCCCGCGCGGATATGCCCGCAGGCATTCTTCCTTATTGGGAGACTGGAGGACCAGATCCAAGCGGATGGGCTGGGCGATCGGTGGCGCAGCAGGTTGTTTGTCTTGATGATAGAACCAGTTCGTGCAGCCGCTGGCTTGCGCGAAGGCCGTTTTATCCAACTCGATTTGCCGTTGAATATGTTGCGTGAACAGACGGAACACGTCGGTGTGTTTCCCCGGCCGGTCAGGATCGGCTGAGACGGAAAGCGGATATAGATTTGCCAAACAGGCACAGGCGATAGCGATAAGCAGCGGCATCGCCGGCACGTTTCCGGTATGATCGGACAGGGATCGATGGCTGCATTTCCACATACGGCAATATACCATGGGTCTTGGTTTTCCCCGAAGCAAGTGTCGAGATTTATCCATCACGCAATTATCGGATGGTGAAGAGTGACTACACAAGCCGAACCGTTTCTGACCGCTTCAATCCCCGGTATCGGCGGGGTGATGCGTGCGACTCACGAAGATTTTCAGGTCGAGGAGCGTCCGTTGTATCTCCCGTGCGGGGAGGGCGAACATTTATACCTGAGCGTGACCAAGCGCGGACTATCGACGCCGGATCTGGTGAAGAACTTTTCGTCGGTCTTGGGAGTGAAAGCGCAGGCGATCGGCGTTGCCGGATTGAAAGACGCGCGCGCCGTGACGACTCAAATGGTCTCGGTTCAAGGTGTCGATCAAGACCGGATTTCCCGGCTGGCGATCGATGAACAGTTGCTGAAGGTGGAGGTGCTGGGGCGGCACCGCAATCGTCTGCGGACCGGCCATCATGCGGGCAACCGGTTTCGCCTGGTGATTCGTGACGTGGCCTCGCATGCGGTGGAATCGGTGCCGGCGGTCCTCGCGGAACTCAGCCGCCGCGGCGTGCCGAATTACTTCGGTCCTCAACGGCAGGGGAAAAGCGGCGACAACCATGAAGTCGGCGCCGTCCTGCTGCACGATGCCCGTCGACGTGACCGGATGAGCCGGACCAAACGGATGTGGTATTTGAACAGCTATCAGTCCTATTTGTTCAATCACATCCTGGCCCGGCGCATCGATCGGCTGGATCGGCTCTTCGTCGGCGACTGGGCGATGAAGTCACAGAACGGCGCCTGTTTTTTGGTCGAGGATGCGGAGAAAGAACAGATCCGCGCCGATTGTTTCGAGATCAGCCCGACAGGCATCTTATTCGGCTCACGCGTGTCCTGGGCAGAAGGGGAGCCCGGCTTGATCGAACAAGCGGTCGTGATCGAGGCAGGCGCGACGCAGGAGGCCTTGGTTGCGGCAGCCAAAGATTGCGGTTTTCGCGGTGAACGGCGAGCCTTGCGGGTTCCGCTGGCTGAATTGGACTGGTCGCTTGATGGGACGACCCTCACGCTCACATTCGCACTGCCTCCCGGAGCCTACGCGACGAGTGTCTTGCGAGAGGTCATGAAACCGTCCGCAGGATTTTGAACGACTCGCGCACGTCGTACTCGCTCCTTCCCATCACTTCTGCCGATTCAGATCCGGGGAGTGGTAGAATTATGACAGGGCAGCGGGGAGCGTGGGATGACGACGGCTCAAGAAACGATCGTTCTGCGTGGCCACATTATCGACTCTCTGATCCTGGCGAAGGTCCTGGATCTGATTCTGATGATGGGAGGCTCGTTCGATCTCGATCAGGTCGAGATCGGCCGCACCCGGGAGGACCAGTCGCAGGCGAGGATTGTCGTACGGGCTCCGACGCCCGCGACGTTGAACCATATTCTGCGTGCGATTCAGCCGCACGGCGCTGTGGTCGAGCGGGATTCCGATTGTGCCGTGCAGCCGGCACCCGCCGACGGCATATTCCCTGACGAGTTCTATTCCACTACCCATCTGCCGACCGAAGTTCGCCTGAACGAGACCTGGGTGGATGTCCAACGGGTCGAGATGGACCTGGGCATTACTGTGGATCTACAGCACATGACCGCTCGAACAGTTCCGATGGCCGATGTCCGCAAGGGAGATCTGATCGTGACCGGCCAGGCGGGTGTGCGCGTGATGCCGTTGCAGCGCCCTCGCGAACGTGACGTGTTTGCCTTCATGGAATCAAAGGTGTCCGCTGAGCGTCCGCATAGCCACGTCATTGCCGACGTGGCCCGGCGAATGCGCATGCTTCGTGAGGAGCGGCGGGCGGGAAGCGGGCAAGCCAAGGTACTGCTAGCCGGAGGACCGGCCATCATCCATGCCGGTGGGCGGGATGCGTTGACCTGGTTGATCGAGGAAGGGTTCATCCATGTCCTGTTCTGCGGCAATGCCCTGGCCGCTCATGATATGGAGGCCGATATGTACGGAACCTCGTTAGGCTATGCGATGAATGCCGGTCACGCGGTTCCGCATGGGCATGCGCATCACCTGCGGACCATCAACCGGATTCGAGCCATCGGCAGCATTCGGGATGCCGTCGAATCAGGAACGATCAAGCGCGGCATCATGGCGGCCTGTATCAAGACCGGGGTTCATGTCGTGATGGCCGGCACGATCAGAGACGATGGCCCATTGCCCGGTGTCATCACAGATTCCATGCGCGCGCAAGCGGCCATGCGGGAAGCCATTCCGGGAGTCGGGTTGGCACTATTGGTCGCCTCCACGCTGCATGCGGTGGCCACCGGGAATCTGCTTCCCGCGTCCGTGCCGACCGTCTGTGTCGATATCAATGCGTCGGTTCCCACGAAGCTTGCCGATCGAGGCAGTTTCCAAGCCGTCGGTCTGGTGATGGATGCGGCCTCCTTTCTCAACGAACTGGCCAGGCAACTCGGGAGGTCTCTGTGAGCCGGCTGTTGGTCTGTCCTCCGGACTATTTCGACATCGAGTATGAGATCAATCCCTGGATGCGGCGTTCCAACACGGTCGATCGTGTCAGTGCCGTTAGGCAGTGGCACGGGCTCATGCATGTGCTTGAGCGGAAAGCCGGAGTGGTACTGGAGCGGATGCGCCCGGTGCCGGGGTTGCCGGATTTGGTGTTTACTGCCAATGCCGGTGTGGTCGTCGGCCGGCGAGCGGTCGTTAGCCGGTTTCGCTATCCCGAGCGTCAACGGGAGGAAGCCTATTTCGAGGATTGGTTTCGCAGCGCCGGCTATGACGTGGTGACCTTGGAGCCCGAGTTCTTTTTCGAAGGCGCCGGGGACCTGCTGGGGTTTTCAGATTGCTGGTTCGGAGGCTATCGCCAGCGATCGGATATACGGGTGTTCCCCCTGCTTAGCGAGGTCTTCACGCAGGAGATCATTCCCCTCGAACTTGTCGACGGACGTTTCTACCATCTCGATACGTGCTTCTGTCCCCTGTCCGGCGGCGAGCTGCTCTACTTTCCCGCGGCGTTCGATACGGATGGACAGGAGGTCATCACGGAGCGGGTGCCCGATGGGTTTCGCCTCGTCGTTCCCGAAAGCGAAGCCCTCCGGTTCGCGTGCAATGCGGTGTGTGTGGGAAAATATGTGGTGTTGCCCGCCGGATGTCCCGAGACGGAACAGCAGCTTCAATCCCGCGGATATCGAACGCACGCTCTGCCGTTGGACGAATTCATGAAGTCCGGCGGGTCGGCCAAGTGTCTCACGCTGGCTCTGGATTGAGATTTCAAGACCGCTGAAAATGCCTACGTTCTCACCCGCCCAACCCTGGCGCGCCGAGACGCGCCGGTTCCCAGACGTCGTTCTCGGCTCGTGAAAATCCTCAACGTACCCCACCGGGGAGAAGCTGCGCTAGCAGCGAGGGGTGGGCGGGTGAGACGGGTACGCTTCCGGTTTGCACTCACCTGCGGCCTAGTTATCGGGACATTTTGAGCGGCCTGATGACTTGCAGTTGAGTTCAATGAGTAAGACTTGTCATTTGGTGTCTGATTTACGGTCTTTGCCTGAAGAAGAACGCCCCGTACAAGCCCCCAATGGTGATGGTGGTCAGCTCGATGGTGAGCAACATGCGGCTGATGATCGCCTCGGGAGTCGGCGGGGAGAGGACGCTGTGAAAACCGAGGAATTCCGGAGGCTGACTCGGCGGGGTTTCCCATGGGGGGAGCAGTACGGCGAGGATCAACGCGCCCACCATGCCATAGAGGACATTCAAGTTTAATTGTTCCGGTGCCGTCGGCTGCGCAGGAGGCGAGGCAGGCTCCGGTGAAGACGATGCGGTCGCCGCGAGCCGTTGTCCGCACTGGGTACAGAAGCGATTGATCTCCGGGAGTGACTGGTGACAGCTCGGACAGATCTGCATACCCTGCATACTACGGTGAAACGGCACCCCACGTAAACCGGTGGGACAGAGTAGTGACGGGAGCGGGAAATAATATCGGATATGTGTGGTGTGGGTATGTGCCGCGCTGTTGTTTCATGACAGCGCAGCGGCGGCTAGAAGTGGTAGCTAACTCCGAAGGAAAGGAAGAGAGGGTTGTAGGTGCCTCTGAATCCAAAGCTACCTGTGCTATTAGATTCGAAGTTGAATCTCGCATAGTTGTATTTGGCCTCAACAAACCCTGTGAAGTGTTTTGTGAAGAAGTATTCCGCACCCACCTTAGCATTCAGGCCTAGCTGGGTGGAGCTCTGCGAACCAGCAAAAGCAGGTTGAGTCGTAGTCACTTTTGCCAGGAATATTCCGGGGCCAATTCCGAAGTAGGGCTGAAGTCGTATTTTGTGGTATCGGAACATTAAATTGATAGGCGCTATTGTTATGACGCGAAAGTGGTCACCGGATAATATTCCATTTGCTTCTCCGCCGGTGACTGGTCCGAAATCTCTGAGAACCGCAGATGTGGGAATCGATACCCTCGTCTGCTGCTGCTCTATGTGGGGAGTTCTATAGTTGGCTTCGAATTCGATGCCGAACCAACGAACTTTTGGGAAGTAGTACCCAACCTTTCCACCGAGTAAAGGAGAGCCTGCGAGGTCACGGCCTGACATCGATCCCAAGGGTGAGAAGTCAGTGAGGTCCACTCTGCTAAGGCTGTTTCCTGCGAGTGTAGTTCCGATCTGTCCCCCGATGTAGGCCTCAGGATACGCATAGGGCGTGGCGATAAGAAAGGACAAGAGGCCCACCAATAGGGCTCCTCCCCAGGTACGGTTTGTAGACATTCGTTGCGTCATAGGCGTTCTCCGACTACAGCAGTGGTTGACCTATCCTAAGTCCCGATGCGATTCCGGCGAAGGATTTTTGCAAAACTACGCATGGATGGAGCAAGGCATGTGCCATCGTCGTCCGGAGTATTGATGTTCCATCGCTCCTGGCTTGACAATTCCAAGAGCGCTGTTCCGTTCGTTGACTCCTAGCCGGGGGCTTCCTATAATCCGCGCCGCCTCCATTTTCACGATAGGATTGATCCGAAATGCAGGAGATCAGATCACTCGGAGTCATTGGAGCCGGTGCTTGGGGGACCGCTCTGGCCAAGCACTTGGCGGAGAAGGGGCTGGAGATTCACCTCTGGGCCCATGAACGTGAAGTGGTCGATTCCATCAATGCGACACACGAGAATCGAGTGTTTCTTCCCGCGGTTCCGCTTCCGCACTCGCTGACTGCGACTGCGTCCCTGACGGAGGCGATTGAGCAGCGCGACGGCATTCTGTTTGTGGTCCCGTCCCATGTGACGAGACTGGTGCTTCGGAAGATGGCCGCTTGCCTGTCGCGTCCGATTCCGCTCATCAGTGCTACCAAAGGGGTGGAGGAGGACAGCTCAAAACTGATGACGCAGATCATGGACGAGGTGCTCCCGGAATCCATGGAGCAATATCTGATGGCGCTATCCGGGCCGAGCTTCGCCAGCGAGCTCAGCGCCGGGAAGCCGACGGCGGTCTGTCTGGCCGGGCGTGATGCGCAGCTGGTGGCGCGGTTTCAGGCTGCCTTGATGACACCGGCTTTGCGGGTCTATGGCGATACCGATCTCATCGGGCTGCAACTCGGCGGGGCGTTGAAGAATGTCATGGCGCTGGCCGCCGGAGTGGTCGATGGATTGGGCTTAGGGCATAACGCACGGGCCGCCTTGATCACGCGCGGGCTTGCCGAGATTGTGCGGTTGGGTGCGGCGATGGGCGCAGATCCGCGAACGTTATACGGACTCTCCGGTGTCGGCGATCTGGTCTTGACCTGCACCGGTTCGCTCAGCCGGAACCACACGGTTGGTGTGCGACTGGGCCAGGGCGAATCCCTCAATGCCATTTTGGGAGGGATGCAGGCCGTGGCGGAAGGGGTTCGCACGGCGCGGGCCGCGCTGGGACTCGCGCAGCGGCATCAAGTCGAGATGCCGATTACGCAGGAGATCAATGCCGTTTTGTTCGAGGGAAAATCTTGCCGGAAGGCGGTGAGTGATCTCATGGAACGGGATGCAAAGCCGGAGAAGGGACGGATATGAGTCCAGAGGGGATTGAGCAGCTGTTAACGGATGTGCGCACTGGTCGGATGACGGTCGCCCGCGCTGTCCAGCGGTTGCGCAGCCTGCCGTTCGAAAATCTTGGCTTTGCCTCGCTGGATCATCATCGGTCGCTCCGTCAGGGGTTTCCTGAAGTGCTGTTGTGCGAAGGCAAGACGGTGAAACAGTCGGTCGCCATTGCCCGCGCCTTGATCAAGAACGGCGGGCCGTTTCTGGCGACCCGAGCCGAGCCAGGGGTTGCGAAGGCCATTCTGAAACTCGATCGCCGGGCCCGCTATCATGCCGAGGCGCGCATCGTGGCGATCGACCGCAAACCCGCGCGCCGCGCAGGACATATTCTGGTTCTAACCGCCGGGACTGCCGACGTGCCGGTGGCCGAAGAGGCGCGAGTGACGGCGGAGGTGATGGGCAGTCATGTCGAAACGCTATACGATGTGGGTGTTGCCGGACTGCACCGGTTGCTAGGCCGGAAGGAGCGGCTCTTTGAGGCGCGCGTGGCGGTTGTGGTTGCCGGAATGGATGGCGTGTTGCCAAGCGTTGTCGGAGGGTTGGTCGATTGCCCTGTCGTGGCGGTGCCGACGAGCCGGGGTTACGGCGCAAGCTTCGGGGGGCTCGCCGCGTTGCTCACGATGCTGAATTCTTGCGCAGCGGGTGTCGGAGTGATGAATATCGACAATGGATTCGGGGCGGGATGTCTCGCCCATCGCATCAATATGATGGGCAATGCCGCCCGTTTGCCGGCCGCTACTTAATGGTCAGCTCCCCGCGTTTAGGCCAAGCCACCATCATGGTGCGCAGCCCTTTCTCGCCGTTCGCCAGCAATTTCGTGCGGACTTCGTATGCATAGACGCCTGGGCCGGCCAGTTGCTTTCGGTGGTCCTTCCCATCCCAGGACAGGCGGATCGGGAGGGTTGTTCGTGCTTCGCCGGGCTTGGTTGATTGCGGCTGAAGCGCCTGGCGATGTGTCAGAAAGCGCAAGGATGTTTTCGAGGGAGAACTGATCAGGGCAGAGACTTCGAGGACGGTCGCGCCGTTCAGCTCTTTCGGGAGCTGGATATTCATAGAAAAATCCAAGGACCCGTTGCCTGCCTCATAGGGCGTTGGGGCGATGCGTAAGTCCAGAATTTTGAGTTCCGGATCCGGGCGCGGGACGCGCGGCGCCTTTGTCTTGGCAAATCCGTCGGCAGGAGCGATCGCCATAAAGCCGATCAGGCATCCAAGCAGGAGGAAGATCGGAGTTGAGCGGCTCGCGCGTGTGATCGAAGTAGTCCGTGCAGCTGTGGAAGCGAATTCGAAACATGTGTGCGTCATGTACCGGGGATAACATAGCCTCCAGGGGCTGTCAATGAAAGACCGCACAGGATGCTGAAAAAGACCGCCAGCGTCGTTCTCGCGTCGCTCAGAGGTTCCACGTACCGGAGCGGACGACTCGCCGGGGTTGGGTGGGCGAGAGCCGTGATCTTTTTGAGCATCCTGCCGCTACCACCCGATGAAGCGATTGCCGTTGTGCGGCGCCTTGGGTAAGATGAGCGGATTTTTCACGATGTGTCGATAAGGAGTGTGCGTGGGACGACGGTTGCATGTCGATTGTTTCTCGGGCGTGAGCGGGGACATGGTGCTCGGCGCTCTCGTCGATGTCGGACTTTCGCTGGCCACGCTACGGACCGAACTGAAACGTCTGAAATTAGCGGGATATCGTCTTGAACAGCGGCAGGTGCACCGCGGGGCGTTGCATGCAACCAAGATTACGGTGGCAATCCAACGCGGATTCGATCGCCCGCTCACGCTTTCCCGCATTCACAAGATTCTGACGGACAGCACTTTACCGGCGGTGGTGAAAGAACAGAGCCGGACGGTGTTCGACCATCTGGCGGAGGCCGAAGGGCAAGCCCATCGAGTCGAAAAGCGCGATGTCCATTTTCATGAAGTCGGTGTGATCGATTCGTTTATCGACGTCGTAGGGGGCATATTGGGCTGTCATCTGCTGGGAGTCACGACGGTCACCGCTTCGCCGGTAAATGTCGGCGCCGGGACGATACGAACTGCTCACGGGTTGCTCCCGGTTCCCGGACCGGCCGTTGCCGCGCTTGCGAAGGGCATTCCCATCTATTCGGACGGGCCACGCTGCGAATTGGCGACGCCGACGGGGATGGCGCTGTTGCGTACGCTGGCGACTTCGTTCGGAGCAATGCCCGTGCTTGAGTCTGCGCAAGTCGGGTACGGTGCCGGCGATGCCGATCCTGAGGGGTGGCCCAATGCGCTCCGGGTCTTTCTGGCCGATGAGACAGCGGCCAGCGGGCGGCCGACCGACCGAGTGGTGCAGGTCGAAACCAATCTTGATGATCTGAACCCTCAAGCCTACGAGCACGTGATGGCGCAGTTGTTTGCTGTGGGCGCGCTCGATGTGGCGTTGATTCCCGTCATTATGAAACGCAGCCGGCCCGGCGTCATCCTGAGTTGTCTCGCGCCACGCACATCTATCGATGCGGTGGTGGAGGTCGTCTTGCAGGAAACCACGGCGTTGGGTGTCCGGATTCAGGAGCTCGACCGGCAGGTGCTCCCGCGGCGATTTGTAACGGTTGCGGTACCCGGCGGATCGGTGCGGATGAAAGTCGGCGAGGTCGGAGCCGGGTGGGAAAAGGCGGCGCCGGAATATGTCGATTGCCAGAAGATTGCCGTTCGAACCGGCCGTCCGTTGAAAGATGTCATGGATGAGGCGCGCGTGGCGTACTCTCGGTTGGCGCTGCGGAAGGGCAAGAAGGGACAACGCTCGTGACTCTGCTGTTCTATGTGCTGTTGTTTCTCGTGTCAGTGGCCGTCACGCTGGGCGGATGTAGCTTATTCACCAATGCCATCGAGTGGCTGGGGAAGCGGCTCGGTATTTCCGAAGGCGCGGTCGGCAGCATTTTTGCGGCAATCGGAACCACCTTGCCGGAAACGTCGATTCCCGTCATCGCGATTTTTTTCGGGAAGAGTCAGCAGGAAGCGGACGTCGGTCTGGGCGCGATCCTCGGAGCCCCGTTCATGCTCAGTACGCTGGTACTGCCGATTCTCGCCCTGCTGCTGATCTTGTTTGCCCGCGCCGGCAAGCGGTCGGCGCAGTTCCATTTGAATTACGGTGAGGTTCGGACGGATCTGACGTTTTTTACGGTCGGCTACGCCGTCGCGCTGGGCTGCGTGTTCATTCCCTCCCATGCGGTCCATGTGGCGGCGGCGATCGGATTGATGGGTCTCTACATCTACTACATGAAGATCAAATTCAGCGCCGAGGATGAAGACGGTGGCGAAGGATCGCTGGACCCGCTGGTGTTTGCCAAACGAGCTCAGACGCCGTCGTATACGATGATCGGGCTGCAAGCGGTGGCCGGTCTCGGTGGATTGATTGCGGGGGCGCACTTATTTGTGACCGCCGCGGAGACCGTGGCGACCACGTTTGCGGTTTCCCCGCTGATTCTGGCGTTGCTCATTGCTCCGCTGGCGACGGAATTGCCGGAAATGTCGAACAGTTTTCTCTGGCTCTATCGGAAAAAAGATCGTCTGGCGATCGGGAATGTCACCGGAGCCATGGTGTTCCAGGGGACCTTTCCTGTCTCGGTGGGGTTGATCGGAACTGAGTGGGCGCTGGCCCCGTCAGCGATGCTCACCATGGTCTTGGCCATGGTCGCGGCAGGCCTTTGCCTGCTCCAAATTCTCGTCGGCGGTCGATGGCAGCCCGCGCTGCTGGGCGCTGGCGCCATCCTGTATGTGGGGTATACGGTGTATCTCTATGCCTTCTAAACGTTCAGTCAGCACGCAACCGTCATTGCCCCTGCTTGGGATCACGATGGGCGATCCCGCCGGGATCGGTCCGGAGGTGATCGCCAAAGCGCTGGCGGGTCGAGAGGTGCAGCGCCTCTGTTTGCCGCTGGTGATCGGGTCTGTGTCGGTCATGGAGCGGACCGTCAAGAAGTTAGGGCTCAAGCTGGCGGTGGTGCCGGTGCAGGGTCACGATCCCGTTCCGCCGAAGGGGAATGCCGTGGCCGTGCTTGATCCGATGGAGAAGCCACTGAAGAAATTTGCATTAGGCATCGCGGCGGCGGAAACCGGCGCGGCCTCCGTCGAGTTCATCAAGAAAGCCGTGCATCTGGCGGAAATCGGCTGTATCGACGGTATCGTCACGGCGCCGATCAATAAAGAAGCCATCAACATGGCGGGCTGTCACTACCCGGGCCATACCGAACTGCTAGCGGATCTGACTCGCGCCAAAGAATCCGGCATGATGATCGTCGGCGGGCCGCTGCGCATCATGTTCGTGACGACGCATGTGGCGATCAAGGATTTGTCCAAGCTCCTGACGCAGGCGAAGATTGAAAAGGCGATTCGACTCGCCCATCGGGCGCTTACCGATCTCTATGGCATCAAGAAGCCCAGAATCGGAGTCGCCGCATTGAACCCCCATGCCGGTGAACATGGGCTCTTCGGTAATGAGGAGGCCCGAGTGATTCTTCCTGCCGCCCGTGCCGCGCAGGCGCAGGGGATCATGGCCAGCGATCCACAGCCGGCCGATACGCTATTCGGGAAAGCGGTCAAGGGGCAGTATGACGGTATCGTGGCGATGTATCATGACCAGGGTTTGATCCCATTGAAGCTCGTGGCGTTCGGGACCTGCGTGAACTTGACGGTCGGACTCCCGATCATCCGCACCTCCGTCGATCACGGCACGGCGTTCGATATTGTCGGGAAAGGCGTGGCTGATCCCGGCAGCCTGGTGGAAGCGATGACGCTGGCCGCCAGGATTGCCCAAAATCGTGCGATGGCGCGCGTCAAATAGGAAGGACTCCGCCGATATGTCGCAGGAAGTATCTAAGGGCCTGGCAGTGGTTCAGCAGCAGATCAAAGAACTGGACGCGCTGGCCAAGCAAACGCGCGAGGATTTGAACACGGTGGCGGGTGACGAGCGGGTGGCGAAGTGGAAAGCCCGCACGGTCACGCTCATTACCGAGGCGGTGGGGCCGGCTGAGGGGCAGAAGTTTGCCGCGATTCACCCGGGGCCGTCGTTTACCAACGATTTGGTCGAAGAGTTCAACGACACGATTGACGGCTACCGTACGCCGCTGGCGACGTTGGCCAAGCAGTTGGCGGCAACCCCACGCACCCCTCCTGGTGCGTGAGGCGTGGGACAGTCGGATCCTTTCTTGAATTCTCCGGCCGATCCTCCCGCCGCGATCAAACGGCTCGGTCAGAACTTTCTCATCGATCCCAACATCGTGCGCAAAATCGTGGCGCTGGCGGACATTTCCCAGAACGACCCGGTCCTAGAAATTGGCCCGGGTCGCGGTGTGCTAACGGAGGTGCTCTGTAAGACCGCTGGCCATGTCACGGCCGTGGAGATCGACCCGCGGCTCTATGCCTATCTCACTGAACGGCAGGCGGAGTTTCCCAATCTGACCCTCGTGCTTGATGACGCCTTGGTCTATCCCGTGGAAAATCTGCCGAGCGGAACCATCGTGGTGGCTAATTTGCCGTATTACATCTCGACGCCGTTGTTGTTCAGATTGCTGGATCAGCGGGATCGATTCCCCCGCTTAGTCCTGATGCTTCAGAATGAAGTGGCCGACCGTTTGGTCGCTAAGCCCGGCAGCTCCGACTATGGCGTCTTGTCCGTCATGGCGCAGTATGCCGCTGAGATCACCAAAGCCTTCCGCGTGTCCGCCCAATGTTTCCGGCCCCGGCCGGAAGTTGGGTCCGCGGTGGTCTTGCTGCGGACGAGAGTGCAGCGGGAGCTCAGCGCTGCAGAAGAGCCGAAGTTTGCGGCGCTTGTGAAGGCCGCCTTCGCCCACCGGCGCAAGACGCTGGTGAACTCGCTCAAGGACGAAGGCTACGATCAGGGGCGCATTGCCGGAGCGCTTGACCGCCTGGCTCTCTCGCCTTCCGTCAGAGCGGAAGTGTTGTCGCGTGAGCAATTGATCCAGCTGACGCGGGGCATGCTCTCCCCGGGATAACTGCTGGGCGTCGGGATCGCGGCATGCTCAGTCTTGTTCCGGCGCCATTGTTTGAAACGCTTTCCCCCCTGTGTTAGCATCCGCGGCATGGGTGCTACTACGTCGGCGAAGCGGGGTGAAGCCCGCCGCGCCCCCGCTCCTCCTTCCCATATCCAGCGTGAAGTCATTGGCGTGATCTTAGTCGCGCTGAGCTTGCTCACGCTGTTAAGCCTGCTGTCATTTGTGCCGGGTGAAGCCGAGACAGTGGCGTCCGGCGCTCCGGCTTCGGCCCCGCCGCGCAATTTGATCGGTTCATTCGGGGCGGTCCTTGCCGGGGGATTTTTTTTCCTGATCGGCGGGGCGGCCTACCTGTTTCCTCCCTTGCTCGGCAAACTCGGCTTGCGCTGCTTTTCTCAGAGTCCCGTCAGTATCCGGCTGCGCACGGCCGTCAGTTCGCTCGGAGCGGTCCTGTTCCTGAGTGCCTTTCTACATCTCGAAGCCACGGCCGTGCCTACGTTGAGCAGCGGCTTCGTGCATCGAGGGATGGCGGGAGGCGTGTTCGGACAAGTCCTGGCCGATGGACTTCGATCTTGGTTTGCCAGCACCGGCGCCCACATTGTGATACTGGCCAGTTTCTTGGTCTCGCTTCTGTTCACGACACCGCTGTCATTGACTGAGTTGGTTCAGGGCTTCCCGGAGCGTTGGGCAGCCTGGAGAGAGAAGCTGGCAGCATGGATGCCGGAACCGGTGGATGAACCACCGGTAGAGACCGGTAATCGACGGCAGCGGAGCCGAGTGGTGAAAGAAAGTGTCCTGCCTGCCGCGGAAGAGATTGCCGAGGCTTCAGCGGTCCAAGAATATGAGCCGGCCGCGGTGACGGAGTGGCCGGTGATTCAGCCGCCGATCGCGTCCTTTCCTGCTCCCGCCGAAGCGAACGACCAGGAGGTGGAGGCCGTTTCGACGCAGGTCGATGCCGGGGATTATGAACTTCCCGATCCGGATGTGCTGTTGAGCGATCCGACCGGTCCGATCACGCGCATGTCGGATGATGAATTGAAGGCCCAGTCGGATGTGCTGACGCGCGCATTGGCCAGCTTTGGAATCATCGGCAAGGTGACGGAGGTGCGGCCAGGACCGGTCGTGACGATGTATGAGTTTGAACCGTCGCCCGGAACGAAGGTGGCGAGGATTGTGAATCTGGCGGACGATCTGGCCCTGGGATTAAAGGCGATCAGTTTGCGCATTGTCGCGCCGATCCCTGGGAAGTCGGTGGTTGGAATCGAAGTGCCGAACCTGGCCCGCGAAACGGTGTCGATGAAAGAAGTGGTGATGAGCGAGACCTTCACGAAGGCCCGCTCAAAGCTTACGCTGGCGCTGGGCAAGGATATCTTCGGCGCTCCTGCGATCGCAGACCTTAAGACGATGCCGCATCTGCTGGTGGCCGGTGCCACCGGTGCCGGCAAGAGCGTTGGACTCAATACAATGTTATTGAGCATTCTGTTTTCCGCTCGGCCGAGCGAAGTCAAGTTGCTCTTGATCGATCCGAAGATGCTGGAATTTTCGTCGTATGACGGTATTCCCCACTTGCTGCGGCCCGTCATCACCGATGCGAAGTCGGCGGCGCGCGGGTTGGGATGGGTGGTGGCTGAGATGGAACGGCGGTACAAGTTGCTGTCGGAAGCCGGTGTGCGGAATATCGACGCCTATAATCGCAAGGTGGCAGGGTTGCATGAGGTGTTTGCGGAAGAGACGGCGGCGGCGAATCAGCCGGAATTGCCGATGCAGTTCCTGACGGAAGAGCAGCGCCTTTCCGCCGGTGAATCGACGGATCCCGAAGTCGATCCGGCCCCTCGTGATCGTCCGACGCCGCCTGAGCCGCTGCCCTATATTGTCGTGATGATCGACGAGTTGGCCGATTTGATGATGGTGGCGCCGAAAGATGTGGAAGACAAGATCGCCCGCCTGGCGCAGATGGCCAGAGCATCCGGCATCCACCTCGTGCTGGCGACGCAGCGGCCGTCGGTGGATGTGCTGACGGGCCTGATCAAGGCGAACTTCCCTGCCCGAATCGCCTTCCAAGTGTCATCGAAGACCGACTCGCGCACGATTCTGGATGCCAACGGCGCCGAAGCGTTGTTGGGCCGCGGCGACATGTTATATCTGGCTTCGGGCACGGGACGGCTCGCCCGGTTGCACGGCTCGTTCGTGTCCGATGACGATGTGCGGCGCGTCGTGGAATTTGTGAAGAAACAAGCGTTGCCCAAATATGATCCTGAGCTGCAGTCGTTGAAGCAGGAAGATGCAGCGGAAGAGGAAGCGAAAGACGAAGTCTACGAGCAGGCGAAAGACTTGGTGCTCACGAGCGGGCAGGCGTCCGCGTCGCTGATTCAGCGCCGGTTGCGCGTCGGTTATCCCCGCGCTGCTCGGATGATCGAACAAATGGAAGCGGATGGAATCGTCGGAGCGGCGGGCCGGGACGGGCGTAGGGAAGTGCTGGGTCGCCGTGGACCAGTGGGAGCAACTGAAGCATGAGCATATGGAAAGCCTGGGTGGTGGTCGGGATGGTCGCCTGCGTGCCGGTCTGGTCTGTCTGGGGCGCGGAAGAGCTGCCCAATGAGAAGGCGATGCAGGAAGTTCACGAGGTCGTGAAGCAGTTGCAGGCTCGCTATGAGAAAACCAAAGATCTTCAGGCGGACTTTACGCAAAAGACCAGGATTGAAGGATTTGAGCGGCCGGTGACTTCTTCGGGCAAGGTTTACATCAAAAAGCCGGGACGCCTGCGGTGGGACTATCTCGATCCGGCGAATGAGCAGATTTATGTGAATCATGACGACGTCAAAGTGTATGTGCCGGAACATAAGCAGGTGCTCATCGGCAAGCTGACACACATGGCGGCCTCGCAAGCCCCGTTGGAGCTTCTCCAAGGCGCGGCGAAGCTGGACGAATCATTTGAGATTTCTCCGGCAACCGGGAAAGAGCGCGGCGTGGGCGGGCTTCGCCTCTTGAGTCTGGTGCCGAAGGGACGGGAGACGGATCCCTCGCGGCATGTGCAGCGGATTGTCGTGGAGGTCTTTCCGAAGACCTATTTTATTCGCACGGTGTGGCTGCATGAGATCAGCGGGAATGTCGCCACCTTTGAGTTTTCATCGTTGAAGCCGAATCTTGGACTGGGGGAAGAGGTCTTCGAGTTCAAAGCGCCTGCCGACGTCGAAGTGGTGAAAGCCCCGGTGTTGAATTAACCGCTCCGGTACGTCCAGGTGAGATTGGTGGATGGGTGATGCGGGAGGCTAGAGCGCACATGCAATCGATCAGCATGATGTCAGTGACGGAAGCCGTAGACCAGGCCGTTGCGGCCCTCGATTTCGACCGGTTGCACAAGGCCTATTGGGAGCAGAACGAGTTTCTTGTCATCAAGCAATTTCTTCCGCGGTCGTTTGTCGAGTCGACGTTTGTGCCGCAGGCGAACGAGCTCAAGCCGCGCATCAACCGCAACTATATTCCCGGCCACAAAAAAGGCGGCAGCGTCAGTTACTACACGGTGCAGGAACAGGCGCCCCTGTTCCTCGATCTTTACCGGTCGTCCGCCTATCGCAGTTTTCTGAACCGGTTGGTGCAGGCGAATCTGCTGTTGTGCCCGGACGATGACCCGCATTCCTGCGCCCTCTACTACTACACGGAGGCGGGGGACCACATCGGGTATCATTACGATACGTCGTACTACAAGGGTGCGCGCTATACGATCTTGATGGGGATGGTCGACCGCTCAACGCACTGCAAGTTGGTGTGCGATCTGTTTAAGGACGACCCTGCGAAGGAGACGCAGCATCTGGAACTCATCACCGAGCCCGGAGACATGGTGATCTTCAACGGTGACAAGCTCTGGCATGCGGTCACCCCTCTGGCAGAAGGCGAGGAGCGGGTTGCGCTGACGATGGAGTATGTGACGAATCCTGAGATGGGGCGGTTCCAACGGTTCTACTCAAATCTGAAAGATTCGTTCGCCTATTTCGGGCTGAAGGCCGTATTCAAGCGGGCCTTCTCAGGCCCGCGCACATCCTGATTGTCCGATCACGACTCCCTCTTCCACATAGCGGAACTGGAAAGCCAGACGCTCAGTTTCTTACGCGCTCTTCCGTGCTGGTTGCGACGGATGGCGTGTTGATTCCGCTGTGATTCGGTGGCGCGGGCCATTTCTTCGATGAGAGTGCCGCCGATCCGCCGGGTTGTCCGGATATCGTTTGCCGGATCAAGAGTGTCTTGGTTTGTCCTGCCTTCCGCGTTCCGCGCGGGCGCCCAGCTTTCAGTTCTTGCTCACGAGGGGGGAATGGGCCACGATTTGTGGCTTCCATCGTCGTGAGGGCCGCACGAAGGGCGTCTTCAACGAGCCAGGCCAGTGTGGTCTGCGGCGTCCAGTAGGCGGCATCTCGCAGTTGATTGACCAGTTGCAATGACAGCGTGATCGTCAGCCTGGTCGTCGGCTTGTGCTGTAAAGAGACCCGTCGAGGCTCTTTTTGAGATGGCGGACGTTCTGATTGTGAGCTGATCCCCATGGTCGACTCTGCCGGAGGATGAATCATCAACATAGCAACCCTTTCATGATGACGGCGATACGCAAAGCGTTGTGTCGAACCTGTTGGAAACAATGAGTACGATAGGCCGTGCCTCCTTTCGGAGGCACGGCGCTCATGGCGATGGACGAAGGCACCAGCGTGCTTTTGGATGGGCACAATCCAAGAACAGCATCACCCTGCAGAGGGGAACCCTCAGAGACAAGGTGCGTAACTGGCGGCGTCGCGCCATGCCATATCCGATCGAATGGAGTACTGAATGAAAAAGACGTCATAGCCAAAAGGAACGATCCTTTCTTCGAATGGGCCCTAGGGAGAACAAGTACGTACCAGTGCTACAGCAATGGGCGTACCAGACATAGCGCAGCCCTCGTTCAAGCAAAGGAGTCCTAAAGCATTGATTTTTTATGATGCGGAAATGAGGTGGAGAAAATTCCTGGCGAGAGGAAATAACCGATGGCGAATCAATGTATCTGAAACAGTACGAGCGCTATCTGCTTTGATACAGCGTGGGAGCGAGAGCGAGGGGACGACGCGCTTATAGGTGGAGATGTTTCATTGCGGCCGCACAGAGGACAATGAAAAACCCCATCCAGAGAGCCGCACGTTGATAGGGAATGACTTCATAATCCTCGTCGGCCTCTACGTCATCATCTGACTTGAAGATGACGGTATAGAGAAACAGGGTCATGAGACAGAGGACTAATCCAAGCTTGATGAAGAACACGGTCAAGTACTTGGCATTGTGCTGGATGCCCAGTTGCGTCTGCGAGGTCATGACCTGATTGACGTAGTGCAGGTTGACCCCGCCGGTAAACAGCAGCACCACTAAAAGAATTCCGGCGATCTTCTTATAGTGTTGGTAAAACACGTCGCTGATGGGCTTAATCTGCTCTTTCGCCACGGCTTTCTTTAGGCCCGGGGTCACGGCCATGACGAGAAACGCCAGCCCTCCGATCCAAATGATGGCGGACAGCAGGTGGAACCAGTGATTGATGATCGGAATCAGAGTGTTCAGATCCGTCGTAATACTTTGGAGGGCATCCATAGCGCATTCGTGAGGGAAGACAGCAACCGTTCGCCGCCGTTACGACCTCACTCTTTACCCTTCATGTCGAAATTGAAGACGGGCGCGTCGTTGCCGAATCGCTTTTTCCTGAGTTCTTCCATCAACTCAATGGTGATCAGCGGGACGCTATTCTCGCGGGCGTGCTTCTCGACGCCCTTCTTGACCATCGCGCGGAGAAAATAGGGAATGCGGCTCAAGCGCAGCTCGGATGCCTCGTCCCAGGGGATTGCGGATTCTTCCGCGACGTTGAAGGCGACTTTAATCTTTTCTCCGCCCTTGGGCGTGTAGAGACACCATTCGTCTTCATCCAGCCAGTCGCCATGATCTACGTAGGGACGGGCGCGGCAGCCGCCGCAGATATCGGTATATTCGCAGTCGCCGCATTTCCCCTTGAGCTGTGGGTAGCGGAAGGAATTGAAGACGTCGGACTTTTCCCACAGGTCGACGAAACTATTCTCGCGGACATTGCCGGCCGAAAGCGGCATATACGGACAGGGCGTCAATTCGCCGTTCGGTGTGACCCGCGCGTAGTTCGTGCCGGCGAGGCAACCGCCGCCCATGTAGCCGGTGGCTTTTGTGATGGGAGAGTTCGGATCCTTCTCATAGGCCAAGCGCTTGAAGTGGGGAGCGCAACGGGCGCGGACCAGCATGCCCTTGTAGTTGTCCTGGCAATTGACCAGGTAGCCCAGCACTTCTTCGTACTGCGCCGGCGTAATGTCCGTGAGCTCTTCGCCACGGCCCGTGCAGACCATGAAGAACACATTGAGCACCCGCGCGCCGAGTTGATGCGACCATTCGATGACCGCCGGCAGCTCCTGATAGTTCATCGGCTGCGCGCTGAAATGGACTTGGAATTGAAGGCCATTGCGCTTGCTGGCTTCAATGCCGGCCACAGCGGCTTCCCAGGCGCCCGGGACGCCACGGAAAGAATTGTGTTTGGCGGCATCGAGCGAATCGATGCTGATGCCGACGCCCATGACGCCGATCTCGACCAGGGCCTTGGCCATCTGGTCGTTGATGAGCATGCCGTTGGTGCCGAAGACGACCATGAAGCCGAGTTTCACCGCATGGCGGGCGATGTCGAGAATGTCGGGACGGACCAGCGGCTCTCCGCCGGTAATGACCAGCAGGCAGCCCTTATTCACTTCTGCGATTTGATCGATGAGTTTGTAGCACTCTTCAGTCGAGAGCTCGTCGTCGCCGCCGGCCGATTTAGTGGTGGCATCGAGGTAGCAGTGATCGCATTTGAGATTGCAGCGCTTTGTCAGATTGAGCGCAACGAGATACGGCTTGAAGTCATCGACGGTCCGGCCGTCATAGACTCCTTCGCCCTTCGGCGCGGGGGTCATGAACTGCGTGATCTGCTGTTGAAGCGACCCGAGCGCTCCCTGCAACGAGGGAAGGCCCAGCATCGGGAGCGATTTACCCATCAGTTGGCCCCGGACTTCGAACCGGTCAGATTGGCAATCATGTCTTTGAGATTGCCTGTCTTCATGGCGTCGGCCATATAGCCCTTGGCCTGTTCGATGCCTTCATTGGCCACTTCAGCCGTGATGAGGGTCGCTCCGATCTTCTCCGCATGCTTTTCGATCAAGGCCTTGGTGCAATCGCGCATAAAACCTTCCGGAGCCCGCTCCAGCCGAGCCTGGGCGTCGGCGCTCCAGGTAAACGGAGAGGTCTCTTCTGGCTTAGCGGTGCCGTTGCCGTTTGCATGTTCGCCGTTCGTCCCATTCGTGGTCGTTGCGGCGAGCTTGACCTCAGCGGCCGGCGAGGTGCCGGTGCCTTTATTTGCGAAAATGGGTTGATAGTCTTCATCCGCTGCTTCTTTGATCGTAGGAGCGGCGTATTCCAATGTAATTGTCGTCATGCCGAGCTTTCTGGCGCTCTTTTCGATCCTGGCTTTGGCGCGACGGCGTTGGAAGCCGGCGGGAACCGCGCGGATCGCTTCCTTCGCGTCCTTCGTCCATTGCATAGGGACATCGTCATAGGCCAGATCGGTTTCCAGTTCGCCTTCGGCTTTGGCGGCCGCTTCGAAGATCTGTTTATCGACCAGCTTGAATTTGTCGCCGTCGGCTGAGCAGACCGGGCATTTCACCGGCGTGTCGCCCTTTCCGATATACCCGCAGCCGTCGCACACGAAGTAGTTTTGGCTCATGCGGTCGAGATAGGCTTGGGTTCCGGCAGAATTCTTCGGTTTCTCTTCTACAATGCCGGTCATCATGCCGCTCAGGGTGTTCCCCATGAGGTCTTGGGCGACCGAATCGTCCGCCTGCATCTTGTCGCGATCGATTCCGGCCGCTTCAAGGTTGCCGCCCAACGCGCGCATCGCGTCCATCGCGCCCTTGGGGAGAATGTGGCCGACCGCAGCATCAATGACGGTGTTGCTGATAATCGTGTGGCCCTTTTCGATCGCATAGCGGTGAATGGCCGTCTTGGCGACGCCACGGGCGAAGATCGGGATCTTTTCCATGCGGCGAAGGGACTCTTCCGTCCAGGCGATGGTGTACTCGGCCTGGGTATCGATCGGGGGCACATACTTGCGATTGGACACTAAGACATTGCACGGAGCGCTGCGCAAGAGATTCTCCGTGTTGCTGCCGATATCCATATCTTCATCGCTATGGACGCCGATGCGGCCGACGATCAGCAGCCAGGGGACATCCTTGCGGACATACTGGATGATCTTTTCAAACGCCTTGCCGTCGAGGAGCGTCGTCTTGACGTCAGTTTCCTCGGCCTGGGCGATTTCTCGGGAAATATCGAGATGCGACTGGTAAATTTTGGCCAGGCCGCTGTCGATGATTTCTTCGTGGAGCTTTTCCTGTTCTTTAAAGCGGAAGACTTTGCCGGCCTCTTCGTTCAATACGCCCGAGATGCTGTGGAAGGCGGCATAGTGGAAATAGGGATCGAATGCCGCGATGGCTTCAACCGGACGATTAAAGGCTTTGCCGAGGGCCAGGCCCGTCATTAATCCGCCGAATGAGTAGGGGCTGCCGTCGACCGCCACTACGATCTTGCCATTGTTCATCGGCTCGGTGTTCTTGATGATGAACATGTCCGAGTTGCGGATGCGGCGGATCACGCGTTCGGTATTGCTGCCGATCACGCTGTCTTTTACCGCGCCGACGCCCAGCGCGCCCATGATGACCAGATCGTAGGCGTTGGTATTGATATCTTCGACCAGCACCTTCCAATTGCGGCCCTCAAGGGATTTCCGCTCAATCGGGAGGTTGGACTCGTTGCATTTCTTGTCGACGTAGTCGAGGTAGGAGTCCGTGATGATCTGGAGCCCGCGCGTGATCAGCGAATCGTGGATCTGCCGCTGGCGGTCCAGTTCCTTTTCATCGTGATACTCCTCCGGCAGTCCCGCTTCCATCTGCTTGAAGCGTTTGTCGTGCATCTTCGCCGCGTAGACGTGGCTGCCGACAATCTTGGATCCGAAGGTCTTCGCGAACTCGACGCCCACGTCGACGGCTGTATTGGAATGGTCGGAATTATCGACCGGGATATAGATGGTCTTATACATTGAGACGCCTCCTCCAAGGCCTCTTTTTGTCGGGGCGAACCGTCATAATTGTGAGAAAAACCAAACGGTTGCCTGAGATCCCCGGCATAAAAGAGGTCGGATGATAGCATTGGCCCGTTCTGGAATGCAAGGCGCAGATCCAGAGTCAACGGCCTCGTGAACGGTGAGCTTAGGAAACGGGTGTCGCGGATGATTTTGAGGAGGAGGGCGCAGAAGAAGACAGGTTTTTGCGCGACCGAAGAATCTCTTCTAGTGAGAGCAATGCATCCCGGCCGGAGTTCCCCTCGATCCCTTTGACCAGGCTCTTGTCGGCATATTGGCCGGATTGCCCCGTCGTGTCGGCGGACGCTGTTTGAGAGAGGGAGCCGGTCCATTTCCTTGGATCGCGACTGCCTTCCTTCCGTTCCCAGGCCTTCAGACAGGCTTTGGCAATGAAGCCGTTGAGAGGGGCTGGGTTATAGAGCAGCTTCCGGATGCTGGTCGGGGTGAGCATCAAGGGGTTATAGCCGGCTGATAGGTACCCTTCTTCAAGCAAGCGCTGCTCAAGGTCGGTATTCGGCTGGATGCCCAGGAAGAACATCAGGGGGAACACCCGTTCTTCTCCAAGGATCGAGGCGACGATCTTATAGGACTCCACACTTTGCAAGAGCGTCTCTTCCGTCTCTTTGGGAGAATTGAGCGAATAGTTCAGGATGACTTTGCCTTTGAATCCGGCTTCGGCCAGGTAGCGGCATCCATCATAGAGGCGTTCGAGCTTGAACCCCATATGCAGGTTGTTCAGCACCTCCTGGGATCCGGATGTAATCGCCACTTCCAGATCTCCGACGCCCGATCGGACCATCAGCTTCGCCAGCTCAGGCGTAATGAGAGAGGTGCGGATATAGCCGGACCATTCGATCTCCAACTTTTCACTGACAATCCGTTCCAGAATCTCCGTGCATTGGGGATAGGCTTCTTTCCCAGTGATGAACTGCGCGTCGGTAAACCAGAACCGCCGCGCTCCCCACTGATGGTAATGCTGGGAAATATCCTTCACGACCATGGCGGGCGGCCGATACCGGACCCGTTTCCCTTCAATATAGGGGTAGAGGCAGAAGGCGCAGTCGTAGGGACAGCCCCGTTTCGTCTGCACGCCGATCGATTCGCCGATAAATTCGCGATGCTGAGGGAAAATCGACGTCAGATAAGGAAGATCGACGGTCAGGGCATCAAGCAGCGCCGGAGAGCCCTGCTGGCCTTTCCGAACTTTTCCGCCTTCTTTAATAATGTAGCGTTCGTCTTCGATTGAGCGTCCTTCGATCACTTTCAGGATCGCATCTTCCCCTTCGCCGAGCAGGCCGATCGTGCCCTCCGGCAATTTCTCGATGAGCTGATCGGCAAAGGCCGTAAAGGCTCCGCCCCCGATCATGATCTGCGCCTTGGAAAACTCTTTGCGGATCAACCAGGGATACGACAGAATTTTGTAGATGTGGCTGTAGTAGCGGTAGAGCTGCTGCACGCCCGCAAACGAGGCCACCACGCGCTTGAGCGGGTTGCTGGCAAAGTAGAAGTTGAACGCATGTTCCAGCGACGAATCGCCTTCATGGGGGGAGAAAATCTGAATATCCCGCCAGGAAAAACAGACCAGGTCAGGCTTGAAGGCGGTCGCCGCATCGCGCAGGGCCTGGCTGCGCTGGGAAACGGGAAAGAGTGACAGATCGAGGATTTGCTGACGTACGTCCGGCTGGCGGCGGTGAATGAAGTCAGCCAGATAGGTGATTCCTATCGGATAGACCTTCTTGCATGGCAGAAAAACGTAGAGAACGGAATTCATGGGCTTATTTCACCGCCACATGGATGGCCACAATGCCGCCGGTCAGATTCTGATAGGACACCTGTCGGAAGCCGGCCTCGCGCAGAACCTGGCAGAGCCGCTCCTGATCGGGAAACGTGCGGATCGAGGCGGGGAGATACTCATACACGCCGGTGGTATCCCGCGCGACCTTCGTTCCAACCCAAGGCAGCAATTTAAACGAGTACCAATCATAGAGCGCCCGCAGCCAGCCAAAGACCGGCCGAGAGAACTCCAGGCAGACAAACGTGCCACCCGGTTTCATCACCCGGCGAATTTCGCCGACCGCTTGCGGCAGGTTTCCGACATTGCGCATGCAGAATCCGGTCGTCACCGCATCGAATGTGTTGTCCGTGAATCCGAGATGTTCCGCATTGGCTTGCAGACAGGCGATTCTTCCCGTGCGACCTTTGAGGTCCACCTTCTTGAGCCCTTCGGCGAGCATGGCGTGATTGAGATCGGACGCGACCACGCGGCCGTTAGTTCCCATGCGGGGCTCGACCAACAGGGCCAGGTCGGCCGTGCCGGCTCCTACATCGAGCGCGGTGCCCTGTTCGACTGGCGGGACGAGCGACGCCGTGATTTTCTTCCAGCGGTAATGGAGTCCGAAGCTCAGGAGCGTGTTATTGAGGTCGTAGACGCCCGCGATGGCGGTGAACATCCGCTGCACGGCCTGTTCGCGCGCAGGTCCGGACCAGGTCGAGACCGCCTGCGCGGGGACTTGGGTGCCGGATGAAGCAGAGGGCGGTCGCGTTTGTACCATGGCGCCGTGGTAGCACCTGCCTTCAGACTTTGTCAAGGCAACCGGACGGCCATGGTATAATCCCGCGCTTATGAGCAATACGATCACCATAAAAGGCGCCCGCGAACATAACCTCAAAAATATCGACGTCGTCATTCCACGCGACAAGCTGGTCGTCATTACCGGCTTGAGCGGGTCAGGCAAGTCGTCGCTCGCGTTCGACACCATTTATGCCGAAGGACAGCGGCGCTATGTCGAATCGCTGTCGGCCTACGCCAGACAGTTTCTTGAGCAGATGGGCAAGCCGGATGTCGATTCGATCGAGGGATTGTCGCCGGCCATTTCCATCGAGCAGAAGAGCACCAGTCACAATCCGCGTTCCACCGTCGGGACGGTCACGGAGATCTACGACTATCTGCGATTGTTGTTTGCGCGGGTCGGGCGGCCCTACTGTTTTCAGTGCGGAGAAGAAATCGCTGCGCAGACGGTGCAGCAGATGGTCGATGCCATTGCGGGTCTTCCTGAGGGCGCGAAGTTTCAAGTTCTGGCGCCGATCGTGCGGGGGCGCAAAGGGGAATATCGCAAAGAGTTGTTAGAGATGCGCAAGGCCGGCTATGTCCGGGCCCGCGTGAACGGGGAGATCGTCGACCTCGGCGAGGACATCGTCCTCGATAAACAGAAAAAGCACACGATTGAAATCATCGTCGATCGCCTCGTCATGAAGGCGGGTGATGCGCTGATGCGACGACTGGCCGACTCGGTCGAGACCTCGCTGAAGCTGACCAGCGGGCTGGTCGCGGTCCTGACCGACAACGGCAAGACCCGGCTCTATAGCGACAAGCTGGCCTGTATCAAGTGTGGCGTGAGTTACCCTGAAGTCGAACCGCGCATTTTCTCCTTCAACAGCCCGCACGGGGCTTGTCCGGCCTGTGACGGTATCGGCTACGCCATGACCCCCGGGGCCTCGGAAGAAGAAGACTTTACGTTGCTGGATGCCTGCGAGGTCTGCCATGGCGCCAGGCTCAAGCCAGAAAGTCTCGCGATCAAGCTGGAGAAGAAATCCATCGCCGAAGTCACGAGTCTGTCGATCCGGGCGGCGGCGGAATTTTTTGTCTCGCTGAAGTTTACGGACCGTGAGCTCGTCATCGCGCATCGCATCCTGAAAGAGATTCGCGAACGGCTGGGCTTTCTGGTGAATGTGGGGCTGGATTATCTGACCCTGGATCGGGCGGCCGCGACCTTGTCCGGCGGCGAAGGCCAACGCATTCGTTTGGCGACGCAAATTGGCTCGGGCCTCGTCGGCGTGCTCTACATTCTCGACGAACCGTCGATTGGATTGCACCAGCGCGACAACCGCCGGCTCTTGCAGACGCTGCTGCGGCTGCGCGATCTCGGCAATACGGTCGTGGTGGTGGAGCATGACGCCGAAACGATGATGGCCGCGGATCACCTGCTCGACATGGGGCCCGGCGCCGGCACGCACGGCGGCCATGTTATCGCCCAGGGCACGCCGCAAGAGGTGATGGGGAATCCCGATTCCATCACCGGCCAGTATCTGCGCGGCATTCAGACCGTTTCGCTGCCCAAGCGAGACCGCAAGCCGAAGGGCTATCTCACAGTCGCGAACGCGCAGAAGCACAATCTCAAGAATGTGACGGCGAAGATTCCGCTGGGCATGTTGACCTGTGTGACCGGCGTCTCCGGTTCGGGGAAGAGCACGCTCGTGCTCGAAGTGCTCTTCCATTCGCTCTCGCAGATGCTCTATCAGAAGAAGCCCAAGATCGACGGCTGCAAGGAACTGCGCGGCGTGGATGCGCTGGATAAGGTTATCGACATCGATCAATCGCCGATCGGCCGCACGCCTCGCTCCAACCCGGCGACCTACACCGGCCTGTTCAGTTTCATCCGGGATCTCTATTCGAATCTTCCCGAGTCCCGAGTTCGTGGCTACAAGCCGGGCCGCTACAGTTTCAATGTTAAAGGCGGGCGGTGCGAAGCCTGTCAGGGCGACGGGCTGATCAAGATCGAGATGCATTTCCTGCCCGACGTCTATGTGACCTGTGAGGTCTGCAAAGGGCAGCGGTACAACCGCGAGACGATGGAGATTCTGCATAAGGGCAAGAGCATCGCCGATGTGTTGAACATGACCGTCGACGATGCGGTGGAGTTCTTCGAGCACATTCCCTTTATCAAGCGGAAGCTGGAAACGCTGCACGATGTCGGCTTGCACTATGTGAAGCTCGGCCAGTCCGCCACGACGCTTTCCGGCGGCGAGGCTCAGCGCGTCAAGCTCTCGCGCGAACTTTCGAAACGTCCGACGGGACGGACCATGTACATTCTGGACGAGCCGACCACCGGTTTGCATTTTGCCGATGTGCAGCGGCTGATCGATGTGCTGGATCGGCTGGTGGAAGCGGGCAATACGGTCCTCGTCATTGAGCACAATCTCGACGTCATCAAGAACGCCGACTGGGTCATTGACCTCGGTCCCGAGGGCGGCGATCGCGGCGGCGAAATCGTCGTCGAAGGCCCGCCTCGCGAAGTGGCGAAGTCCAAGCGGTCCTACACCGGGCAAGTGCTCAAAGAAGCCGGTCTGTAGGGGACTGGCTCCGCCACCCGGCGGTGCCTGTCCCCGTTAGGATGGGAGAGGGGTGCGGAGTGGAAGGGCAGATCTTTCGAGAGTCGCCACGATGCGATGAATAGAGGCTGCTTCAGGCTCCGTACTCATCGCGTGCGACTCTAAAACGCGATGAGAATCGCATGTCGTCGCACTGCGGCATCCTTATGGCTGTCATCTCTCCATGCCCGCTATGACGACTTCCGAAAGGTCCGCCCTTCCACCCCGCTGAGGGAGTGGAAGCTGATGTCCTTGAAGCTATCAGCCCATAGGGTATCTGTGCTTTTCGCATGAATGAGTGCTCGGTAGGAAGAGGAGCTGCACGAATGGGCTATCTTAGACTCTATGGTGTTGCACTCTTCTTGTTTCTGAGTGGATGTTACCGTGATGGTGCGTTTGACCAAGAGGTCATTATCCGCCCTGGAGCAAATGGGTATATCTATGAAGTGCAGATAAAAGGGCACTGGGAGGGCAGAGGTGGAAATCCCCACAATCTTTTCGATTGGAAACTGTACAAATGGGACAGCTCTTATTGGATTTACACCAACAAGGTTGACGGCAAGATTCCCTCGAGTGAGCTAATTCTTACACCCCAATGGCGGTGTATCGAGTTTCCCTGGAATTACGAAAATTTAATGGGTTATGTGGAATTTGGACCCGGGAAGATAATCGTCGCACTAGATTTAGCGGAATATGATAACAGCGGCATTGTAAATGGGCATTCACCGATGGATGCAAATGGAACGTACACCGTGCGGACCATCAAAGAAACGTGGAAGCCTACAACCGAGGCTGAAGTGAGTAATCTTAAGCAGGCGCCCTGTAAACGGTAAGAACGCCCTGCTGTGGTCTCTCAGGTTTGATCAAGATTATTTGGAAAGATCACATGCACACAATTCTCCTGCTCACGATCTCCAATATTTTCATGACCTTCGCCTGGTACGGGCATTTGAAGTATAAGGACTCGCCTTTGTGGATCGTGATTGTGGTGAGTTGGGGGATTGCGTTCTTTGAGTATTGTTTCCAGGTGCCGGCGAACCGGATCGGGCACTATGAATTCACGGCGGCGCAATTGAAAACCATTCAAGAAGTGATTACCCTTATCGTGTTTTGCGTCTTTTCTGTGCTGTATCTCAAAGAGCCGCTCAAGTGGAATTATCTGGCCGGATTCGGCCTGATGATTGGAGCCGTGTTCCTCATATTCAAGGAATGGTAAACGATGCCGCCTAAGAAGAAAGAGACAGGGAAGTCGAAGGAACCGGTTGCTGCAAGTTCAGCGGAAGATTTCGAAAAGCTCGGGGTGTTCTATCTTGGCCGTCCCTATGACATGGCGGCGAAACAGGCGAAGCCGGGCTGGTTGCTCTACGATTCGAAAGATCTTGTGACCCACGCGGTTTGCGTCGGGATGACCGGCAGCGGAAAGACCGGCCTCTGTCTCTCGCTGCTCGAAGAAGCGGCCATCGATAACATCCCCGCCATCATCATCGACCCCAAGGGCGATCTCGGCAACTTGATGCTGACGTTTCCGAGTCTGAAGGGCGAAGACTTTCAACCCTGGATCAATGAAGACGACGCACGCAAGAAAGGCTTGTCGCCGGCCGACTTCGCCAAGGTGCAGGCCGAGCTCTGGGCCAAAGGGCTGGCCGGCTGGCAGCAGGACGGCGCGCGTATCCAGCGGCTGCGCGATGCAGCGGATGTGGCGATCTACACGCCAGGCAGCAATGCGGGGCTTCCGGTCTCTATTCTGAAGTCTTTCGCCGCACCGGCTGCCGATGTGCGCGAAGATACCGAGCTCTTCCGCGAACGTATCAGTACCACCGTGACCAGCCTCCTCGGCCTGCTCGGGATTGAAGCCGATCCAATCCAGAGCCGCGAGCATATTCTGCTCTCCACGATTCTTGATCGCACGTGGAGGAACGGGGAAGATCTGGATCTGGCCTCGCTCATTCACGCCATTCAAACGCCGCCGGTCTCGAAGATCGGCGTGATGGACGTGGATTCCTTCTTCCCGTCCAAGGACCGTTTTGCGCTGGCCATGAAGTTGAACAATCTTCTCGCCGCGCCCGGCTTTCAGGCCTGGCTCGAAGGAGACGCGCTCGATATTCAGTCGCTCCTCTATACGCCGGCAGGCAAGCCGCGCCTGGCGATTTTCTCCATCGCGCATCTCAACGACGCCGAGCGCATGTTCTTCGTGACACTCTTATTGAGTCAGATGGTCGGGTGGATGCGGGCGCAATCGGGCACGACGAGCCTGCGGGCGCTTCTCTATATGGATGAGATCTTCGGCTACTTCCCGCCGGTGGCGAATCCGCCGTCGAAACTGCCGTTGATGACGCTGCTCAAGCAGGCGCGCGCGTTCGGTCTGGGCGTGGTGTTGGCGACGCAGAATCCCGTCGATCTCGACTATAAAGGATTGTCCAATACCGGCACCTGGTTCATCGGACGGTTGCAGACGGAGCGCGACAAGGCGCGGGTGCTCGAAGGTTTGGAAGGCGCCTCCTCCAGCGCGGGAAAGAAATTTGACAAGGGGCGCATGGAGCAGACGCTTGCCGGTCTCGGTAACCGCATCTTCCTGATGAACAATGTCCATGAGGATGAGCCGGTCGTATTTGAAACCCGCTGGTGCCTGTCCTACTTGCGCGGTCCTCTGACGAGAACGCAGATCAAACAGCTGATGGATTCGCAGCGCGCCGCGCATGCCGGGACTGCCGCAGGTTCGGCGGCCAAGTCGATGAAGAGCGCTACGGGTGGAGAGCGCCCGATTGTTCCGCCGGATGTGCCGCAGCAGTTTGTGCCGTTGCGGGGTTCCAAGCCGGAGGGCAGTGAGCTTATGTATGCCCCGATGCTGCTGGGATCGTCTCAGATCCGGTTCTCTGATACGAAAAGCGGCATCGACCAGACGCAGGAGGTGACGGTGTTGGCACCTATGACTGACGGCGCGGTGCCGGTCGATTGGGATCAGGCCCTTGTTGCGGACATCGCGGTTGCGGATCTGGAGCAGTCGCCGGATGGGAATGCCCAGTTCCTTCCGCTCCCCGCCAGCGCCGGCAAGGCCAAGAGTTATGCCGACTGGAATAAAGACTTCGGCGGCTGGCTCTTCAGGACCCAAAAGCTTGAGCTGTTGAAAAGCCCGACGACGAAAGACGTCTCCAAGCCGGGCGAGTCCGAACGGGATTTCCGTGTGCGGCTCCAACAGTCCGGCCGCGAGTTGCGAGACAAAGCGGCCGGGGCGTTGCGCCAGAAATACGCGCCGAAGATTGCGATGCTGCAGGACCGCATCAGGCGAGCCGAACAGATGAAGGCCAAGCAGCAGGCGGAGTCCCGTTCCAGCCAGGTGCAGGCGGCCATCAGTGTCGGCGCCTCGATCCTCGGCGCATTTTTAGGACGCAAGACGATCAGCGCGACGAACATCGGGCGGGCGACGACGGCGATCAAGAGCGCCGGCCGCGTGATGAAGGAGTCGCAGGATGTCGGTTACGCCGAAGAAAATGTGTCGGCACTCCAGCAACAGCTGGCGGACCTCGACGCGCAATTCAATGCCGAGAGCGAGGCGATGGCGGCCGCGACCGATCCATTGAACGAAAAGCTCGAGTCCATCTCCATCAAGCCGACCAAAGCCAACATTGCCGTAAAGCTTGTCGTTCTTGCGTGGACGCCGCACTGGCGGGATGCGAAGGGGCTGGTCACGCCGGCCTGGTCCTAGCGGCGGTGGCTGCGGTTGCGGAGCGGGCTCCGGAGCAGTCACTAGGGTAATTCGCCTCTATGGTACGAAGGGGCTGTAATTTTGTAGGATAGTCTCCGTCTCTTAGCAGGAAGGCGGACTATGGTTATTGCTCCGATCCCTTCCCGTGAATCTGCCCGGCTCGAGGCCCTCTATCGCAGCCGCATCCTCAATACGCCTTCGGAGCCGGCTTTCGACGAACTGGCCCAATTAGCGGCCTATGTGTGTCAGGCTCCGATTGCGGTCATTTCTTTTGTCGACTCCACGCGCCTGTCGTTCAAGTCCGTAGTGGGCCTGTCTTCTTATACCCCGTTCCCGCGATCCAGAGCGTTCTGTGCTCACACCATTCTTGGAACGGATCTCTTTATCGTGGATGCCGCCGATGCCGATGAGCGGTTTCGCGATCATCCATGGGTCGTCGCGTCTCCGTCCATCCGGTTCTATGCCGGAGCGCCGCTGCTCACACCTGATGGCCATGCCCTCGGTGCGTTGGCCGTCATGGATACGGTGCCGCGCGCGCTGACTTCCGAGCAAGGCAACGCCTTGCGCACCTTGGCCAAACAGGTGGTGGCTCAACTTGAACTGCGACGAGGCGGCGAGGCCGGGGCGGCGTCCGTCGAGTCGTCGCCCGCTACGGCGTTCTTGCAAGACCCCAATGTCGGCCCGCGAGTGAATGAGGAGCGGTCGAAACGGGACATGCTGTGTGCCCTTATGTTGAACACCGGGCCGGGCTGTATCAAGCGCGTGGCCGCCGATGGAACGCTGCTGCACATGAATCCCGCCGGGCTCAGCCTGATTGAGGTGTGTCGTGAGGAGGAAGTGGTGGGCTGCTCGGTCTTCGACCTGGTGCTCCCCGAGTATCGCGAGGCATTCATGCGCATGCACCACGACGTGATAGGGGGCGCGTCGCGAACGCTTCAGTTCAAAGTGCAGGGCTTTCAAGGAACCCGCCGGTGGCTGGAAACCCATGCCGTGCCCTTTCACAATCCCGTTACCGGTGGGACAGAGCAATTGGCCATTACGTATGACATCAGTGAGCGCAAACAGACGGAGGAAGCGCTGCGACTCTCGCAGGAGCAGCTTCATCTGGCGCTTCAGGCTTCCAATACAGGATTGTGGGATTGGAATACCGAGACGGGCGAAGTCTGTTACTCCAAAGAATGGAAAAGCCAGATCGGATACGACGAGACGGAACTGGCGAATGGTCTTGAGACGTGGGCTTCCCGGCTGCATCCGGATGACCGCGACCGGGCGATCCTGTACGCGCAACGATATCCAGCCAATCCTGTCGGTGTCTATCAGCAAGATTTTCGTTTGCGGCACAAAGACGGCTCCTATCGGTGGTTCGACTCACATGCGTCGTTCGTCACGGAAGATGACGGTCGGAAGATTCGTCTTCTTGGATCGCATACGGACATCACGGCGCGCAAGGAGATGGAGCAGGCGCTTGCGGAGAGCGAGCAGCGTTTTGCGCTGGCTGCGGCCGGAGCGAATGACGCCCTCTGGGACATGCATATTAGGCCGGGCGAATCATGGGAGTCTGCCACCCCGGTCTGGTGGTCTCCGCGCACGCGTATGATTCTAGACTTGGAGGAGTCGGAGCCGTTCGACTTGGTGTCACATTGGGCCAGTAGGCTGCATCCCGACGACAAAGAACGCGTATTCAACCTGCTGACGGCACACCTCGACCGCCGTATTCCCTATGAGATCGAGTACCGGCTGCGCACCAGTCACGGCGATTATCGATGGATCTACGCGCGTGGGCAGGCGACCTGGGATGAGTTCGGAATCCCTCGGCGCATATCCGGTTCCTGCAAGAATATCACCGACCGGAAGATTCGCGAGTCGCTTATCGTCACGGAGAACGATCTGTTGAATATGATCGCCACGAATGCGGCGCTGCCGGCCATCTTGACCACGATGTGCCGTGCGTTGGAGGTGTGTCTGGCAGAATCGTTCTGCTCCATTTTGCTGCTCGATCATGACGGGACGCGTTTGTGGCATGGCGCGTGGCCTAGTTTGCCTGAGGCCTATGTGCGTGCGATCGACGGCGCGGCGATCGGGCCCGCTGCCGGTTCATGCGGGACTGCCGCAGCCACAAAACAGCGGATCATCGTGTCGGATATTGCCGCAGATCCCCTCTGGGAGAATTACCGCGAGCTGGCGCTTTCTCATGGCCTGCAGGCCTGTTGGTCTACGCCGATCCTTGCCGCGGACGGCGCCGTGCTCGGCACCGTTGCCGTCTATTGGGCCCGGCCCCGCTATCCCAAGGCCGTCGACCTGGAATTGGTCGACCGCGCAAGCCACATGGCCAGCATCGCCATCGAACGGACCCGCGCGGCGGATAAGCTTCGCTTGACGCAATTTTGCATCGACCATGCGACCGACGCGTTCTATTTGGTCGATCAGCACGCTCGCATTGGCAATGTGAATCACGCGGCCTGTGCGATGTTGGGGTATACGGTGGAGGAGTTCAGGCAGATGACGGTTCCTGACATTAATCCGCATTTCGCTGTCGTGAGCTGGCCGGATTTTTGGGTCAAGCTCAAACGAACGGGAACGACCTCGATCCAAAGCGAGCACTGTGCTAAGGACGGCCGAAGGATCCCTGTCGAAGTGAATGTGCAGTTCTTGCAGTATGAGGGACGTGAGTATAGCTGCGCGTTCGTGCGTGACGTCAGCCAGCGGAGGCACGACGAGCAAGCGCTCAGAGGGAGCGAGGAACGGTTCCGGCTCGTGGCCGAAGCGACCAACGATATTTTATGGGATTGGGATCTTGTGACGCAGGAGCATTGGTGGTCGCCGAATGCGCGGGAAAAGTTCGGCTATGACTCGCCTGAAGCTCCGAGTCTGGCGGCTTGGGCCGACCGGCTGCATCCTGAGGATCGGAGTCGCATCCTGGCGGTCATTGATGCGGCTCTGGCGTCGGAGGTCAAGACCGTCACGGCGGAGTATCGCTTTAGGCTGGCGGACGGGTCCTACGGATATTTCTTCGATCGCGGGCAAATCGTCCGCGATGCGGCCGGCCGGCCGCTCCGGATGATCGGGGCCATGATCGATGTGACCTTTTCCAAGCGGGCGTATGCCTCATTAGAGGCAGCCTATCAGCGGCTTCAAAGCCTGTCCCGAGAGTTGCAGGTCGTGGAGTCCAACGAACGCCGCCGGCTCTCGCGGGAATTGCACGACGAGGTCGGACAATTGCTGACGGCATTGAAGTTCGATCTCGAAGCGACTCGCCAGGCGCTGGGCGAGACCAGCGTGGTGTCGCCCGCGCGTGCGCGCGAGCGGACGCGGTGCGCGCTGGAGACCACGGATGAACTGTTTGTGCGGCTGCGGCGCATCGTCCGGGCGCTGCGACCGTCGGTGCTTGAAGCGCTGGGATTGAAAGAGGCGCTTGAGGCCCTGGTGTCGGAGATTCAGTCCCGGTCGGATTTAGTGTGTTCCATTTCGATCGAAGCCGAAGCCGTTGAGACGCGGGCGAACTCGACAATTGAGGCGGCGCTCTACCGAATGGCTCAAGAGCTGGTGACCAATGTGGTCCGCCATGCGCAGGCGATGACGATGTCGGTCGTCCTCACGGTGGATGCCCAGGGTTGGATGTTGACGATTCAGGATGACGGGATCGGATTCGACCCACAAGCCGAGTCCAGCAGCGGGATGGGGATACGGGGTGTTTGTGAGCGGGCCGAAATTTTGGGAGGCCGGGTGGATGTCACTTCAAGCCCCGGCGCCGGCAGTACGGTGACGGTGTGGATTCCGGTGGCCGAACCGGCGCCGGAGAAAGCGGGATCATGAATACCTGCCGCTGTCTTTTGGTTGATGATCATCCGATCGTTCGGCGGGGTGTCAGGGATCTGTTGTTGCATGAACAGCTGTGTTCCGAGATTGAAGAAGCCAGCGGCGGGGAAGCCGCGTTGGAAGCGATTCGGCGGGAGCCCTGGGACCTGCTGCTCCTGGATGTCGCGCTGCCGGACAAGCATGGGCTGGAGGTGTTGAAAGAGACGAAGCTGCTTCAGCCGCGATTGCCGGTGCTCATGCTGAGCCTGTATCCCGAGAAGGAGTTTGCGATGCGGGCGATCAGGGCCGGCGCGTCCGGGTATCTGACCAAGCAAAGCGCCCCGTCCGAACTTCTCACGGCTGTTCGCCGGGTGCTGCAAGGCGGCCGGTATATTACGGAGGCCCTGGCCGATCAGATGGCCGAGGCGCTCGAAGCCGGCGTCGAAGGAGCCTTGCACGCGCGCCTGTCCGATCGGGAGTTGCAAGTGCTGCGATTGTTCGGGCAGGGAAAATCCGTGAGTGTGATCGCCGAGGAGCTGGCGCTCAGTGTGAAAACGGTCAGCACCTACCGCGCCAGAATTCTTGAAAAGCTGTCCTGCCAGACGACAGCCGAATTGATTCGATACGCCATTGACGCCAAATTGGATGAATAAGTCCTCTCCGTCCACGCGTTCGCCTGGAATCGGTATCGGAGTTATCCCTGAGAGGGGGCGTGCCGCGCCCGCAGTGCGTCGAAGGCGCCCGGCAATGTGCCGGCCTGTGCGGTGACGGAGGCGAAGACCTCTTCTGCCACATGTCTGCCCAGCCGGCGATACGATTCAAATTGGGACTCGTCGAAAAATTGATCGGATGTCGGTTCATGCGGGAATTGCCCGTGATGGGCCGCATACTCCAACACGTCGACCGGTTCATCCCCGCTCAGAGAAGGTTTGAGGTAAATCAGGATGCCGTCAGGGGCACCCGGATCAACCCGACTATAGCGGATGGCGCCGACCGCATAGTGGACTCCGGAGCGGTGCTGGGCCGACGGTCGCAGCGGCTCCACATTGATGTCGATATCGATGCCCAGATCGATTCGGATCTTTCGAATGGCATTCCCCAGGTCCTGAAACTCCATCTTCTCATCGCAACCCGCGTCACTCACGAGTATGTAGTGGCATCGCCGTAACACCATCTCGTAGAGCCCGAGGTTTTCAAAATGCCCGCCATCGGACAGGTACACATACCGCTTTTGTTCATTGGTGAAACCGAACGCTTCCGCCAGCATCGGCCCGACGGCGAATTCCGGGCAGGACTGTGAGTAGGTATCTTGCCCGGCGCGGCCGGGATTACCCAGCCACCAACCCAGCCGGATATTGAAGAGCGTCAGTAAAAACGTGATGGCCGGCGACGAATGGTAGCCCATGTTTGGGCTGGCGGCCGCGCCTGAGATCGCGAGGGCGGTGCCGAGGGTGATGGCTTGATTGACGGCCGGGTTCTTTCCGTACTCAGAGGATCGGCGGTAGCCGAGCTGGTTCACGAAGCTGCCGCAATGCAGCGGTGACACGGTAAAGGACTGGGCTTTGCGTTGTTGCCAGGCGAGATTATTCCCATGGACCAGATTCAGTGCGATGTTGACCACGTGGAAAGGTTTCTGCGCCGCGCTCGCTTGGGGGGCGAGATCGGCCATAGCGAGATTATCCCCCGAGTCGAATCCCGTAAAGGAGTTGGGTGTACGAGAGTTCCAGCGCGACGCGCCGAGATAGGCGCGAATCAGACGGTTGCGATACATCGAGTGCAGCGAAAATTTGTTGATATTGATGACGACAGACAGCAGGACGCTGAAGAGCGCCATGCCGACGATGAATTCACCGACCTGAAACCACGGTGCCTCGGCGACGATGGCCTGCGTGATGCGCGCGAGCTGAATGAGGATGAGCCCGATGGTCAGCGGCGCCAACAGAAGCAGATAGACCTGCTTCCCGAGTTGCTTCCACCAGGCTGGCTCGGACCCTGAGGGCTTCGCATCGGTCTTGGCGCTGAATCCCAGCACCACGGTGAGGAGGCCCGTGATCCCGCCCGCTGAGGCGACCTCTGTAGACAGTTTTCCCCACCAGGCCGGACCGAAGATGGCGATGCTTCCCAGGCCGACCCAGCAGACGGACGCGATCAGTATCCACGATCCCGCGCGGCCCCACCATTCCCTGTCGCCGTCTCCGGTCGAGCGGCTGGCAATGCCGATGAAGAGAGTCGCGGCAAGGAGGAAGAGGGAGAGGAAAGCCGGGACTGCTGCACAGGTGTACCAGAGCAGATCGGGGTCGAGCGCTTTGATCCGATCGAGCTGCTTGAGGGCGACCCAGAGGAGTCCTCCTCCGAGCAGGCCGCTTAGGACAATCGTCAGCGACTCGAAGAAGCGCCACCAGTCCAGCCATGGCCGGCGGAGGAGAATGGCTGCGATGAGCCACGCGGTCAGGTGCATGGCACCGGCTCCCAAGGCCAGCGTGACCAAGCTGGGCAATCCGAACAAGGAGAGGCGATCGAGTGAGTAGTCCGGCTGCCGGTGAAACCATCCCCAGGCGATGGTGAGGCAGACAGCTCCCGCCATGAGGGGCAGGAGACAGGCAACGAGGAATGTCCCTTGAGTTTCGATCCGTTTCCAGACGGGAGCTTGCCGCAGTTTCCATAAATTCGGCCGGCAGAGGTGCAGATACGTCAGGTTGATCAGCAAGCCGGAGGATCCCAGCAGTACCAGTGCTGTCATGGCTGACGGGGAAGCCGGTGCGTTCAACGCGGAGTGGTAGAGCAGGGGCAGGGCCAGCAGTGCCAGTAAGAAGGGGACGAGCACCAGCCAATTCAGGAGGAGGTTGCGCAGATAGGTGCCCACGAGGGTCCACGAGTCGGCCGACATCAGTCCCAGGCGGGGACTGAGATAGTTACTGTAGGTGCGGAGCCAGCTCACCGGCTCGGGCTCATGGGCCGTTGCGCCGGGTGGCGCGGCCTGGCCCAGTTGGTCGCAGACTCCTTGGAGGCCGTCCGGATCGCGATGAATCCAGGCACTAAACCAGCTGCCGATGTAGCCGCCACCCGATACGGTGGAGAGGTAATCGAAATGCCGGAGCAGATTGTGCCGCGCCAATCCCTGCAACACTCCGAGTCCGAAGGTGGCGCTGCGAATGCCTCCGCCGGACAGACAGAGTGCGGAACGCGTGGGATTCAGCTGATGGATCGACGAGAAGACCTGCTTCAAGTGCTCGTCCGGCGAGAGATGGTCGGGGAATGAGCGATGGGCGTCGTGCAATTCCGCCGCTTCTTCCGCGAGGACTTGCGCCAGCGGGATCGGGCCGTCGGTCTGGTCAGAATCCATCATGGTCATATTCTTGTCCGGTTGCTCCCTCGGTCAGTTCGGTGGTCAGTGTGCCGGGGCTGCTTGTAAGAATGTCACAATTCGGCGCTGCTGTTTCTCCACGACTTTCTTCGCTGCGGTGAACAGCAGCGGCGCGTGGCAATCCTCGTCGATCTTGAACAGGGTCGGAATTTTCCGGATGACCCGATTCACATCCGCCGGGGTCAGTCCGGACGGGCATCCGGCGGGGATGGGATCGTCCTTCGTCCACTCGGCGTCGGTATGCCGAAGAATAATGAGTTTCAGATGATCGTAATCCGGGAGGAGGACGCCTTCTGCCCGGAGGCTGTGCCAGAGCATCGCCTGATAGGCATTGGCTCGTTCCTCCATGATGCCGACAATCCGGGAAGGATCGTCGATAAATACTTCAAACCCTTTCTCGCTGCTCCCGAGATCGGCGGATCCCTCATCGAAGGGATAGGAGGTATCGATGACGAGGATCAGCCCGCGGCCTGTGTGCGGGTGGGCCGGGTTCAACTTGTTCAGGAACAGGGTGGTCAGCGATTCCGTGCCGAGGTTGTCGAAGAGGCCGCCGTCGCCGACGTGGGTATACGATGAGGATCCTGCGGTCTGATAGGTGACCGGTCCGACCACCGGCGGGAAGGAGGCGGAGGTGGCGACGGCGAGCGACAGCGGCAATGTGCGGTGATCGCCGCCGAGGTCTTCCATTGTCAGCGGCAGAAATTGATTCTTGGCCCGGTCCACGCTTCGATCGAAGCTGGCCTTGCCTTCCGGGGTGAATTGGAGCCCCTTGGCGATCAGCTTGGCGCGCAACTCTGCGGTGAAATCGTAGGCAAAGTCAGCCGGAGCCAGCGTGGTCAGTACGAACCGCCGGCCCGAGTTGTAGATCGTGCCATTCAGCATGATCTGCGGCGCATCTCCTTGTCTGGTCCGCTCATACAGTCCGGCAAAGGTGATCTCGTCGAAGAAGTTGGCATCCCAGACGTCGGCGAACGAATGCGCAAATTTAGTTGGGTTGGCCACCCGGAAGTTCAGCACTTGGCGTCCCAGTGCCCGGATCTGAAAGTTCTTCTGCATGTCGTCTTTGAAGCGGGCAAAAAACTGCTGGTAGGCGGGGGATAGCTGTGAGCCGGCGAAGACGGGTTCCGTCTTCGCCGGTTTCTTCACGGCGTAGTAGGCCGTCGCCAGGCTTCCGCCCGAGACGCTCGACATATGGGTGATGGCTTCGAGGACGCTGCGTTCCTGCCCACCCTCCATGAAGCGGACATTTGCCAGCGCTTCTAACGTGCCGGCGGCAAAGGTCGCGGCGCGGCTTCCGCCGCCCGATACGGCGAGGCCGACCAGCGTGTCCCGATCAGGCAACGGGGCAAAGACTGGCTGGTGTTGGTCGGTATGGGCAGGGAGTTGATGGATCTTGGCAAAACATCCGCTGAGTGGGAGGAGGCATGCCAGAATAAGGCTGAATGAGCGTGTGCGTGTCATCGAATCCTCATCAGTTCGTCAGATGCGTTGAGAGCAAGCGATTAGGGATGCGGTGTGACTTGAAAATAGCAGAAGCCTTCGTGCTCGACGAGCTTCTTTGCAAAAACCCCCGCGGCTGTTTCAAGCGTGGCGACAACGGTTTCGTTGTTTGTGCCGAACAGACTCCCGCCGCGCAGAGCTTTCCCTGTCAGAGAGAGTACGATGGCTTCAGTCTTGAGCGCGCGCTGGGTCACTGTCGCCAGCGCATCCAGTGAAATGGACGGGTGTGAGGGGTCGAATGCCGGATAGAGCGGCGTTTGTGCCGGCAGATGGAGAGCCGTGGCCTGGTGCACGGCGGGAACACGAAACGCGGCATCGAAGAAGGCTTCAAGGAAAATGCGCGTGAGGTCGGCGCTGACCTGTTGAGAGTTGACGGGAGTCGTCGTCAGTTCAACGGTGCGAGTCGCGTCAATCTGCGCGGTGGCGGAGAGGCCGGGAAACCGAACGGTGTTGCCACCGCGGTCGACAAACCCCCGCGAAGTGATCTGGACAATCCCGCGCACCGTTCCTGAGGCGGGGTCGGGGGCGATGGCATAGCGCACGTCGCCGAAGTAGGCCCGGTTGTAAGCGAGGAAGAGTCGGGCAAAAAGCGAGGCGTCTTTCGCCAATGCATCGTCGTCGAAATCGAGGTGAGCCTGCCAATGGCGGATGGCGTCGGTGAGTAGGCGGAGTTTGTCCAGATCCAACCGGCGCCGTGAGGAATCGGCGAAATCATCGACCATGCCGGAGAGGACGCCGAGGGACGTTGCGTTGTTCCCGGCCCGTTCGTGAATCCGTTCGACCAATGCTTGCACCGGGGCCCGAAGTCTGCCGGCGCTTGTGACGGGTGCGCTGACCGGTTGCGTTGCGGGAGTATCCGTTGCAAGGCTGAGGGGCAGGCTGCTGCCGTCATGGGCCTGTCCGCTGCAGGCCCTGAATTGTTCCATCTTCACCGGATCGCCCGCGAGCTTTTCCTCGAACGAAGATCGATGCCCGTCGAGATTCTCTCGCAAATCGATGAACGACGAGGCACAGCCCGTCAGAAGCGGAAGCGTGAGGAGCATGACGAAACCAAGGCGAAGCATGATGGTCTCCAATCGCAGGATGTAAGATGGGGGCACGGCTGCCTATGAGATGGAACGATTCGCAAGGGCTATGCCCTCTGTGGAGGGTGGCCCGAGAGGCATAACGTCAACTATTTGCCTGGAGGCGGTTACCTAGATCCAACCGGCAGGCTTTCGGTAGGCCGAGAGCGATACAGTTCTGTATGGGTTTCGATACGGGCTCAGTGCTTTTTATCTTTCTGCATGATCTTGTCTGTCCAGGCCAGGAGGATGGCGGAGCCGAGGAAGGTGATGTGGATGAAAATTTTCCACTTGATGTCGTCGTAGTTTTCGTTGTGAATGTTGACGAAGGATTTCAAGAGATGAATGCTGGAAATGCCAATAAGCGACGCCGCCAGCTTGATCTTGATCGTCCCCGGATCGATGTGGGTGAGCCAGTCGGGGCGATCCGGATGTTCTTCCAGATCCAGCTTGCTGACGAACGTGGCGTACCCGCCGATGATGACCATGGTCAACAGATTGGCGACCATAGTGACGTCGATCAATCCCAGCACGCCCAGCATGAAGATGGTTTCTTCCTGCTGGTTGATGTGCCGGACCATTTCCCAGAGTTCGATCAAAAACTTGTAGGCGTAGAGCAGCTCCGCGATGATCAGCCCGCCGTACAGCGGCGCTTGAATCCAGCGGCTGGCAAACACGATGGTTTCAAAGACGTGTTCAACCTGGGCTCCGGTGGTTCGTTTCGCTGCGGTCGACGTGTGCAATGGGGACGAATGCTCGCTGGACATCAGGCCTCCTCAACCAATCATCTGCCCGCTTCGGGCACAGTGTGCCGCGTATCCTAAAGTGCGTCGGGCGACCTGTCAATTCAGGCAAGGAAGGTTCGGTGTAGTTCGGTGGCGTGGTGCTTACGCAGCTCGGGCGGCGATGGATTGCGTTGCGGATGTTGAAGGAGCGGGTGACGGAGACGCTCCCGGAGCGTGAGTCTTGATCAATGCCGCGGCGCGTTTCCCGGCCAGATGAATTTGCTCGGCGCTCATATGGGCCGGGCTGTCGGGTGGGAGCTGGGCGAGCAAGAGATTGGCAAACCCATTGACGGAGGTGAGGAGATTGTTCAGGTCGTGGATCAGCCGGGGCGGCGCGGTCGAGATGCTGAGGCGCGAGGCATCCGGCTTGAGCAGCCCGGGACGTCCATTCACTCGGGCCAGGGCTCGTTCAATGACGCGAGCGTGGTCGGCGTCGGCCGAGGGGAGCAGGCAGAGCACTTCGTGAATGCCTTGCCGAAGCATGGAAAGCTGAACGGAGTCGTCCATCTTCATGATCAGCCCGATGATCGCAGTGGCAGGCGAGACGGTGTGGATGGTGCGCAGCTCGCTACGCGCCGCTGTTTCATCCGCAAGGATCAGATCAACTCGATGCGACTGGAGATAGGCCAGCGCCTCGGGGACGGTGTGAACGGACGCGATCTCCAGCGGTTCGGCAAACTGCGCGCGCAGCCACGCGTCGAGGGCTCCGGCCAAGGAGGCGTCAGACCCGAGCAGTACAAGGGACGTTGGGGCGTGGTCTGTCATGGCAGGTTAGGCCGCCGCGCGGTCATCGGGTGGGCTCAGCCAATGGGTCAGCACGGTTTTGAGGTCCTGACTCTTGACCGGTTTGCTGACAAAATCATCCATGCCTGAGGCCAGGCAGTGTTCGCGGTCCCCCTCCATGGCATTGGCGGTCATGGCGATGATGGGAAGACGGGTGCCCGGTTGCTCGTGGGTGCGGATCATGTTCGTCGTTTCAAACCCATCCAATTCAGGCATCTGACAATCCATGAACACCAGATTGTAGTGATGGCGGGTCAGCGCGGCGAGCGCTTCGTTCCCGTTGCTTGCCACGTCGACGCGATAGCCGAGTTTCTCCAGCATTTTTACGGCCACTTTTTGATTGACGAGATTGTCGTCCACGACCAACAAACGAATGTGCGCGGTCACCTCCTTGACCTGGTGGCGGGTGATGAGGGGCGTCTCGGCGGGAGCGGCCTGACTCTCCTGGTAAGAGACGGGGGCTTGCCCCATGACAAGGCGTAGGCAATCGTAGAGATGGGCTTTGCGGACCGGCTTCGTCAGATAGCCTGAGAATCCCGCTGATTGAGCCAGCTTGGCGTCGCCTCTGCGACCCAGCGAAGTCAGCAGGACGAGCCGCGTGCCGTTGAGATTTGCATCGGCCCGGATCGTCCGCCCGAGCTCAAGTCCATCCATGCCGGGCATATGCATGTCGAGAATGGCCAGGTCGAAGGGCGTGCCCGCGGCCGCGGCCCGGCGAATCAGCGCCAGCGCGGAGGGGCCATCCTCCGCGCTCTCGTAGTGCATCTTCCAGTCGCACGCGTGGTACTGCAGCAGACTGCGATTGGTCGCATTGTCGTCGATCAGGCAGATGCGCAGCCCGCTGAGGCTTTCAACGAGTGCCGGTGCCGGGAGCGCGGGGGCATTGGTCTGCGTGCGCAAGCGGATGGTAAACCACACGCAGGTGCCTGTTCCTGGATAAGACTGGATCCCGATCTGGCCGCCCATGAGTTCCGTCAGACGCTTGCAGATGGCTAGACCGAGGCCGGTTCCGCCGTATTTCCGAGCCGTCGAGCTGTCGGCCTGCGTGAAGGATTGAAAGAGTTTCGCTTTGGCTTCTTCGGTCAATCCTACGCCGGTGTCGACGATTTCAAAACGCAGCAGCACGGACGACGCCTCTTCCTCCGCTTTGAGGACCTGCACCAAGACTTCTCCGCGATCGGTAAACTTGATGGCGTTGCCGATGAGATTCGTGAGGATCTGGCGGATGCGCCCCGGATCTCCGATCACGCCGTTGGGGGCCTGCGCATCGATGAGCCCCACCAGTTCAAGATGCTTCGCTTGAGCGGTGGGCGCGAGGAGATCCAGCGTATCCTCAATGGTCATGCGCAAGTCAAACGGGAGCGTTTCGATCGTAAGCTTTCCAGCCTCGATTTTTGAAAAGTCCAGGATGTCATTGATGATCCGCATGAGCGATTCGCCGGAATGCCGGAGCGTATGGACAAATTCCCGTTGTTCCGTCGTCAGCGTGGTGTCGATCAACAGGTCCGTCATGCCGAGGACGCCGTTCATCGGCGTGCGGATTTCATGGCTCATGGTCGCGAGGAATTCAGACTTGGCCCGAATGCCGGCCTCGGCGGCGTCTTTGGCGGCGACTAGGTCCAGCTCCATCTGTTTGCGGAGGGAGATATCCCGGCAGGTGCAGAGGATAGTCTGCTGTGCCGTGCCGGGTTTCTCCAGCAGCGTCAGCGAAAGGTCGACGTGGAACGCATCGCCCGACTTCTTCTTTCCGACCACCTCCCCTTGCCATTGCCCCTCGGAGCGCAGAATCGGGAGATACATCTGCCCGATCATTGCCGCCCATTCTTCGGGATAGAGGTGCGTCCAGTTCTTGCCGAGCAGGTCCCCGACGGCATAGCCGTAGATCGCCGCGTGCGCCGGGTTCATATACGTGAAGTGGCCGGCGTCGTCGAACAACGCGATCCCGTCCTGTGCATGGTCGATGGCCTGTTGCAGCTGGAACCGGGTCGATTCCATCTGCTTGCGCAAGCTGATATCGGCGACGGAGGCCATCACATCGATTCCCTGAGACGTCTGAACGGGATTGAGCCCGATCTCTACGGGAAATTCGGACCCGTCTTTCCGGAGTCCATACAGATCCCGGCCGGCTCCCATTCTCCGGGTCGCTGGGTTCGAAAAGTACCGGCGTTGATGTTCGGGATGCGGCGAGCGGAATCGTTCGGGAATGAGGACTTCCATGGGCTGACCGATGAGCTCGTTGCGTGAGTATCCGAACATTTCTTCCATCTGCGCATTGATGAGCTGAATCGCGCCGTGATGATTGATCAGCAGAATGCCCGTCGGGATGGCCTCCACGACCAACCGCAATTGCTCCTCGGCGCGTTTCCGGTGCGAGCGGTCTTGTATTTGTGCAATGAAGTAGCGTGGCGTCCCGTCGGCATGCCGGACCAACGATACGCTGAGCAGCACCCAGACAATATGCCCGCTTTTGTGCAGGTACCGCTTTTCCATCTGGTAGGTGCGGATGTCCCCGTTCAGCATCTGCTGCACATATCCCAGATCCGTTTCCAGATCGTCGGGATAGGTGAGAGCTTGGAAGGTGGTGGCTTCCAATTCTTCCCGCGAGTACCCGACCAGGTCGCACAATGCACGATTGACTTGCAACCAGCGGCCGTCGGTCGAGACCAGCGCCATGCCGATGGCGGCTTCGTGAAAGGATTGACTGAATTGCTCGTCGCTTTCTTGGAGTGCGTCGGTGGACAGCCTGCGGGTGGCGACGTCGCTGTGAGTGCCGACCACGCGAAGCGGTGTCCCCTCGGCATCACGCGCAACCGCGTGGCTGCGATTCAGCAGCCATTTATAGGATCCGTCTTTGCACCGCACCCGATGTTCATGCGTGTAGAGCGGCATCTCACCGCGAAAATGGCGGTGAAGATCGGCCTTGAGAGGCGGAAGATCGTCGGGATGGACGCGGGACAGCCATTCGTCGAGCGTATCCCCGATGTCGGAGGGCGAATAGCCGAGCATGGTCTTCCATCGATCCGAGAAGAACACGGTGTCGGTCGCGGCATCCCAATCCCAGATTCCGTCGCCGCTGCTCTCGAAGGCGAATGTCCTGCGTCTGTCTGTTTCGCTCGGGCGGGCCAGGGCGTCCTTGTGCTCGGTGATATCGATCTGTGAGCCGACCATGCGATACGGCGTGCCTTGTTCGTCGCGTACGCAGATTCCGCGAGCCAGCATCCACCGGTAAGAGCCGTCCTTATGGCGAAGCCGGCATTCGAGTTCGAACCCGGATGCCTGTCCCGCCAAATAGGATTCTACGGTGGCGAGTGCGCGGGTGCGATCGTCGGGATGGAGATGGTCACGCCACTCTTCAAACCGTCCTTGCAATTCATGAGCGTCATAGCCGAGCTGCCGTTTCCAAATAGGAGAGAAATAGACCTGATTGGTGCGTATCTCCCAGTCCCAGATTCCAGTTTGCGATCCTTGTACCGCCAGATCAAGCCGCTGCTGACTTTCCCGTAACGCGGTCGTGGCAAGGGCTCGTTCCGTGATGTCTTCCAGCGTGCCGATGTGGCTTGTGACGCGGCCTTCATCGTCCCGGCATGGGCGGGACCTGGCCTGGACCCAGCGAATCGTGCCGTCAGGTCGTTGCATCCGGAACTCTAGCGCACAGTCGTCGTCGGCTTTCGCAGTTTGATTCCATGCGGCCAAGACCCCGGCGCGGTCTTCTTCATAAATAGCGCGGCGCCATCCGGCGCCCAGGGTCTCCGAGAGCGAGAGCCCCGCGATCGTTTGCCAGGCGGCATTGGCGTAGAGGCAGCTTCCGTCCGCATCCATTTCAAAGAGGCCGACCGGGGATGCGGCAGAGAGTGTTTCAACGCGCACACTGTGTTTCTGTAAGGTCTCCCGCTGCCTGACCGCCTCGGCCAGATTATTTTCGAGTCGGCTGGACTGGGCGTCCACTGCTTGTTCTTGCACCGTCAGGATCGCTTCGAGGGTGGCGACACGGTCTTGCAAGGCGGTGAGGGTGGCGGGGGGCTGTGCGCCCCTGGCCCCGGACGCGGCCGTTGCCGTCGGCAGGATCAGGACAGGGTGTTCGAACGGCGCGAGGGCCAGCTTGGCGGATAGGGCGACGGCTTTGAACAGGTCGGCCGTTTCTTTGGAGACGGCGATTTTCGAAAAGAGGACGAAAACGAACATCTCGCCGGTCGGCAGCAGCCCTCCGCAGCCGAAGACCGACTGTACTCCGAAGGGAACGACGAAGTCTTGTTGTCCCGGCACATAGGGACTGTTGAGGGCCTGGGGGACATGGAAGGCATTGAAGGTCGTGGCATGCTTATCCAACAGCAGCGACACGGGCGTATCCTGAAGATACGGCAGGTCGATATGGAATTGAGTAAATAGTTGGGCGAACATCGGCAACTGTTCCAGCGCCTCCGGCCCGGCTAAGGGAATGACGCGGAATCGACTTGAGAGGGCGGGCGTGTTCCAGCCGGAGACGGCGCCCGTGCTGGCCAACAGTGTCAGGCATTTCATGTCGAGGTGGGCGGGTGTGCGCCCGAGGCGCGTATCAACCAGGGCCTGGAGTTCTGGGGTCAGCCGACTATAGGGATGCGTCTTGAACGCGCGCACGAGGACGCAGGCGGGATCTTCGTTCGGTCCGGTGGTGAGGTTGGTATAGAGAAAGCGGGTGATCCGGTCGGCGGCCGCTTCTATGGATGAGGCACCCTCTCCAAGTTGGCGGACTGTCATGCTGCAGAGCGCCATGTCTTGCAGCCGGAATGTAGATAGATCGAACATGAGCTCCTCATCTGACACAGGGCCGTTGAGATGCGAAGGCCCACGTCTTTGTCGGATGGTGGAGGAACGAACTTGATGCGCCTCTCGTGAGGCCGGCTGAAACGGAGGGAGGCCGAGCCTCTCTGTAGGCAGCGGATCTGTATCGGCTCGCGAGAGGAAATCTTGAGGTCGATGGGGATGGCTCGAGGTGAGGGCGTCTCGGATGGGTGCCCGTCCTAGGAGGATTTGGAGGCGAGTGGCGGCGCGGAACCCTTGAAGCTTCCGGCGTACATGGCGGCGACCTGGGAGCGCCGTCCGATCTGGAGTTTGGAGTAGATGTTGGCTAAATAATTCTTCACGGTCTTCTCGCTCAGATTCAGGCGTTGCGCGATCTCTTTGTTGGTCAGGCCTCCGGCGACATGCGGCAGGATCCGCTGCTCTTGAGGCGAGAGGAGGGAGCGTTTGGCGAGGGGCTGGCCGTCCGGCAGGTGCTTCATCCATGAGAGCGTGTGCGTGGCTAGGCGCGGGTCGATCAAGGGGTGTCCGGCGGCGACGGTTTTGATGGCGCGGATCAGCGCAGCGGAGCCGATGTCTTTCAGCACATAGCCTTGGGCGCCGGACAGGATCGCTTCAAGCACCGTGTGTTCGTCGGCGAAGCTGGTCAGAAACAGGATGCGGATGTTCGGGTGCACCGACAGAATCTCGCGGGCGGCATCGATTCCGCTGCCGTCCGGCAGACGGATGTCGAGCAACACGACGTCCGCTTTTGTGCGACGGCATTGCGTGATGGCATCGGCCTTACTCCGGGCTTGGCCGACGACTTTCATTCCCGGTGTCAGATCGAGCACCGCACCGAGCCCGATTCGAACGACCTCATGGTCGTCGACGATCAGCAACCGAATGACGGAGGATTTTGTCTTAGCAGGCATACGGATCTCCTGTGGGCACGTCGATCGTGATCGAGGTGCCGTGGTCCGGCGCACTGTCGAGCGTGAATTGCGCGCCGATGGTTTTGGCTCGTGCCGCCATATTGGCCAGTCCGTGACCGCGGCGCCTGGTGCGGCCGGGGTCAAAGCCGCTGCCGTCATCGGTCACGCGCAGCCGGATGGCTCGGTCGGTTGTCATGAGGCTGACGGAACGGCGGGTTGCACCGGTATGGCGGACGCTGTTGCTCAAGGCTTCTCGCGCAATGTTCATCAATTGCTCGCCGATCGCCGGGGTGACGGCCATGAGTGCGGCCGGATCGATGTCCAATGTCGGCATGGGATGATTGTTCGATGAGCAGGAGGCGACGAGTTGCTTCAGCGCCACACTGAAGTCCAATGTCGGCGCCGTGCGGCGGGTCAGATCCGTGATGAATTGCCGGACCTCCAGCACAAGATGGTTCAATTGCCGGATGGCTTGAGTGACATGCCGCTTGGATTTGCGCGGGGCGGTTCCCACCAGAAACTTTCCCGCTTCGAGCTGCATGCCGATGGCGTAGAGGGATTGAAGAATATTGTCGTGCAGATCCTGGCTGATTCGTTCTCGCTCCGCCAGGGCTTGCTTGCGGTCGGTAATGTCTTCCACGACGGCGAGCACCAGCGGCGTATCGTTCCTATGAGCGGAGAGATGACTCGCGCGGACGGAGACCCAGATAATTTCGCCGTTTTTCCGGATGTACCGTTTCTCGTAAAGATAGGCGTCCCGTTGCCCTGCAAACAGTTCATCGGTCAATTGTAGATTTTTAGGCAGGTCGTCGGGATGGGTGTACGGCGCGTAGGTGTTATTAATCACTTCCTGCTCGGAATAGCCCGTGAGCGTACAGAAGGCTTTGTTGGCGCTCAGGATGTGTTTGTCGGCATCGACGACGACCAGCCCCACCGGCGCATCGGCGACGAACCGCTGCCAGCGCTCTTCGCTTTCCAGCAGCGCGGCTTCCGCTTCTTTCTTTTCCGTGACATCCGTGCCCACCGTGAGGATGCACCGCGTCCCGTTGAGTTCGATCAATTGGCTTGAGACCAGACAGTGCCGCAAGCGGCGGTCCTTGGTTTGGAGCGTGAACTCCACGCCTCGGAGGGTGCCCTGCGCCAGAAGTTGCGTCACAAATCGCACCCGGTCGTCCGGCTTCGGCCACAGCTCAATGGCGATGGTCGTGTGCCCGACTGCTTCGTGGCGTTGAAACCCAAAGAGGTGCAGGGCCGTGTCGTTGACCTCGATGCAGCGGCCCGTCTCCAATTCGGTAATTATGACTGGATGGGGGCTTGACCGAAAGGCAATTTCGAAGCGCTCTTCGCTCAGGCGAAGCGCCAGTTCGGCTTGTTTGCGGTCGGTGACGTCGCGCGTGATGGCGAGCTGAACCATGGCGCCATCGGCGGGATTGCGCAACGGCACGGCATGGGTTTCCACCCAGCGGCGAGTCCCTTGCAAGCCCACGACCTCGTATTCAAGCGATTCTCTTTGCCCCCGGCAGACCCGTTCATTCATGGCCCGAAAGGCCTCGCGATGAGGTTCGGCGACAATCGGATAGATGCATTGGCCGAGTACGTTTCGTATGTCGTCGGCCTCGATCATGGCCAGCCCGGTCGCGTTTATCTGGAGCAGTGTCCCGTCAGCGGCCACCAGTTTGAAACATTCCGGCGACGTCTCGATGATGCTTTTTAAATGGAGCTCGCTCAGGTGCAGTGCTTCCGCCGAGCGTTTTTGCTCCGTCATGTCGCGGACGACACAGGCGACGGTCGATGGGGTGCTCGCACTCGCCGGAATACGGCTGAGGATGGCGGAAAAGTGCCGAAGCTGCCCATGCATCGCCAGTGAATATTCGATGGTGTCCGGTTGCCCCGATTGGAGGACACGGTTCACAATTTCTACGTAGCGTGCTCCGGCTTCTTCTCCGTGGAGATCCAAAAGTGTCTTTCCAAGAAGCGCTTGCTTCGGCACCAGCAGACTGTTTTCGTTCCTGGTCCAGGCGTTCACGTAGGTGCCTGTCTCGTCGAGCTCAACGGCGAGGTCGTCGAGGGCATTTAAGAACGATCGGAGGCGTTCTTCGCTGTGCAGGCGGGCATCCTCTGCCCGGCGGAGTTCCGATTGATCGACGTAGAGGCCGACCGCGGTTTCCAGCTGCCCGTTGGCATCGTTCACGAACACCGGCCATAACAGCAGATCGAGGAGCGTTCCGTCTTTCCGTTGCCGGCGCAAGGGGATTGGTCCACAAATCGCGCGGCGGGTGCCCTCGCCCCAGAGGGCATCGGCCTCCGTCTCTTGGCCGGCTGGCACATAGGGGAGTTCCTGGCCGAGGACTTCCTCTTCGGTCCAGCCGAAAAGTCTTACGGCGGCCTGGTTCCAACTGGTGACCAGCGCGTCGGCGCTTAGACTGATAATCGGAAGAGGAGACTCCCGCACCAGGGTATGGAGAAACTGCGTGGTGTTGTGTAGTAGCTGTTCCCGATCCTGGATCAGCGCTTGCGTCTGCCGTTGTTCCGTAATGTCTTCACACACGATGAGAATGATCGGAATTCCATCCGGCCCGGTGATGGCCCGCGCCCGTTCCTTGACCCAGAGGCGCTGTCCATCCTTCCGTACTTTCTGAATTTCCCAGTTGAACGTTCGTCCCGGGCTCTGTGAGCAGAGGCGCAGTTGTTCCAACACGGTGTGGTGATCGGCGGCTAGGAAGACGGTGAGGACCGATTGCCCGGCCAGTTCGTCCGCACGGTATCCCAATTCTTCCGCCCCGAACCGGTTGACGGAGAGGACGGTGCCGTCAGGCGTCAGGGTGAAGTACATCGTAGGGTTGTGTTCGTAGAGAGCGTGATACCGTTGCTCGCTGGCCTTCAGAGCGTCTTCCGTTTGCTGCCGCTGCTCAATTTCCTCTTGAAGGTTCCGCACGGTTTGTTCGAGTCCGGCGGTACGCTCTCGCACTCGCTGCTCCAGGGTCCCTTGCAGATCGAAAAGGGCCAGCTCGGTTTCTTTCCGACGGGTAATATCTTCGGTCGTTCCCGCCATGCCTGTGACGCGACCGTCTGTATCCAGAGCCGCGCGACCTCGACAGGCAACCCATCGGACGGTTCCGCTCGGGGTGATGATGCGGTGATCGAGCTGATAGGGCTGACGGGTTTCGAGCGTTGTCTGAATCGCCGCTTGGAACTGCGGCCGATCTGACTCATGCACGAGGTTCAAGAATCCTTCGAATGTGCGGGGAGAATTGCCAGGTGCGAGCCCGAAAACGGTATCGGCTTGCGGGGACCACTCGATCCGTCCGCTGGCGAACCGCCATTCCCAGGCGCCGATAGGCGTTGCTTCTACGGCATGATGAGTAGGGGAAGAAGCCTGCAGCGCGGACTGTTCCGGCGGGATGCCGTTGCTGGCTTGGGTTGTGGCCTCGGTCGGCGAGGAAGAGCGGAAACGGTGCATGATGGCGCTTCGTGCCTCGGTTCGCTGGTCAGCTGTGGGGCATCGGTCTACCCCGGAGTGATCCTACTCACCTCACTGCGGGTGTTCTGGCGGACTGACTAGCATAGGGCCTGAAGCCCCTGAATTTCTAGAGGGTGCGGGATTGAACAATATGGAATACGTAGAGTCTAGAGTCAGGAGTGTTGCGAGGAGGCCCGAGTTGTTCGGATATACCAGCTCACGGCTTCGGTGCGCCGGCGTACTTGGAGTTTGTCGAAGATATTGGCAAGGTAGTTCTTGACCGTCTTGTCGCTCAAGTGGAGGTCGATGGCAATTTCTTTGTTGGTCTTGCCTTCGGCGAGCAAGGGCAGAATGGCGCGCTCTTGCGGGGAGAGGTTCGTGAGACGATCCGTAGCGTGACCGGGCGCTGCGTGGGATCGATCGCGGATCCAATGCAGGGTCTGCTGGGCGACGCGCGGGTCTAGATAGCCGTGGCCGCTGGCGACGGTGCGAATCGCATGAATCAGGTCCTGCGTGCGGACATCCTTGAGCGCGTAGCCGTGGGCTCCGCCTTGAACGGCGTCGACCACGATGGCGTCGTCCGAAAAGCTGGTCAACATCAGGATGCGGGTGGCCGGCATCGTCGCGAGGATCTGGCGGCAGGCGGCGATTCCGGATCCGCCGTGGAGTTTGACGTCAAGCAGCACGACATGCGGCCGGAGGGATTTCGTCTGCGTGACGGCATCCTCGGCCGAGGCCGCTTCCCCGATGACGCGGAGATCCGGCTCAAGGTCAAGGAGTGTTCGGAGCCCCTGTCGTACGACTTCGTGGTCATCGACGATAAGGAGTGTCGTGCGTGCGGGTTTCATACGGGCGCCAATATCGGCTCTAGTAAAAATTCCGCGGTCAAGCGAGTGCCATGGCCGGGCTTCGAGCGAAGCAGCAGGCTGCCGCCGAGTTTCTTGGCCCGTGCTTCCATATTCATCAAGCCGTACCCTTTGGGGTGCCCCCCAGTTTCGATAAATCCCTTGCCGTCATCGCAGATGCAGATACGGACTCGATTGCCGTGCGTCTTGATCGCTACTTCGGCATGAGCCGCCTGCGCATGGCGGATGCAATTACTCAAGGCCTCTCGCACAATGTTCAGGATCTCTTGCTCTTCCTCACGGGTGAGAATGTCCAGCGCCGACGGCTGCAGGCTGAGCGTAATCCTAACGGGACTCAGCTGCTCGTAACTGCTGGCCAATTGCTTGAGCTCCTCGGACAAGTTCATGTCCTGGACCGATCCGTCGGCAAGCCCTTTGATGAGGCCTCGGACTTCGTGAATCAAGCGATTGAGCTGATCCACGGCATGACGGTATGGGCGATCGCCGCTGGGCCGTGGCGAGGCGTCGGTGCGGTGAGAGGTCTCCAAGCTGAGGCCGATGGCATACAGCGATTGCAGGACGGAGTCGTGGAGGTCCCGGCTGATGCGCGCTCGATCTTCCAGCAAACTACTCAAGCGCTTTTCTGTGGTTTTGAGCGCGACCGTCAGCTGGCCTCCGGCCGGTGCAGTGGGTTTGGAGAAGCGATCGCTCTCGTTTTTGGGCCGAGAGCCCTCCCCCTGTCCAAATGAATGGCGATGCCCTAGGGGTGGGGATTGCCGAAACCCATCAATGAGATGGAGTCGTGTGTTTTCACTCACAGTGTCAGTCCTCCTCTCTTCCTAATTTTCGCGCATACACGGAGTCAGCGTTTTCTTCGTTACAATTTCGCACCTAGGTGGAGAGTAATACGTGAGGACAAGCCCTTCCGTCACCTGGCGGATCCGCCAGGTGACGGACATCAGGAGAAGAGCGCAAATGCTTGCATTGAATTTCCCCACACTCTATTCGAGGAGGATTTATGCAAGTACTGGAAGAGGTTCGCGCGATAGAATTTTCCGATGGCGGATTACTTGTTAAGACCCTTACCAGTGATGAGGAACTCCGAGAATCCTACCGGCTACGCCATCGCGTGTTTGCTGAGCGGTTGAAGTGGGTTCCTGAAAGCAGTGACAGATTGGAAGTGGATTCATACGACCCGTACTCTTCAACAGTTGGGCTGTTCGATGAAGAGCAATGCTTGCGCGGGGTGTTTCGAATGGTGAGTGCGGCTCATCCCTTTATGCTGGAACACGAATTCAGGCCTTGTCTGCTTCCTGGGTGCGAAATTCGTAAAGAGGCTGATACGGTGGAGATTACTCGACTGGCCTTAGACCCGAGTCTAATGGATAAGGGATTATCTATTCGATACATGCAGGTTTTGTATAAGGGTGTATATCAGTGGTGTCTTCAAAACGAGGCTAGATTTCTATACATGGTGGTTGAGAAGCGATTCTTGCGTGTCCTTCGCGGCATGGGATTTACGTGTGATCCCATCAGCCCAGCAGTCTCGCTTCCTCCGGCAGAAGCTCTTTCAATTGCGGCCGTTCTTGATTGGAACAGGTTCGAAGAAACTTGCCCGCAAAAGCAGCCTGAGTTTTTCCGTTGGATTAATATGGCAATGGGGCAGACGACATTTGAGAAAAGTTCATTTTTGGCATTGGATCCAAAAGTGCGAGTTTCAAGAGATGGAATGCAGGAACGTCAACCGATCCGCCTAGAGGCGAATCGAAAACTTGTGGCTGCCTGAGGGCTGTAGAAAGAAGAAAGGCTGGTAGGTTACTCTTCTTTGACTAACCCATGTTCCATGGCGTAGGCCACGGCTTGAGTTCGTGAACTTACGTCAAGTTTAGAGAAGATGCCTTCCACATGAAAGCGGATGGTGCGTTCGCTGACGCCTAAAATTTTCGAGATTTCCCAGTTGGTTTTGCCTTGTTTCATCCACACTAATACCGCAGCTTCGCGAGGAGAAAGCCCTTTCACACGATTCGACAAAGGGGTAGATGTGTTGGCAATCAAGACGTGGTGAAGATATGGAAGAAGATATTGGAGGAGATCTTTGTAGCGGGTGGTAGATTTTCGATCTCCTCCCGCAAATGAGAAGAAGGTTGCGAAGTTTTTGGTCCGCTCTACCATTCCGGTAGTAATTCCATGAGTGAGGCCAAAGGAGCGCGCTTCTTCTATAAACTCTAATTGTTTTGGCGAGCGAGCCCCCTCGTAGGTCTGTTCCCAGACCTGTGTCTGGAATGAAGAAACTGCTGATTGAAGGACCGGATCGACCTCAGCATATCCGTTCTTGCCGTAGGTATAGAGCCAGTTGCTGGAGTAACTGACATTGATCACGCTATTAAATTCTTTAAAAATTCCCGCTGATGTCAGTTCGACCACTCCTCCAATGACATTGGGACAGGCGACAGTCTCCTTAAGAAGCTGAAGGACATGGAGAACATCGTCGCCCGTGGTTGCAGCGACAGAGTAATGCAGAATCTCAAGGACGCGTTGGATTTCTTTTCGGCTAAGATCTTGAAATACTTCCGACGGAAATCGACGGGGCGAGTTTACAGACTGATGCTGACCCGTGGCTCTGACTTGGGGGAAGGCGGTCAACTCATTTTCTGAGGAAGCGCTGTTCTCGCATGCCCCATATCGGATAAAAGGAAACTCCCCACATAAAGATTCTGGTGAGATTTCCTGATGCTGTTTCTGAATCGAACGCATCATCGGTTCCTGGCACGCATCGGTAATGACTCTAAAATAGTTAAATAGTGAGGGAATTCTAGACATCTGGGATCGGAAAATCAACAGGGACGGCTTCTTACGAGCGAGTCTGCCATGTCGAGCAAGCTGGAGTTGCACGGTGATCTTTTCAACTGGCATCTCTAGATCGCTCTCGCTATGATCCCGTGGAGCACCGACTTATACACAGTCACGCGATCCAGAGTGGCTATGAAGCGCCGGCGATAAGTTCTATTACTGTCAGTAGGATAGAGTTTGGCGTGTTGAACTTGCTTCTCTTTGTATTGCTGACGAGTCTTCTCCTCAATCCGGTAGAAGTCTTCGCCCAAGCCCTTCGATTCCAGCCACAAGGAGCCAATGCCGTAGGGCAGGGCAATGCGTTTGCCGCTCAGGCTGATGATGCATCGGCTATTCAGTACAATCCTGCGGGGCTTACACAGGTCGAGGGGGTTCAAGCTGTCTTTGGGACGGCGCTTCTGGGGGGATCGATCAAAGCGAAGGGCCCGACGGGGATCGATACCCGCGGTGACTTTGGGGGAAGTCTTGTGTTTCCTCCCCCCAGTCACACCTATCTCAGTGCCAATCTTGGATCGCTCGGATTCTCTAGCCTTTCTGCGATGACCATAGGCATTGGCCTGACTTCTCCATTCGGATTGAGCACCCGGTATCCTGTCGATAGTCCTTTCAATACTGCTGGGACATCAGCGGCGCTGCCGCTCGTCGATATCAAGCCAACTCTTGCGTACAAGGTCAATGAGGACCTGTCGCTAGGACTGGGTGCCGATATCTACACCTTCTCCAGTTTGCTCGGGCAGGGGCATGTTGAACAAAAACAAGTGGGGGCCGGTCTCTTTGGGATTCCGGCCGGAGCGTCCGTTGAATTAAACGGGAAGGGGCCCGCTGTAGGGGTGAATGCCAGTCTGCTTTATACTCCGATCCGAAACAGTGATGGAAAACCATTGGCGTCAATCGGCTTGGTCTATCGTAGCCAAGCGGTCTTGCCGTTACGCGGCACGTTGTTGGTCAACGGGGCTAAGGTGGCAGATGCCTCGACGAGTCTGGCGTTGCCACCGATTTACACGGCTGCCGTAGCGGTCTGGCCGATTCGTACCAGTGAGCAAGAATGGAAGCTGGAGTTGGATGTGGATTTTGTCGGCTGGAAATCCAACAAAGATTTGAATGTCTATTTATCCAATGGATCGACGGTTCCGCAACCGCAACAATGGAAGACCGTTCAGGTGGTTGCGGTGGGGACCGAGTACAAATGGCTCAATCCGTCTTGGTTGCCGCACTGGGATGTGGCGGCGCGGGGCGGCTATACAAGAACCGAAAATCCCGTTCCGGATCTGACCTTCAATCCGGTGTCCATCTCGTTATCGTCCCATACGCTCTCACTGGGCGCCGGTTTCCTGTGCAAGCAGGGAGGGAGGTTTTTGGGAATGCTTCCCTGCGGAGGGGAATCCGCTCTCTGGCCTAAGGCCATCGGCTTTGATGTGGCCTACCAGGAATGGTTTTACGAACCGCGTACGGTGACGGGGAATATCAATCCGACGGTCAATGGCACCTATCACGCCTTTGTGCATCTCGGAACATTCAGCTTCAAATTTCTTTTCTGACCAGGCGGGCACCCTCTTACGGGAGGGTGTTGCGGAGCGCGACGATGGTCTTGGAGTCCAGGCCGGCTTCTGCAAGCGCCGTATCACTCGCGTTGATCAGAGCGTCGACGCTTCCAAATTCCTTGAGTAGCTTGGTGCGTGTGATTTCGCCGATGCCGATGATTTGATCCAGCTTAGAGGCGGTGAAGGCTTTACCGCGAAGCTTGCGGTGATAGGTGATGGCGAACCGGTGGGCTTCGTCGCGGATGCGTTGGACGAGGTGAGTGGCGGGGGCGTTCGGTCTGAGCAGAATAGGATTCTTGCGGCCGGGAAGAAAAATGCGCTCGTCTTTTTCGCCGCGCGCTTTGGCCAGACCCATGATGGCTTGATCGCGGTGCCCGACCTGCCTCAGCCCTTCCATGGCGGCGGCTAATTGCCCTAAGCCGCCGTCAATCAGGATCAGGTCCGGTCGGGCGAGATGTTCCGAGTCGCCATATCGCCGGGCCACCACTTCCTGCATACTCGAAAAATCATTGGCGCCGATGACCGTCTGAATTTTGAAGCGGCGATAATCCGCCTTTTTCATCTGGCCGTCTTCCCACACGACCATCGACGCGACCGACTGATTGCCCATCGTATTGGAGATGTCGAATCCCTCGATGCGCCGGGGCGCTTTCTCCAGATGCAGCAGCCGTTTCAGATCTTCGACGGCCTGCCGGTCAAGGGCTTCGTCGCGCAGGTGGTTGGCCGCCGAGGCCGCCGCATTTTCTTCGGCCAGCAGGACCAATTGGTGCTTCGCTCCGCGTTCCGGGGCGAGCACCTTCACGCTTGATCCCCGTTTGTCGCTCAACCATTGTTCGATGAGCGCTGCGTCGGCAAGCACGGTGGGCACCAGCAGCTCTTTGGGCGGCTGGCCGTCTTTGTTGTAAAACTGCTCGATGGCGGATCGGACCAGATCTTCATCGCTGACATCGGCCGATTGCGGCCAGAAGAAATCCTTCCGCCCAATGAGCAGCCCGCCGCGGACGAACAGCAACTGCAGGTCCACAGCCGTGCCTTGTCGCGCCAAGCCGATCACATCCTGGTCGGTCGCCGTCGTTTGCGTGATGCGCTGCTTCTCCAGCGTGCGTTCGATCTTGAAGAGCCGGTCGCGCAGTCGGGCCGCTTCTTCAAACTCCTCCCGCTCCGCCGCCGCTTCCATCTGTGCGCGAAGATCGTCCAGCAGTTCATGGTCGCGGCCTTCCAGAAACTGGCGGACCTGGCCGACGATCTTGAGGTAGTCCTCCTGCGATTGGTTGCCCGTGCAGGGTGCCATGCAGCGCTTGATTTCAAATTCCAGGCAGGCCCGCTCGGCGGTGCCGTCGATCTCGATGGTGCAGGTGGCGAGTGGAAAGGATTTCTTAATGACCTTCAGGGTCTCGCGGAGCGCGCCGGCCGGCGTATAGGGGCCGTAGTAGAGCGCGCCGTCTTTCTGAACCCGGCGGACGATAGAGAGGCGCGGGAAACGGTCTTTGATCGGCAGACGGAGGTAGGGATACTGCTTGTCGTCGCGGAGCACGACATTGAAGCGCGGACGATGGCGCTTGATGAGATTGCTTTCAAGGATGAGGGCTTCAAGTTCCGAGCGGGTGACGATAGTTTCGAGGTCGGCAATGTGGCCGACAAGCAACGTCGTTTTAGGCGAATGGTCGGTGCCGCGCTGAAAGTAGGAACGGACACGGCCGGCGAGCGAGGCGGCTTTGCCGACGTAGAGCAATTCGCCGGACGAGTCTTTAAAGAGGTACACGCCCGGATTATCGGGCAAGTGATCGAGCTTGGATTGGAGTGTGTCGGTCGTCATGCGTCATCCGTCAATCGTAAGAATAGCAAGAACCGCAGTCCTTTATCTTCCCGGGTGACGAATGACGCGCGACCGCCGATCTTACTTCAGCGTGCGGAGGAACGATGGACTCAGGGTGCCGCGCGCGACTTCGGCCACCGGCCCCTTCATGGTGAGCGAAAAGTCCTTCGCTACTTCGATATTCAATGTCCCGCCGGGCATCTTCACCGTGACCGGACTTTTGACCAGCCCGAGGCGAACTGCCGCGCTGGCGGCTGCACAGGAAGAGGATCCGGAGGCCTGGGTCTCTCCGGCGCCGCGCTCCCAGATGAGGATGAAGATTTCTCTGGGGCCGGTCGGGATGGCCAATTGGATATTCGTTCGTTTCGGGAACAGGGAGTGATTCTCCAGAACAGGGCCGAGCTTCAGCAGATCTTCGCGCGACCAAGACTCTCCCGCTCGCTTGAAGACCACGCAATGGGGGTTCCCGACGCTCACGCCCGTGAAGGACAACGCACGTCCGGCCGCTTCGATCGGCTGCTGAATCAATTCGTCGACTGGCATGGTGCAGGGCAGTGCCGCCGGCTTGAATGTGGCTTGCCCCATCTCAACTGTCACGGCGCGCGCATCGCCATGGCGATCGATATGCAAATCGATCGTGACCAGACCGCCTTTCGTCTCGACGGTGAAATGTTTCTTCTTCGTCTTTCCCGTGGCGTGGAGATAACGGGCGAAAATGCGCAGGCCATTGCCGGATTTTTCTGCTTCGCTGCCGTCTGGGTTGTAAATGCGCAGGCCGAAGTCGGCTTTTTTGCTCGGGACAAGCGCGAGGATGCCGTCGCTGCCCAGACCCCAGTTGCGATCGCAGACCGCTTTGATGTTTTTGGGCGTGAGCTTGAAGGTCAGTTCCTTGGGGTCCATCACGATATAGTCATTGCCGAGGCCGTGACCGCGAAAAAATCCGTTCTTCATGCAGAGGCTCCTCTTGAGTGGCTATGGATCGAAGGATCGAATCGGGCGAGAAACGTAACACGAAGGAGAGGAGAAGGAAAAGGGGTTGGTGCCGCTACATGATCTTCACACCTTGAGGGCGTTCAATCAGCTCAATCTCATAGCCATCGGGGGCGTCGATGAAGAGAAAGCGGCTGCCGGACGATGTCTGGGTTGGGCCGTCCGTGATCGTGACGCCCTTAGCCGTCAGGGACGCAATGGTTGCGTCAAGGTTTTCGACCTGAAAGGCAAGATGGACGAGATCTTCCTGCACCTTCACGGGTCCGCTCGGAGGAAAGCTGGTCAGTTCGATCAGCTCCTCGCTGTTAGGGACTTTCAAAAAAGCCAGATGTGACCCGCGCGGGGAAGTCTTGCGCTCGATGACTTCAAGGCCGAGCACGGACGTATAGAACTGAATCGTCTGATCCATATCACTGATGCGCATTCTGGTATGGAGAAACTTCGTTACCTTCATTGAGTCACCCGCCTTTTCTCGCCGGTCCGGCCGTTTTCCGCAGCAACATTTCGGCGCTGCCGGGGATTAAAAAATCAGGCATGGGGCCGATTTCCTGAAACCCATGTTTTTTGTAGAAGGCCCTCGCCGGCGCGTTGAAATCGGATACGCAGGCAAACAGGTTCTTGGTTCTCGCGAAGACCGAGTGCTCCACATGGGCGAGGAGAGCTCCGCCGACGCCGGATTGTCTCGCCCATGGAGCCACTCCGAGCAGCTCCAGATAATCCCCCAGCAAGAATCTTTCCCGGATCAGAGCCACGCCCGCGATTTTGTCAGTCACCAAGGCAACAATCGCGTCGCGCCCTTGGGGGATCGGAGCAAAGATCCGGGTCCAGTCGGTGCTGGTATAGCCGAGGGTCTTCCAGGGGTCGGAGTCCGCCAGGAATTGCACCACGGCGTCGCGGTCGGCGGCTTGCATGGATCTGATGTGGGGTGTGCTCATGGGTTGCGCTGTTTGCAAGCCAACAACTCGCTCACGGTCATAGGTTTCAACGCCTTTCGCGGGAGCACGTCGGTCGTCAGTCGTTCGATCACCGCTCTCGTCTGTTTGCCTTTTCCGTTGGCATGCAGCACCACGATACTGCCGGGCTTGGCGCGCTTCTCAATGCGGGCCAGGATCTGGTCCGCCGTCAGCATCGGATCTGGATCACCGGATTCGATGCTCCATTGGATAAACCGCAGGCCGAGGAGTTTCACGACGTCTATCGTCGTGTCGTTGTATTCGCCGTAAGGTGGGCGAAAGAGTGTGGCGTCATGGGCATAGTGCTCGCTCAGAAGCCGGACCGGAGCGTGAATTTCTTTCTGCTGTTCGCCGGCATTGTGCATCGGCAGATGCGCATGCACCTCGCCGTGGGTGCCGATTTCAAAGAACTCGACCCCCAGCAGTTGTTCCACTTCGGCATCGTGTCTCGCGATCCATTTGCCGGACATGAAGAAGGTGGCGGGGATCTGATGTTGGATCAAATAGTCGACCAGTGCGTGATCGTATCCCGGACTTTTTTTTACGGGGCAGAGATCGAACGTCAGCGCGATTCCCGGGCAGGAAGGCGGACCGGACTTGATGACTTGAGCCATCGTGTCGGAAGGCCGGAATCCTCCCAGACCTCCGATGAGCAGGGCGCTCAGCACCCATGGGAATGCCTTCGGTGACATGGCCTCCAGTATACCTCAAGCCGAGTGAAGATGAATTGACCGCGTGCAGTTCCCGCTGGTACCGTGCAGACATGCAATTCGGTTCCTGGGAAATCGGTCGTGCGCTGGGCATTCCCATTCGGGTCCATGTCTCCTGGTTCCTCGTCTTTTTTCTGGTGACCTCCAGTCTGGCGTCGGGATATTTGCCGGCCAATCTACCCGGATTGTCCGAAGAGCGCTATTGGGCCATGGGGGCTGTTGCGGCGCTGCTGTTGTTCGGATCCGTCCTCCTCCATGAGTTGGGCCATGCCTACGTCGCGTTGACCTATCGGATCGCGATCAGCCAGATCACCCTGTTCATCTTCGGCGGTGTCGCGCAGATGCGAGCGGAGCCGCCGCATCCCCGCGCAGAATTTCTCATCGCCATTGCCGGGCCGGCCGTAAGTGTTGTGCTGGGGGTGGTGTGCTTGGGAGCGGTCGAGCTGGCCGGAATGGCAGGCGAGGCTGCGGGGTGGCGCGGGTTGCTCGTACTTGGCAGCCTGGTGGGGTTTGTGAATTTACAACTCGGCCTATTCAATTTGATTCCAGGGTTCCCGCTGGACGGCGGCCGTGTCTTGCGCGCCGGGCTCTGGGCCTGGGGGAAAGATTTCTATCGCGCGACCGTGCAGGCTTCGTGGGGCGGCTTGGTGTTCGGTGTGTTGTTCGGACTGGCCGGGGTGATCGTCGTGATCGCTGCGCTCAGCGGAGATTTGCCGGGATCGATGGCTTCCGACGGCAGCTGGATTATCCTCGTGGCCACCTTCCTCTTTGCGGCCGCACTGGCCAGTCGCCGGCAGGCCCGCTTGCGTCAGTCCTTGGCGGCCGTTCCCGTTCACGAGCTGATGGTTCGGACGGTCGTGGCTATTCCACCGGATTGTACGGTCGCAGACGCGGTGAATCAGTTCTTTGTCCCGCACGGATACGGAGGCTTTCCGGTCGTGGCAAACGGGGAGCTGGTCGGATTGGTGACCGTGATGGACGTCCAAGCCGTTCCCCAAACGCTCTGGGCGTGGAAGCAGATCGGCCAGATTATGCGCCCCGCGTCGCCCGGGTTAAGGATTGAGCCGAATGTGCCGGTATTGGAGGCGATGCAACGGATGAGTCAGGAGGGGTTGGATCGTTTGGTCGTCGTGCAAGAGGGCCAGGTCACCGGGCTCGTCACCCATTCAGCGATCGTGCACTATCTGCAACTGCACAAAGTGTAACGCCGATCTCTCCGCGACGAGATACGAACGACGCGCCACCGCTCATTCTGAGCGCGCCACGGAGATATTTTGTGCGATGGCGACGCGGATGAGGTGGACGACGAGCAGAAAGCCGTAGACCACACAGAAGAATTTGAAGGTGACGCGATAGGAGTCTATTAAGAGAATGGGCAGGCACAGGGCAAACATAAGGCTGGCGACAAGTGTGACGAAGGTGAGTCGCCGGCAGAATTCATACGACGGTTCTTTCCCGATCGGCTTGAGTGCGCGGGCATACCGTTCCGCGCGTTCGAGGCGGGCCTCGTGCAACACCTCATCCGTCGATCCCCAATAGCGCAGCTTGAAGTAGCCCATCACAATAAAAATCCACGGCAGCGACCAGAGCGGCCAGAACTGCATGCCGGCATAGCTTTCGCTGCTGATGAGTGTCGCATAGGACGGCGCATAGAGCAGGCCGAGGACCAACGGCAGCATGCGCTCATCGCCGGGTGGTTCTTTTGCAGGGCCGCCGTGGATCAACTCCTGCTCAAATAACGGGTAGCCGTACTTGAGCACGACCAGTGCGATCGCCGCGCTCATGGTTTTGTCTGGAATATACCGGACGATGTTCTGTGCCCAGTTCACGACATACCAGCTGATGCTTTCTCCCCATTGCACGCCCAGCATTGCTTCAATGGAACTCCGTACGACGGTTTCCCACTGGAGCACGCGTGCGCTGAGCGCTTCCGCCACCTCCGGGTTCAACGCGAAGACGGCGCGCTCATTCAGCGCTGCCTGTACGAATGTGCCGGGGATGCTCATGACCACTGCTCCGACCAGGCCGAAGCTCAACAAAAACCAGGTATGGGCCAGGGCTGAACTCTTGGCCGTCCGCACGTACTTCTGGAAACCCGGCTGTCTCGCCATGACGCCCCAAAAGAGCGCGCCGGTCATATTCACGAGCGACCAGGGGAAAATGACGACATCGGCGCCGGCTTCCGGATACAGCAGCCAGTTCACAACGGAGTTGGAGAGAAGGGCCACGATGGCTCCCCACCAAGGACCCAAGAGAAATGCGACTAGAGCCGTGCCGGTCATGTCCAGGAACAGAATACTTTCCATATGACGGCTAAGCGTGAGGCCGACATAGTTCAACATGACGCCGGCGGCGACGATCACACTGGTTTCATACAAGAGGAGATAGGACGATCCGCGAAGCGGTTTGGACGAGAAAAAGTCGATGGTGGAGGCTGATTCGGGTACGGCTCGCTCAGGCCTGGGCGAGCCCTTCGTTTCTTTCTTGCCGTGCATGCGGGCTTGAAAGTCGAGAAGCTTTTCGAGAACCGTGAGCAGCGCGGCCACAAAGCCCGCGATGGTTCCGCCCAACATCAACAGTTCTTTGCCGAAGTCGTCCGACATGCCGCTCCCTTGTATAGCCGGAAGCCATTGTATCGAGGAAGAAGAGGATCGCCTAGAAAAAGGCCGGAAGTCGCATGGGTATGCGGGTCGGGTAAAGACCGTCTTGACTAGGCGGTGGCGGATGGAGCTGGTGGAGGCGGAAGGGCTTGAGCCTGCTGCTGGAGTTTGTGGGCCACCACCGCGCCAAAGAGCAACAAGACGGCTGAATAGTAGACCCAGAGCAGCATGAGGACGATTTCCAGGAGTGAACCGTACAGCCGCACATAGACTGTGGCATACCCGCTATAGGTGACGAACAGCAATTTGGCCGACACCCACAGCAGTCCGAATGTCATGCCGCCGATCATCGCTTCGCGCCACGCCGGTCGCCGGCGCGGGACGAGCCGGTACAATGCCGTGACGGCCAAGCACGCCAGTCCGAACGGGACGGTGTAGGTGAGTAGAAAATCATGCGCGGCCAGCGCCACCAAATCCAACCCCCATAGTCGCGGCACGTAGCCGGTGAGGAAGTTGATAATCTGTGTTGCCACGTACGAAACAATCAGGAGCAATCCGGTCGCGCTCAGAGACGCGACTGAAATCGCCGTCGAGATCAGCGGGTGACGTTTCCAGGTACTTTCGAACACGACATTCAACGCGTAGTCTAATTCGTAAAATACCAGCGCGCCGAACCAGGCAAACGACAAAAAGACCGCCCATCGCACGCTCTCCAGCACGCTGATACGGTGCAGCTCTTCGGCTAGGCGCTCACCCAGCGACGGGAGAAAGCCTTTCAGAAAGCTCAGCAGGAACTGCTCGCCGATGACGTCCTGGCTGACCAGGAAACTGATTCCGTACAGCAACAGAAACACCAGCGGAAACAGGGAGAGCAGCGAGAAGAACGCCAACGACGCCGCCAGACTGGCGCAGCCGTGGCGTTGGAAGGCTTTGAGGAGATCGAGAACGAACCGGATAGCTTGCATCATGTTCAGTTCAGGATGCTCGCGATGGTGGATCTGTTGCGGCTTCAGGTGCGTGCGTAGATGAGCCTAGCACGGGTTTGCCGGTGGCGCATCCTATTTGAAGAACAGGAAGCGCTATTTCAATGTGAGGGCGGCCTGGGTTGCCAGGTTCACAATCGGATCGGGATAGAGCCCAAAGAACATCACGCCTGCAATCGCACAGGCCAGGACAATGGAGAGGGCCGGGGACGACACAAACCTGGGCGACAATGCGGTGACCGCTTCCGGCTCCCGCATGTACATCACCATCACGAGCCGCAGGTAGAAGTAGGCCGAGATCGCGGCAAAGACCAGGGCCAGTACCGCCAGCCAGGCGAGTCCCGCATGCACGGCGGACATGAATACGTAGAACTTGCCAATGAAGCCGGCTGTCGGCGGGATGCCGGCCAGCGAAACCATGAAGACCATCATGAGGAGCGCGGCGAACGGGTGGCGTTTGGCCAGGCCGCTGAAGTCTTCAATCTCATCGCCTTCCAGGCCGCCCTTCCGCAGCATCGCAATGATGGCAAAGGCGCCGAAGGTCATGAAGGCGTACAAGGCAATGTAGAGCATGACGCTTGAAATCGCGGACGAGGCTTCAGCCGGAGCCAGGCGGCCGGCGGCCACGATGCCGATCAAGGCATAGCCCGCGTGGGCTATGCTCGAATAGGCGAGCATGCGTTTCACGTTCGTTTGCACCAGCGCGACGATGTTGCCCAGAATCAGCGTTCCGATGCACAGCAGCAGGAACATCAGCGACCAGTTGGCCCGCACGCCGCCGAGTCCTTCGACGAAGACCCGCATGAAGGCGCCGAAGCTGGCGGCTTTTGAGGCCACTGCCATAAAGGCCGTGACGGACGTCGGGGCGCCCTGGTACACATCCGGTGTCCACATGTGGAAGGGCACGACCGCCAGCTTGAAGCTGAACCCCACGGCGATGAGGATGGTGGCGAAGAGGAGCAAGGGGTCGTCCAGGCTCCGCCCCGCGATCGCGGCGGCGATGGCCGAGAGTTGCGTGCTGCCGGCCGAGCCATACAGCAGCGAGATGCCGTAGAGCAGAATGCCGGATGAAAATGCTCCGAGCACGAAGTACTTGGCCGAGGCTTCGAGCGATTTGGCGTCCGCCCGCTTGAGACCCGCCATGACATAGAGGGAGAGGGACATGAGTTCGGTGCCGAGATAGATCGTGAGCAGATCGGCGCCGGAGACCATGACCATCATGCCGGCGAGGGTGAGGAGGATGAACCCGTAGTACTCGCCGAGATAAATGCGTTCTTCTTTCAAGTAGGGGAAGGACAGCAGAATCGTGAGCCCGGTGACGAAATACAGGAGTAGTTTCCAGAAGCAGGAATAATTGTCGATGACCACCAGCCCGCCGAAGGCCGTCGTTGGCGAGCCGAAACTCGCGGCGGTCAATCCCATACAGACGGCCATGGTGCCCAGGCTGAGCCAAGCCAGGCTGTCTTTCTTGGACGGTGGCGTAATCGGGTCCAAGACCAGGATCGCGCAGGCGGCGAAGACGACCAGTAATTCCGGCAGAATGGCGAAGAGATCCTGAGCCGAGAGCATCATGGGCGTGGCGCCTCCGTCGACTGTACGGTCTGCGTGGCCGGAACTGGCTCAACGACCGGGGTGACCTGACCGGTTGAGGTCGGAGACTCTTGCGGTCCGTGCGTCGCGCGGGCCACGACATTCGTGACCGAGGCATGCATACGGCTCAGAATCGGATTGGGAAATAGACCGATCCAGAAGACCAATACGACGAGCGGAATCAGTGTCGCCATCTCGCGCCGAGTAAGATCGGTCAGTTTGGGTAACTGGTGAGGCGACGGCACGCCGAACGCGACACGCTGAACCATCCACAGCATGTAGGCCGCGGCGAGGATGATCCCCAGCGAGGCGAGGGCTGCTGCGATCTTGCTCCACAGGAAGGTGCCGACCAAGATCAAGAACTCTCCCACGAAACTGTTGGTGCCCGGAAGGCCCAGCGAAGAGAGGGAGAAAATCACCAGCAGCGTCGCATACTGGGGCATCGGTTTCGTCAGCCCGACATTGTCGGCGATCTGCCGGCTATGGGTCCGTTCATAGATCACGCCGACGCAGAGGAAGAGGCCGCCGGTGGTGATCCCGTGGTTCACCATCTGCATCACCGCGCCTTCGATGCCTTGCTGATTGAACATGAACAGGCCGAGCGTCACAAAGCCCATGTGGCTCACGCTGGAGTAGGCGATGAGTTTCTTCAGGTCCGCCTGGGCCAGCGCCATATAGGCGCCGTACACAATCGCGATGATCGAGAGGGCCACGATCATGGGCGTGAAATCCTTGGACGCATCCGGCAGCATGGGCAGGCTGAATCGCAGAAAGCCATAGGTGCCCATCTTCAGCAGGACGCTCGCGAGGATCACACTGCCGGCGGTCGGCGCTTCGACGTGGGCGTCCGGCAACCAGGTGTGGAACGGGAACATCGGGACCTTTACCGCGAAGGCGGCAAAGAACGCGATGAAGAGCCAGAACTGGAGTCTGGGTGAATAGGCCTGCTGGCTGAGTTGCACGATGTCGAAGGTGTGGCCGCCCTGGAAATAGAGCGCCAGAATCGCGACCAGCAGCAGGATACTGCCTGCCAGTGTGTACAAGAAGAACTTGATGGCGGCATACAGCCGATTGGGTCCGCCCCAGACGCCGATGAGCAGATACATCGGGATCAGCATCGCTTCCCAGAACACGTAGAACAGGACGAAATCCAATGCCGAGAAGACGCCGATCATCGCGGCTTCCATAACGAGCAGCGTGGCCATGAAGCTGCTGACCCGCGTGGTGATCGAGCGCCAGGAAATCGCGACGCAGAGGGGCATGAGTACGGCCGTCATCAGGACGAGCGGCAGGCTGATCCCGTCCAGGCCCAGATGGTAATGAATGGACGGCGACGTGATCCAGACCACATTCTCGGTAAACTGCATCTGGCTCGATGAGGCGTCGAACAGCCACCAGAGGGGGAGGGCGAGCAGCAGGTCAGCGACCGTGATCCCGAGCGCCACCATCCGGACGCTGGTCTCTTTCACAAAGAACAGCGCCGCCGCGCCGGCCAGCGGCAAGAAGATCAGGAATGTCAGCCAGGGAAATCCGCCCGATTGCATAGGACCTCAGAACACCAAAAAGACTGTCATGAGAATGACCAGGCCGAAGGCCATCGCAAGCGCATAGTGCTGCGTCTGACCGCTTTGGACCAGGCGCAACAGCCATCCGCTCCAGGCGATCCCGCGTGCGATCCCGTTCACCGCGCCGTCGATCACGGCCACATCGATTCGCTTCCACATGTCGGCGGCTACGGCAAAGGTCGGCTTCACGAACGCGCGGTCATAGGCCTCGTCCACATACCACTTATTCAATGAGCCTTCGTACAACGTCTTCCATCGGACGGCGAATTGATCCGGCAACTGTGGGTTCAACACGTAGAGATAGTAGGCTCCGGCAATCCCCGTCAGGCCCATGAGAGTCGCGACGATCATGATGACCAGTCCGGCATCCCCATGATGGGCTGCGGCGGATCCGCCGTGGGCAAACACCGGTTCAAGAAATTCGGGGATCCCGACGTACCCGGCCGCGATGCTCAAGACCGCCAGTACGATCAGCGGAAAGGTCATCGTGCTCGACGGCTCATGCACGTGCTTAGCGTGTTTCTTATCGACGTGGGAGGGGCCCCAGAAGGTGACGAAGACCAGCCTGAAGCTGTAGAACGCGGTCATCAGGGCGGTCAGCAACCCCAGCACGGTGAGCACTTGTCCAAGCGGGCCGGATGACCAGGAGGAGATCAGCAGATCGTCCTTGCTGAAGAAACCGGCGGTCAACGGGAATCCGGCCAGCGCCAGTGAGCCGATGATGAAGGTCCAGTAGGTTACGGGGAGCTTACTCTTCAAGCCGCCCATGCGACGCATGTCTTGCTCGTGGTGCAGCGCGATGATCACGGACCCGCAACCCAGGAAGAGCAACGCCTTGAAGGCGCCGTGCGTGAGCAGGTGATACATGCCGGCGCTGTACGCGCCGAGGCCGCAGGCCATGACCATATAGCCGAGTTGGCTGACGGTCGAGTAGGCGACCACGCGTTTGATGTCAGTTTGCGTCATGGCGATGGTGGCACCGAGCACCATCGTGGCCGCCCCCACCAGTGCGACGACAGTCATCGCGGTCGGCGACAAATTATAGAGGGGAGCCAGCCTGGCTACCATGAAGACGCCGGCGGTCACCATTGTGGCGGCATGGATCAACGCGGAGATGGGGGTCGGGCCTTCCATCGCATCCGGCAGCCAGACATGCAACGGCACCTGTGCCGATTTGCCGACGGCTCCGGTAAACAACAGCAGACAGATGACGGTGAACACCGACACATTCCAGGTGCCGCCGAAGGGGCCCAACAGGTTCATCGTTAGATTGGCCGTCTCAAGGGCCGCAGGAAAAATATCCAGATAATTCAGCGAACCGAAGGAGTACCAGACGAGCAGGAGGCCCAGCATGAAGCCGAAGTCTCCCACGCGATTGACGAGAAACGCTTTGGTCGCGGCGGCGCAGGCCGGGGCGCGTTCGTACCAATGGCCGATCAAGAGATACGAGCAGAGTCCGACCGCTTCCCAGAAGACGAACAGTTGCAGCAGATTGTCGGCCAGCACCAACATCAGCATTGAAAAGGTAAACAGTGCGATGTAGCTGAAAAATCTCGCGTAGCCCGGTTCTCCATGCATGTAGCCGATGGTGTAGATGTGGACCAGGGAACTGACGGTCGTGACCAACAGGAGCATTACGACGGTCAGCCGATCCAAATAGAGGCCGATGTGGATATCGAGGTTGCCGGACGTCAGCCAGGTATAGAGCGGCTGGTTGATCGGGGCGCCCTGGGCGACTTCAGAAAAAGCGAACAGGGATAGAAGCCAGGACAGAACCACCGCCGGCACGGCGACGAGGTGCGCGCGGTCCTTGATACGGTTGCCGGCCAGACCCAGGATGAGAAAGGCAGCCAGCGGGAACAATGGAATCAGCGCATACATCGTCGAGTTACCACTTCAACAGATTGAACTGTTCTACGTTGATCGTGTCTTTGGACCGGTGCAGGGCGATGATGATTGCCAATCCGACCGCGACTTCGGCGGCTGCCACGGTGAGGGTGAAAAAGACAAAGACCTGTCCGCCCAGATCGTGCAGATGTTCGGAGAAGGCCACGAAGTTGATATTCGTGGCGTTCAACATCAATTCCACCGACAGCAGAATCGCGATGATATTGCGGCGAATGAGCACGCCCACCAATCCCGTCAGAAAGACGATGGCGCTCAAGACCAGATAGTAGGTAATCGGAACGGTCATAACGCGGGTGTCTCCGGGACTTCTCGCTTCGCCAGGACAATGGCGCCGATCATGGCCACCAAGAGGATGAGCGAGGCTACTTCAAACGGGAACAAGTACGTTGAAAACAGTGTTTCTCCGATCGCCAGCGTATTGTCCCCGGTTTCCATATCGATGCGCGGCAAGGCCGCGGGCGGGGCGGACAGGCTGCCGGCCAAGAGCACCAGAAATTCGATAAGCAACGGCCCACCGACAAATGCGGCTGCGCGCCATTGGCTATGGTAGCGGTCGTCGCGATGGAGATTGAGGAGCATGACGACGAAGAGGTAGAGGACCAGGATGGCGCCGGCATACACAATGACCTGAACGGCCGCCAGAAATTCGGCGTGCAGCGTCACGTAGAGCCCCGCGACGTGGAAGAACATGATGAGCAGCGAGAGCGCGCTGTAAATCGGGTTTCTGAACGCCACGACGAATACTGCCGTGAGGGCGATCACGCCGGCGAAATATCCGAAGAACAAGTGCTCCACGTCGTTTCCTCTAGGGCCGTGCCTTGTCGTATGACGGGCATGGATTTATCACTGTCCGGTCTCTCCGTCGGGGAAGTCGGACCCCATCAACGGTCCGGCCTCAATTCGGTTTCTGCGGCACGTGCTTGAACGCCACATTAAAGAAGGCGACGTTCTGGTGCTGGAGTTCCAGGCGTTTCTCACGAACGGGGAACGACCGGTCGCCGATGGCGAGCAGCTGTTGTTTGTTCAATTGGAGGTCGCGCTTATCGTAGACCGCCCACTCGAACTCCCTGGTCATGCCGAGGGCATCGACCGGGCAGGCATCGACGCACATCCCGCAAAACAGGCAGCGGGTCATGTTCATGGAATACTCTTTGGAGTAGCGCTTCGTCGGCTCACCAGGAATTTCCGCGCTCACGACGCGAATTACGCGCGACGGACAGGCCGCTTCGCAGAGGTCGCAGCCGACGCACTTCTCCGTCCCATCGTCGTAGCGCAGGAGTGCGAGCATGCCGCGATAGTTATCCGGCAAGGTCCGTTTCTCGTGCGGGTATTGCAGCGTGATGGGCTTGTAGTGAATGAGATGCGACATCGTGGCTTTCATCCCGACCAGGAGTTCATAGAACGTGATGGTCTTGAGCCAGCCGAGGAAGCGCTCTGTTGTCGTTGCTTGGGCCATTGGGTTCGCCGGTCTTACTTGAACTGGTTATAGATGTACATGGCGATGGCGGTCACGACGATGTTAGCCAACGCGATCGGGAGCATGACCTTCCAGCCGAACTTCATCAATTGATCGTAGCGCAACCGCGGCAGCGTCGCGCGCAGCCAGAAAAATAGAAACAGAAACCCGTACACTTTCACTGTGAACCAGGCCACCCCTTCGATCCAGGCGAAGGACTCCAGGCCGATATGCGCGAGAATGGTGCCTGGATAAGGCGCATTCCATCCGCCGAGGAACAGGGCTGCGGCGACGCAGGAGACCAACACCATGTTGGCGTATTCCGCGATGAAGAAAAAAGCGAAGCGCATGCCGCTGTATTCGGTGAAGAATCCGGCCACCAGTTCGCTTTCGGCTTCAGGCAGGTCGAAGGGGACGCGGTTCGTTTCCGCAACGGCTGAAATCACATAGACGACGAAGGCGAAGATCTGCGGAGCCGGGAAGGCGAATACGTACCAATGCCAGAAGCCGCCCGCCTGAGCGTCGGTGATCTTCACCAGGCTGAGCGAGCCGGACATGATCAGGACGCCTACGATGGCCAAGCCGACGTTCAATTCGTAGCTGATGATCTGCGCGGCCGACCGCAGTCCGCCCAGCAGCGAGTATTTGCTGTTCGACGCCCAGCCGCCCAGGATGATGCCGTAGGCGCCGATCGAGGCAAAGGCCAGGATATAGAGTACGCCGATATTGATATCGCTGATGACGAAGGGCGTGATGGTCATCCCGAATACCTGGATGGTTTCACTCGGGCCGAAGGGAATGACCGCAAAGCCGATTAACGCAGGCACCATCGCCAGAATCGGCGCGAGGCTGAACATGAACTTGTTGGCGCCGGCCGGAACGATGTCTTCTTTGAAGAAGAGTTTCAGACCGTCGGCGATCGGCTGCAGAATGCCGTAGGGGCCGACTTCCATGGGGCCCATCCGATCCTGCATCCATCCGAGCACTTTTCGCTCGGCGAGCGTCAGAATCATCACGGTGAGCATCACAATGCCCATGACCGCGGCGATTTGTGCGAGCGAGACAGCAAGACGCAAGCTGAGTTCAGTCACGATGACACCCCTGGATTAGCGACCGTCAACATCGACACGATTTTCTCACGACACTTTCACCATAGAGACCGAGGTCGTCCGGATGTACGGCACCTTGGTCTCGGTATCTATGACACAGGCGAACAGGTTGTTCACTTCCTGACTGAAATGGTCTGGGAACCAAGCGTGGCCTTCCGGCACCCGGTCCGCGACTTTTACTTCCGCGGTGACCTCGCCCTGTGAATTCGAGAGGCGGACACGGTTGCCGTCGACGAGGGCGAAGCGGGTCGCATCGCGTGGGCTGATGCGCAGCGAACTGCGGCCTTCGATTTGGATCAACCCTTTCGACTTAGTGGACAGCTTGCCGGAATGGAACAAGCTCTGCACGAGTTCAATCTGTACGGTTCCGTCGGGACGGGACGGCGTGCGCGGCATCTGATAGCGCTCGGCGAGATCGCGTTCAAAGCCTTGACTGAGATAGCGATCGATCGCTGCGCGATCGACTTTTACGGGAAGCGGAGCCGGTCCTAACGATCCGTATCCCGGGATGAGGCTGCGGATCTCCTTCAGGATCTCGCGGCTGTCGCTATAATCCAGCGGTGCGCCGAGCAGCTCCGAGAGGGCCGAGAAGATTTCCCAATCAGGACGGGCTTCGCCGACCGGCTCGACGGTTTGCCGAACGGCCTGGACGAGGCCTTCCGTATTGGTAAAGGTGCCGTCTTTTTCGAGCGACGAACAGACCGGCAGGACCACATGGGCCAGGGCGGCGGTATCCGTCAAGAAAAGCTCCTGGCAGACCAGCAGGTCCAACGCGTCGAGCGATTCGCGTACTTCTAACGGAGCCGGCAGGCTGGCCAGGGGGTTCTCTCCGACAATGAACATGGCTTTGATCTGGCCTGATTTGGCGCGGGCCAGCATCTCAACCAGCGCCACGCCCTCGGTTGCCGGCGGCGCTTCTTTCCAGATATCCAGGACTCGGTCTCGTCCGGCACGATCGCCCGTTTCGACGGGGCCCGGTAGGAATTCGGCGACCGCGCCCATTTCGATTGCGCCCTGGTCGTTGTTTTCTTCCGTCAGCGGAGCCAGCCCGCAGCCCGGCTGATCGAGTTTGCCCAGGAGGAGTAGCAGGTCCAGCAGATTCATGGCGCCGGCATAGCCCTGGTCACTGCGTAAGAGGCCCTGTCCAGTGACGACGACGACGCGTTTCCCTGTGGCCAGCGCCTGCGCGGCGGCGACATAGGCTTCCTGGCCGGACCCTGTTGCGGCTTGGATGTCCTGCCAGGGGAGTGTTTGCAGGCGAGCGGTGACGGCGGTCACAAAGGGTGAACGTAGTTGGGTCAGATCGGCGGTGACCAGGTTCTGTTCGACGACCGCTTTCTGCAGGCCGAGGATGGCGGTGCGGAACAGCGTAGGCGAGACGCAGAAATGGTGCTGCGACAGATTCGCGATGTTACTGATCGTGCCGATCGCCGGCCGCAGCGATTCCACGGTGATGAGAGTCGCCTGGCGTTTCTTGACGGCTTCTTTGATGGCGAGGCCGGTGATGGGATTCGTTTCCGTGATGTTCGTCCCCACCAGCAACAGCACGTCGGCGGCTTCGAGATCCTCGAAGGTCACGGTCCAGCGGTGGGTGCCCTGCACCCGGCGCATGGCCTGCGCACTGTTCATCTGCCCGTACCGGGCGCTGCTGTCGAGATGGTTGGTGCCGAGGGTCAGCCGCATGAATTTCTGGAAAAGATAGAGCTCCTCATTCGTGCAGCGGCCCGTAATCAGGCCTCCGAATGCCTGGCCGCCGTGCGCTTGTTTGATCCCGCTGGCTTGTTCGGCGATGAACTCCAGCGCTTCTTCCCAGGTGGTTTGCACCAGGGTGCCGTTTTTGCGGATCAAGGGATGCGTGAGCCGCTCAGGATGGCTGGTGGCGTGAAAGCCGAAGAACCCTTTAGCGCAGAGGTCGCCGTTGTTGCGTCCGGCGCCGTAGGCAGAGTTCACTTCGATCAACTCATTGTCTTTAGTCTGGACGGTGAGTTGGCAGCCGTCGCCGCAATAGCCGCAGATCGTCTCGGCGCGTTTCAGCATCCAGGGACGGTATTCATACATGGACAGGCGGCTGGTGATCGCGCCGACCGGACAGATCTGCACGCAGCCTCCGCAGAACTCACAGTCCAATGGATGGGCGCCGAAATGCTTGATCTCCGTCATCGTCCCGCGGCCGACCGGGGCGAGGGCCTTCACGTCCATCACTTCGTCGCAGTACCGGACGCAGCGGAGGCATTGGACGCAGCGATTCATCTGGGTTTCGATCAATGGGCTGAAATATTCTTTCTGGAAAATGCGCTTGGTTTCGGCGAACCGGCTCGTGGTGGCGGTGTACTGATGGGAGAAGTCCTGGAGGTCGCATTTGCCGCCCTGGTCGCAGACCGGGCAGTCCAGCGGATGATTCGCGAGAATGAATTCCAGGACGGATTTATGGGCGTCGTTCACAACCGTCGTGGCCGTCCGGACGCTCATGCCCTCGGTGACCGGCGTGCTGCAAGCCGTTTGCAGCTTGGGCATCTTTTCGACTTCGACCAAACACATGCGGCAGTTGGCGTCCGGCTTGAGCTTGGGGTGATAGCAGAAGTGCGGAATCATCGCGCCCACACGCCGCGCAGCTTCAATCAGCAAGGTGCCTTTCGGCACGCTGATCGTGTGGCCGTCGATCGTGACTCGAACTGTTTCCGCTGGCGTATTCGGCATAATGTCAGTGCCTGGTTCCCACGGACTCCGGGCGGATCAAGTTCGCCGCCTCTGCTTCCTGAATGAGCGTCACGTATTCATGCCGCCAGTGCTTCAATGTGCTCATGATCGGCGCGACCTCGGCATCACCGAAGGCGCACACTGTGCGGCCGGCGATGTTCTTGCACAGATCTGTCAGCGTTTCAAGGTCCTGCATTTGGCCGCGCTTGGCCATAATCCGGCGCATCGTCTGGACGAGCCAGGAGCTGCCTTCGCGGCAGGGACTGCACTTGCCGCAGGACTCGTGATAGAAAAATTCCATCAGCCGGAGGGCGGCCCAGACCATGCTGGTGCCTTCTTCCATGACCGTGACACCGCCGGAGCCGAGCATCGACCCGGCTGCCGCGACTGATTCAAAATCTAGCTTCACATCCAGGTGACTGGGCGTGAGGAACGGGGCCGACGCTCCGCCAGGGATAAACGCTTTCATCGGCTTGTCCGAACGCATCCCTCCGGCATGTTCGAAGACCAGGTCGCGCACGGTTACACCCATCGGCAATTCATAGTTCCCGGGACGCTTCACATGGCCGCTGACGCAGAAGACCCGCGTGCCGGTGCTCTTGGGAGGCGAGCCGATGGAGGCAAACCACTCGGGCCCGCGGGAAAGAATGTGCGGGAGATTGGCCAGCGTCTCCACGTTGTTGACGACCGTCGGTTTGTTGTAGAGGCCATGGGTCGCCGGGAACGGCGGCTTGACCCGCGGCAGGCCCCGCTTCCCCTCCAGCGATTCAAGCAGCGCCGTTTCTTCTCCGCAGATGTAGGCGCCGGCGCCGCGATGGACCCAAACATCTACCGTCACGCCGGTTCCAAAGATGTTCTGGCCGATGTATCCGGCGGCACGGGCTTCTCCGATGGCGTGCTCCAGAATCTTGGAGCCGAGGACCATTTCGCCACGGATGTAAATGTAGGCGGACTGGGCGCCGATGGCATAGCAGGCCAGCACAATGCCTTCGAGGACCTGGTGCGGATCCCGCTCCATGAGTTGCCGGTCCTTGAAGGTCCCCGGTTCGCTCTCGTCGGCATTGCAGCAGAGGTACCGCGGGCCTTGATAATCCTTCGGGAGAAATCCCCACTTCACGCCGGTCGGGAAGCCTGCGCCGCCCCGGCCGCGCAGGCCGGACTTCATGACCGTGGCCGTGACGTCGGTCGGCGCCAGCTTGGTGAGTGCGTTGCGCAAGGCTTGATAGCCGCCGGTCTTTTCGTAGTCCGCCAACGACCCGGTGTATCCGGGCTGCATCATGTTTTTCAGAAGGACGAGTTCGTGTTTCGGCATAGTGTGTTCGAGACGTTTATCGCGTCGATTCCGGCCACATGTAGGGGCCGCTTTTCAACGGGCTGGTTCCGGTGGTCCGGAGATCCGCCAGGATCTTCTCCACCTTCTCTTCCGTCAGTCGTTCATAATAATCGTCGTTGATCTGCATCATCGGCGCGGTGCCGCAGGCCGCCAGGCATTCGACGGCGGTCAGTGTAAACAGCCCGTCGGCCGTCGTTTCGCCGGGAGCGATTCCGAGCTTGGTCTTGATCCAGCCGATGACGGTGTCCGATCCGACCAGCGCGCACATAAGGGATTTGCACACCTGGATATGGTGTGTGCCGACCTTCTTGAGGTTCAGCATCGTATAGAAGGTCGCGGTCTCATAGACCTGCGGCGGCGTCAGCTTCAGCAGGCCGGCGATCTCCGTCATGGCCGCTTCCGTGATGTAGCCCGGTTCACGCTGCGCTAGGTACAACAGCGGAATCAGTGCGGAGCGCTTCACCGGATAGCGGGACAGGATCTCCGCAATTTCGTCCTTATATTTCTCTGATAGTGTCATGCCGTTGATCGTCTCTCGCTCGTTACCGGTCACACTCGCCCATCACGATGTCATAGGAACCGAAGATCGTGATGATGTCGGAAATCAAGTATCCTCGGGCCATATGATCGAAGGCGCCCATATGGATGAAGGAGGGGGAGCGGATCTTCAATCGGTAGGGACGGGGACTCCCGTCGCTGATGATGAAGAATCCCAACTCGCCCTTCGGAGCTTCGGTGGCGCAATAAGTTTCGCCTTTCGGCGGCTTGAAGCCCTGCGTGAAAATAATGAAATGATGAATCAGGCTTTCCATATCCCGCATCACTTGCTGCTTGGGCGGCGGGATGTATTGCGGCACGTCCGCCATGATGGGCCCTTCAGGCATCTGATCCAGGCACTGTGCAATGATCCTGGCGCTCTGTCGCATTTCCTCCATCCGGACCCAGTACCGGTCGTAGGTGTCGCCATGTTTCCCGAGCGGCACGTCCCACTCCACCTTGTCGTACACTCCGTACGGTTCCAGCTTGCGAATATCGTAGTTGACTCCGGAGCCGCGCAAGGTGGGGCCGGTGAGGCCGAAATTGATCGCGTCTTCTCCGGAGATCACGGCCACATTTTTCGTGCGCCCGACCCAGATGCGGTTGGATGCGATGAGCGAATCATATTCGGAGACTCTCTGCGGGAACGTGCTCAGGAATGTGCGCAGCCGCTGGACCAGCTCCGGCGTGAAGTCGCTGTCGACTCCGCCGATCCGGTAATAATTGAGCGTCAGGCGGGCGCCGCAGAGCTGCTCGAAAAGATCAAGAAGGATCTCGCGCTCGCGGAAGGTCCAGAAAAAGACGGTCATGGCTCCGATGTCGAGCGCCTGCGTGCCCAGCCAGAACAGGTGGCCGATGATGCGCTGCATCTCCGCCACCAGCGTGCGGATGTATTCGGCGCGCTCCGGCACAGTGATGTCGAGCAGCTTTTCCACGGCCCGGACGTAAGCGTAATTGTTGGCCATGGCGCAGACGTAATCGAGCCGGTCGGTATGCGGAATAATCTGCATATACGCCAGGCCCTCGGCCAGCTTTTCGACGCCGCGGTGGAGATAGCCGAGATCCGGGGTCGCCTTAACAATCCGTTCGCCGTCGAGTTCGAGCACGACGCGCAACACGCCGTGCGTGCTGGGGTGTTGCGGTCCCATGTTCAAGAGCAGTTCTTCCCGCCGCCGCGATCCAGGGGCGACATCCGTGGAGATAAACGGCTTCTTTTCCGTTTCCGAATACTCGCCGTCAGTCATCTCCTCCGGCGCTTCGTCGAGGCGCGGAATAAAGTCGAACTGGCTGCGCCAGCCACGGCCCTCCGTGGGGAAATCTTTCCGAAGCGGATAGCCTTCGGCATAGTCTTCCGGCATGAGGATCCGGCGGAGGTCCGGATGTCCGGTAAAGATGATGCCCATCATGTCGAACACTTCCCGCTCAAGGAACTCCGCGCCGCGCCACACGCTCGTGACCGAAGGGATCGAAGGATTATCTTCGGTGACGCGGGCTTTTACGCGGATCCGGCGGCCATGCGGCAGTGACAGCAAATGATAAATTACTTCAAACCGGGTCTGGTCCGCGGGGTAGTCCGCGGAGCAGATATCGGTAATATGGTTGAAGGCCATCTCGGGCGCGTCGTGCAGGTAGCGGGCGACCGCGAGCATATCCGTCGCGCGCACCTGGGCGGCCATCTCACCGCGGCCGGTGTCGAGATCGACGGAGAGGACGGCGTCCGGAAATTGTTTCACGAGCCTGTCGGCCAGCGCTTGCAACATTACTTCACGAACACCTTTTCGCGTTGAATTTTCTCTTGGAGTTTCAGCAGCCCGTCCATCAAGGCTTCTGGCCGCGGCGGGCAGCCCGGCACATACACATCCACCGGAATGATTTGATCGACGCCTTGCACCACCGCATAGCTGTTGTAGTGATTGCCGGAGGTGGCGCAGGAACCCATCGAAATCACATAGCGCGGCTCGGGCATCTGATCGTAGATCCGGCGGATCACGGGGGCCATCTTGCGTGTGACGGTGCCGGCGATGATCATCAGATCCGATTGGCGCGGAGACGCGCGGAACACGCCGGCGCCGAACCGATCGAGGTCGTAGCGGGATGACACGCTGGCGATCATCTCGATCGCGCAGCAGGCGAGACCGAAGGTCATAGGCCAGAGGGCCGACTTGCGCGCCCAGTTCACGACGGCATCCAGATTCGTCGTGAGGATATTGGCTTCGAATTGTCGTTCTAGAAAGCTCACAGTTTTTCTCTCTCCTCCCCGCTGGCCTTTAATCCCACTCCAACGCCCCTTTTTTCCAGGCGTACCAGAACCCGACGACCAGGATGCCGATAAAGGTCACCATTTCAGCAAGCCCGACGAATCCGAGCTTGGAAAATGCCACGGCCCAGGGAAACATGTACACGATCTCGACATCGAAGATCACAAACAACATCGCGATGATGTAATAGCGCATCGGAATCTTGACGCGGGCGTCCTGAAACAGCGGACTGCCGCTTTCGTAAGGCGCCAACTTGGCGCGGTAGGGGCGGCTCGGCCTCACGAACCATCCGGCCAGTAGCGACACGGCGCCGAAGGCGATCGCGATCCCGATAAACAGGAGGATCGGAAGATAGTTCGCTGGAACTGCGGCGTTTCCCATAGCGTCCCTTAGGCGGCGTGATGCAACATCAAGGCGGTTCCGAAGAACGGCTTAAAGGCCAGTCCGTCCAGTGTCGGCGCCTCGATGCCTTTATGCTGAATAAGGACTTTGAACGTGCGTCCCATGCCTTCCGGCCGCACCAGATGAATGGCCGCGCGAAACTCGGCGCCTTCCGGGTCCATCTTCGCGAGAAAATCTTCCAACCCGAGCCCCATCAGGAAACTCATCTGATTGGTAAAGCCCGTCACGTGCAGACCCTGCGCGTCGCCGGCGGTGGCGAGGGTTGAAAAATCCACATGTGAGGTCATGTCCTGAAGGCCGACCCGCTCATAAGGATTCTCCGAGGTCATTTGCGAGTAGTAACAGAGCAGCGTGCCTTTCGCACGATCTGGCCCATAGAGATCCTGCGCGGTATGGCCGTAATCGATCGTAATTGCCAGGCCGCGATTGATCGCGCGGGCCACCTGCGCCATCCAGCGCACCGCGGCCGTATTGATCTCGGTCTGGTAACCTTCCGGCAGCGTCAGCTTCAAGTTGTCCAGATAGTGCTGAACGTCCGGCGACGACAAGGGGCGGAGACATTCCACGAAGTTGGTGCCGTCATAGTCGACGCAGATTTCCTGCGCCCGGCCCTGCTCGATCTGGATGCGGTGGACGGGAAACGCATCGGGAAGCTCGTTGCTGAAACACAGGCCGGTGACGCTCTGTTCCGTCAGCGAATCGAGTCCTTCGAGCCAGGTAATACGGCCCGGCTCGCAGAGCCCATGCAGCAAATTCTGGCGTTGCAACTCCTGCATGGCCGGGCTGCGCTCGATGAGGACATAGCGGAGGCGCTGGCTGAACGAGTCGTCCGGATTGACGCGGCAGGCCGACAGAAAATGCTTGGCCAATAACCCTTTCCCTGGTCCCATTTCGACGACCGTGAATGGATCGGGATGTCCGAGGGCGGCGTCGAGCTGCCGCGCTTGCTTTGCCAGCGCCTGGCCGAGAATGGGATGGACGTCCGAACTGGTGTAAAAGTCGCCGGACCAGCCGATGCGTTCGGCTCCGGGTTCAGGCGGGCGCATGTAGTAACCGAATTGGGGATGATAGAGCGCCAGTTCCATAAAACGGACGAAGGGCATCGGACCCGAGGCGGCAATCTCGGCGGTTATGGCGGCAACGAGTTTAGGATGCCCGATCGTCACAAAGAAGTCCGTTTCTCTGCTGACAAGGCGCGTCAGTGAAGACACCAATCCACGACAGGTAGACTGCACCCGTCGAGACGGTCAAAAAGTGGGCTAGAGTAGCCTTCCCGCCTTCTCTAAGTCAAGGAAGAATCAGTGAGAAAGGCGATACGATTGAAGCGCGCCTCATGGATTCATTCGGAAGAGTTTCGATTGAAATTGTGGAAGGGTGTCCGGCCGTTATTCGGCTAGGTTCCGTGACACTTTTTATACTTTTTCCCACTCCCGCAGGGACAGGGATCGTTCCGGCCGACTTTATCGTCGACTCGCTCGACAGTCCGTGGAGCCTCGGCGGCCTCGCCGCGGTTCAGTGTGAGCGTCGGCAGCGGGCGCGTGATGACCGGAGGGGGAGGAGGCGGTGCCGCAGGGGTGGGCTCGACTTCTTCATGTTTCACAGCCTGGACGCGGAACAGCCGTTCCAGCGCATCCGATTTGACCCGCTGCATCATGCCGGCGAAGAGGTCGTAACCTTCCTTCTTGTATTCGATGAGCGGATCTTTTTGGCCATACCCGCGCAGGCCGATGCCGTCGCGCAGATGGTCCATGCCGAGGAGGTGGTCTTTCCAGTGGTGGTCGATGACTTGGAGCATGAAGGTCTTTTCCAGGAAGCGCATCAGCTCTGAGCCCAGTTCCTGTTCCTTCCGCTCGTAGCCGTCGTGCACGAGTTTCTTGAGATCTTCGGTCAGCGCATCGCGACCGAGATCGCGGAGCGAATCGCCCTGGTCCTGTTTGCCCTGCGTGATGTCGATTCCGAATTGGCCGTGCATCATCTCGACGAGGCCGGGCATATCCCATTCTTCGGGATATTGTTCGGCCGGACAGAAGACGGCCATGGCGGAGTCGATCATGTCTGACATCATCCCGAGGAGGTCGGCTTTCAGATCCTCGCCCGCCAGCACGGCATGACGGTGTTGATAGATGACTTCGCGCTGCTTGTTCATCACATCGTCGTATTCGAGCAGCTGTTTACGAATCTCGAAGTTGTGCGCTTCGACTTTCTTTTGCGCATTGGCGATGGCGCGGGTAACCATGCCGTGCTCGATGGGCACGCCTTCTTCCATGCCGAGCTTCAGCATCAGCTGCGAAACGCGCTCGGAGGCGAAGATTCGCATGAGGTCGTCTTCGAGGGACAGGTAAAATCTGGATGATCCGGCATCGCCCTGGCGGCCGGCTCGGCCGCGCAACTGGTTGTCGATGCGGCGGCTCTCGTGCCGCTCAGTGCCGAGGATGTGCAAGCCGCCGGCGGCGACGACTTCCTGTTTGTTTTTTTCACAATCGCTGCGGATTTCTTCGAAGATTTCCAGCTTGCGCGATTCCGGCAAGTTTTCCTCGCGATAAAGAATCTGCTTGAACATGAAGTCGGCGTTGCCGCCGAGGAGAATGTCGGTGCCGCGGCCGGCCATGTTGGTGGCGATGGTGACGGCGCCTTTGCGTCCGGCCTGGGCGACGATTTCCGCCTCGCGTTCATGCTGTTTCGCGTTGAGGACGTTGTGTTTGACCCCGTTCCGGCTCAGCAGGCCCGAGAGCTTTTCGGACTTTTCAATGGAGATCGTCCCGACGAGTACCGGTTGTCCGCGCTCGTTGGATTCCTTGATTTCCTCGACGATGGCCCCAAACTTTTCTTTTTCCGTTCGGTAGACCACGTCGGCATAGTCCAGGCGGACCATTTTTCGATTTGTCGGAACGACGTTCACGTCGAGATTGTAAATCTTGGCGAATTCCGCAGCTTCCGTGTCGGCCGTGCCGGTCATGCCGGCGAGCTTCTTGTACATGCGGAAGTAATTTTGGAACGTGACGGAGGCCAGCGTTTGATTCTCGTTGGCGATCTTCACGCCTTCCTTGGCCTCCACGGCCTGGTGGAGCCCGTCACTCCAGCGGCGGCCTTGCATGAGGCGCCCGGTGAACTCATCGACAATGATGACCTCGCCGTCTTTCACGACATAATCGACATCGCGCTTATACAAGGTGTAGGCCTGGAGCGCCTTGACGACGTGGTGGACCAGATCCATGTTGTCCGGATCGTAGAGGTTGTCCACGCCGAGGAGCTGCTCAATCCGGATGTTGCCCTCTTCCGTCAATGAAGCGGTCTTGGTTTTCTCTTCGATCGTAAAATCATGTTCGGGCTTCAGCTGCGGGATCACGGCGTTGATCCGGTAGTACAGATCGGTAGTCTGGTCGGTCGGACCGGAGATGATCAAGGGAGTGCGGGCTTCGTCGATCAGAATGCTGTCGACCTCGTCGACGATCGCGAAGTTCAGCTCGCGCTGGACGCACTGGCTCAATTCACTCACGATCAGGTTATCGCGCAAGTAGTCGAACCCGTACTCGTTGTTGGTCCCGTACGTGATGTCCGCGTGATAGGCCTCCCGCCTTGTGCAGGGGCGGAGGGATTGCAGGCGTTTGTCGGCCGCATCGTATGTCGGGTCGTAGAGGAACGAGGCGTCGTGTTGGATAATGCCGACGGATAATCCCAGCGCGTGATACAGCTGCGCCATCCATTGGGCATCACGTTTGGCGAGATAATCGTTCACGGTGATCAGGTGAACGCCCTTGCCTTCGAGCGCGTTTAGGTAGATCGGCAGGGTCGCGACGAGCGTCTTCCCTTCGCCGGTCTTCATTTCCGCGATCCGGCCCCGGTGGAGAATCATGCCGCCGATGAGCTGGACGTCGAAGTGCCGCATGTTCAGTATGCGGCGGGACATCTCGCGGCAGACGGCAAAGGCCTCCGGCAGGATGTCGTCGAGTGTCTGACCGTCGGCCAGGCGCTGTTTGAATAGCTGAGTTTTTCCGACCAGGTCCTGATCCGACAAGGGCGTCAGGCTGGACTCCAGGTCGTTGATGCGCGTGACAACGGGCAGCAACGCTTTGATTTCACGGTCGTTCTTACTGCCGAAGACGAGATTCAGGAGTTGTGTCAGCATAGAAGATGTCGTCGGGTCGTTTGGATAGTACTTGCGGGAGAGGTCGATCTACCGCCTACCGCACAAAATAGTCCGCGCAGTATACAGCAAACTTTTTCCGAATCCTACCAGGAAGACACTGGGCTTCCGGCTGAGCCCGTGCCTTGACTCTTTCCGCGGCACTCCAGTACCATCCGCTCGCCGGTCCTGTTACAGTACGAGATACGATGTACGGAATGATCCCACGGCTTCTTGCCTGTCTCCTTGTGGTGTGTATTCTTGTGGTCGGGGGGCTTGCCTCGGCCCAGTCGATCTCGCACGAATCCCATCATAATCAGCACCATCAGAAAGCCACTCACAGCACATCCCTCTGTACCTGGATGTGTGCGGCCGGGAACGTGCTGGATCACGGTACGGCTCCCTATCTCATCGATCTTGCTCCGGTGGCGTGGTCCGAGACCGACAGCAGGGTTTCACTCCTCACGAGTCCTCTTCATCGAACGACCTCTCGCGGGCCTCCAGCTTCTTCGACCATCTAGTTCATCCTGCTCTGTGTGAATGGCCGTTGAGCCCGATCGATCGGGAACAGCGATCGATTTCAACCACAGCGGGGCTCTCGGACTTTCCATCTGATCGAACATCGCGCTTGATGTCCTAGTGGGACAGAGCAAAGAAGCAAAGGTTGATTAACGAAATGAAGCTCTCCGGTCGAATCCTTATTGCCGCAGCCATTGTCAGTATCGTGATCTCCCTGTCCTTTGCTCCCGGCGCATCAGCCTCGTGCGGAGCGGTCAACTGTTTTGTCGTCATCGGGTCCCAACAGCAGGTTCCGCAGGCGGGGCTCCTTACGGTCAACGGCATTTACAATTACACACCCATGCGACTCTTGGAGGGGACCTCCGGCGTGATCCCGGCCGTCGATCAAGCTAGCCGGCAGATGATTCTGGATCACCACAAAGAGACCCGCACCATTACGCAGCAGGCCACGTTGGATCTGAACTATGGCCTGACCGACCGGCTGGGCGTGCAACTGACGGTTCCGTATATGTGGCGCACGCATAAGCACATCGACGGTTTGGGAGAAGGTGGTGCAAACGGCGAGGGAGATCCGAACCGGTTTTCGGCTAATGGGATCGGCGATATTCGCGTGGGGCTGAAGTACAACGTGTTGCCGACTCTTCGCAATATGGTGGTGCTGGGCCTAGGGGTCTACCTTCCAACGGGTAATACTCATGCGCATGACAGCGAAGAAAATATTATGGAGTCGCCGACGCAGCTGGGGCGCGGACAAGTCGGGCTGAACCCGACCGTCTACCAGAGCTATGAGTTGATCCCCCATCTGTTGAATCAGTTTGCCTCGGCCAGCTACCGTCATACGTTCCGGAACAATGACGGGTATCAGTTCGGCGACGAGTACATGATCAACGCCGGTCTGAACTATGTGGCGACGCCCTGGCTGGTTTTGACCGGCCAGGTGAATTACCGCTATTTGGTTCATGACAATTTTAAGTCTTCGCTGTCACGATCGGCCACGCCGGCTGATGCGCCGGACTTTCCTGGGGAGCCAGTTGTGCTTGACCCCACAATTAGAAATCGCGCTGTGCCAACGACCGGTTCGACGTACCACGCCTTCTCTCCTGGCTTTCAGGTCAGTCTCGGACAGCTTGTTGAATCCAGCTGGACGAACATGACCTCGATGTATTTCTACGCACAGATTCCGTTTGCGCGGGATTCCAACGGTAGTTTGGCGCAAGGCACCAGTTTCGTGTTCGGACTCACCCGCTCGTTTCAGCTGGTGAAGCCGTCGTAGTGCGACTGTGATGAATGAGGAGAGTCCTATGAGAGCACAGACCTCTCGATGCGTATGGGCGTTGGCGGTTGCGGTGTTACTGGCCTCCCCTGCTCTCGATGGGTGGAGTATGGGATCGCGGGTTCCTACGGTGGGCGCGCCGGCAGACGAATTCCGTCTGGCGGATCTCGACGGCAAGATGCATAGCCTCAGCCAGTACCGTGGGAAAGTGGTCCTGGTGAATTTCTGGGCCACCTGGTGCAAGCCCTGCACGACGGAAATGCCGGCCATGCAAGCCAGCTTCGATAAGCTGCGGGATAAGGGATTTGTCGTGCTGGCGATCAACGAACTTGAAGACGATGCCAAGGTGCGGGAGCACATCAAGCAGTATGGCCATACCTTCCCCGTGTTGATGGATCGCGACAATAAAGTGGCGAACCAGTTCGGGGTTTTCGGCTTGCCGGTGAGCGTGTTCATCGATCAGCAGGGACGCGTGCAGGAATACATCAAAGGCGGCTTGCTGACGGAACAGATGATCGTTGACGTCGTCGCGAAAATGCACAAACCGGAACCGATCAAGGCGGCGTCGCTTCGATAAATTTATGATGGCGCAACTGAAACAATCCTGGTTGGTCTGGCCGCTGCTGCTCTGCCTCGTGCTCGTGAGCGGGTTCCTGGCGGCCCCGGCGGTTGCCCATGCCGATCATCATGCGAAGCATCAGGCAGGCACGCACTCCACCGGCCTTTGTGCCTGGGAATGCGCGGCCGGTCAGAGCATCGACACGGCGGTGGTGGTCTTCAGCGCCTCCCTACAGTTCATTGAATTGGCCGATACTCAGCGGGCCGATCGTATCGCTGCGGCCTCACCTGTCTCCCGCTTCCTCCGCGGACCGCCCGCGCTCCTCAGCTAACTTCTTCGACATACGACAGCGTCATGGCATCGAGCGGCGGTGAAAAATTCACGGCCACTCCGGCGCCTTCACCTCAACCATTGTGAGACTTATGATGTTCTTTTCCCGATTCCGGCGGCTCATCCTTCTCTCTCTCGGCGTCTTCTTTCTGAGCGTGGGGGCCGTCCGTCCGGACTCGGTTCAGGCCTCGTGCGGCTCCGTGAGCTGCTTTGTCGTGATCGGCTCGCAACAGCAGGTCCCGATGGCCGGTCTGCTGACCGTCAATGCGATTTATAACTACACGCCGATGGAAGCGCCGTCGGGCCAAGGCGGGAGCATTCCGTTTTCCAACCAAGGCAGCAGAACCTTGACCCTGGCAAACCTGAATGCCAATCAGATTCGCACCCTCATGCGAACGGTCACGTTCGACATGAATTACGGCTTGACCGAGCGGTTAGGCCTGCAAGTGACCGTGCCCTACAAGCATGTGAATTCCGACGCCCAGATCGGCGGACTGACGCCGGTGCCCTATAGCGACAAAGGGATCGGCGATGTTCGCGTGAGTCTCAAGTACAACGTGTTGCCCACGTTGCGTAGCATGATTGTGGTGGGGGTGGGCGTCGATTTGCCGACGGGCGACTACGGGCAGCGGGTGCAGGGCGGATCTCTGGCCGAGTCGACGTTGCAAATCGGCAAGGGCAATTTCGGATTCGTGCCGTCGATCTATCAGAGTTACGAGTTGATCCCGCACCGGCTGAATCAGTTCGCCCTGGCGAGCTATCGGCACACGCTCAAGAACAGCGACGGGTACAAGTTCGGCGACGAGGTCAATCTCAGCGCCGGGTTCAACATTATTCCGGTCGAGCAGGCGCCCTGGTTCGTACTGACGCAGCAGGTGAATTACCGCTGGATGCAGAACGATGCGATGGACGCCTCTCTGTTTCAGTTTAATCCGGGTGGCGGCGCCATTCTGCTCGATCCAACAGTGCGATTCCGCGCCGTGCCTACGACTGGCTCTACCTACATGGCGTATTCACCCGGCGTCATGCTGAATCTTTGGAGCTATGCGTCGATGTATTTCATCGCGCAGATTCCGGTCATGCGGGATTTCAACGGCAATCTGGAACAGCAAGTCAGTTATGTGTTCGGGCTTACGAAGTCGTTTCAACTGTTGAGTGGGTCATAGCAGGATGCTGAAACAATCCGCCAGCGGCGTTCTCGCTTCGCGCAGAAGCTCAACGTACCGAAGCGTACGCCTTGCCTTTTCTCTTGCTGCGGCCTGGCTGGGTGGCTTGTTTGAGTATCCTGCTGGGCGAGACGGGATGCTGCGTGCGCGAGCGACAGTGCGTCGAAGTGGCCTGATGCAGAGAGCGGTCGGCCGCGCGCTGGTGGGGTTTTGCGCCCTGCTCTGGGTCGCGGGGTCGGTGTCTGCGGCGTACGGCAGTCTGACGCCGCAATGGACTACGCCGCATTGTCCGCAAGGAGCGTCACATCATGCCCAGCATAGTCAGAGCCATTGCGTCTGGCATTGCGACGGGGTTGATACGCAGGCATCCGCCGGAAGAAATCCCGGCGCTCAGCTCGACCCCTTCGGATATTTGGCGAATACAGGAGGCCGGTCCCCCCGGACCGTGGCCCATCAAACGGGAACCATCCCTCGCGGCCCTCCGGCCGTGTGAATGATGTGACGGCCTCTCTGAACCGGCAAAAGATAACGTGAGTATCGAGACTAGGAATTGAGGAAGGAACAGACCCATGAGATTCATCAGTGCACAAAAGCAGTATTCAACCTATGCCAAGATCAGTCTGCTCGGTCTGGCGCTAATTGGCCTCGCCAGTTGCAGCTCGGGTGATTCCAGCGCCCCTGTGGCGACGTCAGGCGGCAGCGCGGCGCTGCAAGGGCCGATCGTGTTTGTAAACAACACCACGAGTAAATCGCTTGTGAGTGTGGCGCTCAAGGGCGATACGGGGAACACTAAGCTGGGCGAGATCGATGCGACGAAGTTCGAGAATGTGGCGTTGGGAGACATGCAGTTCTCTGAAGGTGAATGGGTGTTCCTGAATTTGGCCGCCGCCAATAAGGTTGCGGCGATCGATCCATTGACAGGAGCCCAGCCTGTCCATGAGGCAAATTTGGCAGCGGGGACGCGGCCGGTACATATGTACCGGGATTCGAACGATGGAGAAATTGTCTGGATCATGAACGACGGCGACAATGCCGGGGGAACGTTGACGCCGGGGGATGATCTCATCAACTGCGCCGCGCAGGGCGGCGGATCGGTGACGGTGATCCATAATTCCCACCTGGGCCCAGGCGGGGTTCCGCCTGTTGTTTTGGGGACGACTTGCCTGTTGGCCGATGGGCATAAGGTGACCGCGTTCTCATCGGGCGCGGGCATGCCAAAGCGGGCCTTCGTGTCGAGCGAAACGGCTGGTGAAATCGCGGTCATCGACGGCGACGAAACATCCGTCAATTTTCGACGCGTCATCGCCCGTATCGATCTTTGCCGATCCGCCAAGGAAGCCGTGCCGGCGACGTGCAATGATGAATCGACCACGGCTGCGAACGCGGCGTTTACGCCTAACGGCTCTGGGCCGCACGGCATTCGCTGGTCCAAGCTGACCCAGAAAGTCTATAGCATTCAGGAAGGCTATCATGAGATTTCTGAAATCGATCCAGTGACCTTCACCGTCACGCCGATTCTCGATCTGACGGGATTGCCGTATACGGCTTTCGGCATCAGCCCGAACGGGCGGTTCCTCGTGTTGCGCGGGCAAACGACGGCGCCTCAGGGGACGAAGCTGGGCGTGCTGGATTTGAGCGTTACTCCCGCCGTGCGCACGGATTTCACTATTCCTGCTTTAGATGGAACCGCGCCCGGCGCGTTCAAGTTCTCGCCGGACGGCAATCGCTTCTATATCCTTGCGGCGAATTCGGCGCTCGCGACGGTCACCAAGAAAGACCGGCTGTTCGCGTTTGACGCATCGACCTTGACCGCCACCCCGGCGGCGCTCACGCTCCTCAGGGAGATTCCGCTAGTCTCGACCGGTGCGCATAGTTTCGATGTGCTGGCGCAGGGCGCTGGCGCAGCGACCTTCATTGCCGTGTCCAACAGTACCGACAATTCCATTTCCGTTATTAACGCGACGGATAATCTGATCAAGCAGACGGTGCAGAATATTGGGGCACTCGGATCGACGCTCGGTGGTGTGATGGTCTATGCGCCCGGTACGGTGGCCGCAGGCAATCAAGCGACGTCGTCCTTGACCGGTGGTTCATCGGCGGCTCCAACAGTGCTGGCAGAGCGGCTGGACGATCACGGGATGCCGGAGTAAGGCGGAACAATTATCACCAGGGCTGGGGAAGGAGGCGGACGTGCCGTTTCCTTCCCGCACCCGGACGTGAGAGGACCATGAATAAACCACTATTACGTGTCGAAGAGGCGGCTGCGGCGCTTGCCGTCAGCCGATGGACGATCTACCGCTGGGTGGAACAGGGCCGGTTGGAAGGCACCAAGATCGGTCGCGGCAGTCTGCGGGTGTTTAGCCGGTCGATCGAGAAACTGGTTGAACAGAATCGGACGGATGACGTGTCTTCCGGCCTGCTCGTTCATCGAGGAGAATTGTCTCCTGCAGGCTCTGCTGTCGGCTGAAGGCGCAGGGTCTGATGCCGGCGGATGTGTTGGATGATCGGTGCGCTGAGTCTTTTTTGTGTCCTTCAGTGAGGTTGCCATGATGGTTGCTGAGAATTATGAGGGCATGCCGTATTCTGCCTGGGGCGTATCTTTTGCCATCCATGGCGCGGCGCTCTGCGTCGCGCTGGTGTTGTCGGCTCAGGTGCAACCGGTTCTCAAGGAAGAGACCTTTCAGTGGGAAGTGGCGCTCGTCCATCCTTCACCGGACGTGCCTCAGCCTGAAACAGCGCAGTCCACACCGACGGTGCAACCGTCGAAACCGACACCGGTTCGGACCGTTCAGGCTACGCCCCCGGTAGAGTCGTCGGCTGACACGGTTGTGACGCGCGTAGCGACTTCGTACAGTCCTGAGATTGTCCATCCGACGATGGTCCCGCCTAAGCCGGAGCCCGTGCGGGAAATTGTTCAGGCAAAGGTCCAGCCGGTTGAGCCGCAGGAAATTAAGCGAGAAGAGATAAAAAAAGAAGAGGTCAAGCATCAAGAAGTGGTGAAGTCTGAGCCGGTGGTGCGCGAGCCGCATCCGGCGCCTGTTGCCAGAGAAGTTGCGCCGCCGGTCGAATCGGTAGCCACCGCGCAGGCGTATGAGCCTCCCGCGTCGTCTCGCGCGCATCATGCGGAGGCGGCTCCGGTGATTCATCGTGAGAGCCCGTCTCCTGAAGAGGCGGCGCCTGAATGGCGGCCGCTTACAGCGGTCGGAGAGGCGCCGGCGAAAACAGTGGTCGCGGCCGCATCCGTTCCGGCTGAACCGGCCCCGGCTGCTGCGGCTCCCGTTTCAGCGGCTGCGGCTCCGGTCCAGGCGCCGGCTCACCATGCTGATGCGCCGGTGGTCGCGAGTGTGGCTCCGGTTCGACCGGCGACGAAGGCGGACAATGCCTGGCTGGCGGAGTCGCTCGGCCGGCGCATTAAAGAACTGACGCGCTATCCCAGTTCGGCTCGTTTGAACGGTTCGGAAGGGAAGGTCGTGTTGCGCGTCATTCTCCGTGCCGATGGCCATCTGGCCGATGTCACGGTACACCGCAGCTCCGGCCACGAGGTGCTCGATCGCGCCGCGATGGAGACCGTTCGATTGGCCTGTCCCATCCATATGAAACAGGCGTTGAGCGCGGCGGAAGTGGCGGTGTATGTGCCCATCGTCTATAGCCTCGCGGGATAGGAACCATCCATGAAACCCATGATGCAAATCATGACAAGTCGAATTGCCGGGTGTCTTGGAATCGCCGGCAGCCTGTTGCTCTGTGCCGCGATCGCGTCGGCGGAGTCTGCGCCGTCGTTCGTATTCGGTCCTAAATCGACGGCGGATCGCAAAGTGCGGAGCGTCGTGGGCCCATCTGTCCGGATCGACGGCCAGGGACAGATCTCTCTTGCCTGGGTTGAGGAGGAGAAGGACACCCGCACCGTGCTCTACTCGCGCATCGAGAAGGCCGGGGACTCTCTCGGCGACGTTGTGCGGGTGAATGGCCCTGGCGAGGTGCCCTATAACCGTCAGGAAGCGCCGGCGCTCGCGTTGTCCGGCGACGATCTGCTCATCACCTGGGCCGTGACCCATCCGAAGATGACCGCGGACAAGCCGTTTTCCAATGATCTGCGTTTGAGCCGGTCGACCGACGGCGGGAGGACTTTTCAACCGTCGGTGTTGGTGAACGACGATCAGCAAGTCATCGGTCACAGTTTTGATTCGATCCATGTGGCGCCTGATGGCGTTGTCCATATGGCCTGGATCGACGGGCGGGAAGGCAAGAAAGAATCCGGCACGTTTGCCACGCGTTCCAGCGACCAAGGTCGCACGGTGGAAAAGAATCTCAAGGTTGATGAGAACACCTGCGTGTGTTGCCGGACGTCGATGACCAGCAGCCCGGACGGTACGTTGTACGTCGCCTGGCGCAAAATTCTTCCGGGCGATCTCCGCGAGACCGTCGTGGCGCGGTCGACCGACGGAGGCCAGACGTTCGCGGCCCCGGTCATCGTCGGCCATGATCGATGGGTCTTTCCCGGTTGTCCCCATCGCCCCGCGTCTGTGGGGACGGATCGTCTGGGACGTCTCTATGTGGTTTGGTACACGGAAGGGTCGGACGAAACGCCGTCGGTCTATCTCGCCTATTCAGACGACAAGGGCGAGACGTTTTCGCCGAAACAGAAATTGAATCTCTCCAAGGGCACCTTCCCGGACCATCCGCAGATGGCCGTCGATCCCGAAGGCCGGCTGATCATCGTGTGGGAAGAGCAGTCGCCGGTCCGGCGCGAGGTCGTGATGCGGGTGTCGCTGGATCGCGGGCAGACCTTCAGCGTGCCGCAGAAATTGAACGAGAAGAAGGGGCAAACTCCGACGCTCTCTATCAATGCCCAAGGCCTTGCGGCGCTGGCCTGGATGGAGCATGCCATGCCGGCGCACCGAATCGTGGTCCAAACGATCCAGTTGCCTGCAATTCAGGCCGTCGCGAAACAGGAGCCGTAGCGTGGGCGTTGTGCGGCAAGGATGGAAGCTTGCGGGCTTGCTGGCCATACTCAGTCTGGCTGGGGCGGCTGCCGTGTCTGCCCACGATCCCGTTGCCGCGCTCAAGATGAGCCGGATGCCCGCAGGCATGCAGGCTGTCCCGTTCGAACTCACGTCGTTGGATGGCGCGCGGGTCAAGTTGAGCGACCTGGCGGGCAAAGTCGTGCTGGTGAACTTTTGGGCGACCTGGTGCGGGCCCTGCAAAGAGGAAATGCCGTCGCTGGCCCGTTTGCAGCAGCAGTTGGATCCGAAGAAGTTTGTCCTCTTGACGGTGACGGCCGATCTGCAGCGCCAGGGCATCGCCCAGTTCCTCTCGCAGACAGGCGTCGCGCTGCCGGTGCTGTTCGATGAAGATCAAGAAGTGTCGCGATCCTTTCTGGTGCGCGGGTTGCCGACCACCGTCGTGATCGGCCGCGACGGGACATTGTTCGGGCGGGCGGTCGGGCCGCGCGCGTGGGACAGCCCGGAGGCGGTCGCGATGATTCGGCAGGCGATGGAACCGGCCCAGTGAAGAAGTGGACCCTCCCGCTCGCGCTTGCCACCGTCGCCGTTTATCTGACCTTGTCGTTTAGTGCCGCCGCCTGTCTGCTCACGCATCAAGCGTATCCGAGCGCGCCCCATCACCATGGCGACGGGGCGGCCCACTCATTGCTCTGCGCCTGGGCTTGCCAGGTCAATCAACCGGTTGACGGTTTATCCGCAGCGCCGGAGTTACAGCCGCTAGCTCTGGCGGTGTTTGTGCTGGTCGTCGCGTCCATCCGGTCATCGCTGTTCTTCCCGTATTTTTCTCCGTCGCGGGCGCCGCCTCGTTTCTAACCCCTCATCATCACATCGTTCGATCGGTCTTCCCCTGTGCGGGCAGTGCTGCGTTTTACGCAGTCTGTGTCTGTGGCGGGGAGTTGTGTCTCATCATCATTCATTGTCGGGAGAGGAGTGTGGGCCATGGTGTCGTTTACGTGTGTCAGTCGGATCGCAGTCGTCATGACGGTCATCGGAACGCTCGCGGCGGGGCAGCTGCTCGCGCAGGCGCAGGAGCAGAACTCCGCAGAGGCGACGGCGTTGCCGCGTGAACAGGAACTGCGCGGGCAGCTCAAGGGAATTCTTCAGGAGCTGGAGGAGATTCAGAAAGGGCGGGAGAGCGGGGTGCCGCCGGCAGAACGGCCAAAGATCGTGACGGAAAAAGTGAAGCCAGAACAGACAGAGGCGACGGAGGCAGCCGGAGCGATGCCGGAATATGAATTGTCGGACACGAGCATCGTGAGCAAGCGATTCCAAAAACGCCCGGAGGGAGTCTCCCTCTCTTCGACGATTCAGGCCGAGACGGATTCGCAGCCGACCCGCACGATGAAGGAGTCGATGGAGTCACTGCCCGGTGTGGTGATGCGCCAGGCGAACGGTCCACGGGATTTCAGCATGATGATCCGCGGGCAAGGTGCCAAGACGACCTTTGCCGTGCGCGACATCAAGATGTATGAAGATGGCTTTATTCAGACTCAGTCGGACGGACTCTCCCGCCTCGACATTCATGATCCCTGGTTCATGCGCAGCGTAGAGGCAATCCGCGGCGCCTCCTCATCCATGTACGACAATTATGCGCTGGGCGGTATGGTCCATTTCAGGACGCGCCGCGGCAGCGATATCAACGGATTTGAGAGCTTTTTCTCCGGCGGTTCGTACGGGTATCACAAAGAGGCGTTTGCGGTAGGGCAGGAGACCGAGCATCTCGATATCTCCATGTTTGCCAGCAACGTGCAGGAAGACGGGTATATCCGGAACAGCACCTATAAGACCCAAACGGTCAATTTCAATCTGCGGTTCAAGATCGACGACAAGCAGAGTTTCTACTTCAAAGCGATCTCCAATTGGTTGGACACCAGAGTGCCGACCAGGCTGACCCAGGCGGAATTCCTGACCGACGATCGGCAGGCCGGCGGCGCGCTCACGCCATGCGTCCCCGGTCAATACCGGTCCGGTTGTGCGAATGCCACGGCACTGCGACAGGGGCGTTTCGATCGTCGCACGATCGTCGGCGGCATGTACGAGCGCCAGCTGAACGCGAATACGGTGCTGACGATCGAAGGCGACTATGACGTGAAGGATATCAATCAAACGTTTTCACAGATATCCGATAACGTGAATCCCAACTATAAAATGTATGTGGACTTGCGGCATGACGGCCGGTTGGGTGAGATGCCGCTGAAGAGCTATCTCGGATTCTTCTTCAATAACATGGAGCAGGAAGGACAGACATTCGAGAATCTGGGTGATGGACAGGGAACTCGCGGCGTGTTGTTGGCCAATAACCGAGGGAACATCCGGAATATCGGGGCCCGGTTCGGCGAGGAGCTGGAGTTCATCCCAAAGTGGACGGCGGCCATTCGACTGGGGTTTGAGCAGTCGCAGCTCGGCGTTCAAACGATCAATTACTGCTCGTCTACGGATGCTGTCGTAGGAACGGGCGTAGCGCCATGCAACAACACGGCTGGGTTGGGAGCCGGGTCTGTGAGGACGCGAGCCAACGCCAATCGTACCTTCTATAACTGGGCGCCCGAGGCGTCGCTCACCTGGAAGCCCGCCGAGGGGTACCGGCATTGGGTCCGGGCTTCGACGGGGTACGGGATCCCGCAGTTTAGTAATCTCACCCGCGATCCGGTCACCGGGTTGCCCGGCACGAACTTCGATTTGAAGCCGCAGAAAAATCTCAATACAGAAATCGGAACGGAATCGAGACTGACCAAAGATCTCACGATTCAGCTCGTCGGATTTTGGACGATCTTCAAGGACGAGATCATTTCCCGGGCCGTGTCGGGCACGAATGTGGCTTCGGTCAATGCCGACTCCTCACGCTATCGAGGGATCGAAGCCTTCTACGACTGGCGCCCGTTGTCCGGGCTGCGCGTCTCCGGGGCCTACACGCATATCGACGCGAAGTACATCAACTTTTCAGATCAGACGAATACGGCGGTGGGACTCTTAGTCCGTGACGGCAAGAAGGTGCCGAACGTGCCGACCGATGTGCTGAATAGCAAAGTGGAGTACGAACATGCCGAAAGCGGCTGGGGCGGTTGGGTGGAAGGCAGCTACTACAATAGCTACGTCTTGAACAATAGTAATACGTTCGGCATTCCCGCCTATATGATCGGCAACGTCAATATTCATAAGCATGTTGAAGTGAAGAATTACTGGTTCCGGTTCGCGAAATTCTTCGTTGAAATCGACAACGTGGCTGACAAGAAGTACGCCGCGTCCGGCCAGATCATCGGAGGCGAAACGCATGCGGCAGCAGCGGGGCAGTTGGCCTTTTTCTCCGGCTACGGTCGGGCTATTTACGGCGGTGTGACGCTGGGATTGTTCTAGGGTGTGAGTATGCAAACAGGGCCACCGTCTGGCGGCCCTGTTTGCATGGACGGTTGTGAGAGATGGATTTTGTGCTGGCCGCGTTGGAGCGGCGAAACAATCTGTTGCACAAGTGAGCAGCCATCGGTAGACGGTTTCGTGGGATCGGCGTAGATGAATACGGTGAAGGGGTAGGCAGGTATGAGCGGTCGTTCAGTCAAAACAGTCGGGATGGTCGTCGCCGGAATTACGGCGGTGATGTATGTCGGACTGGTGTGTCTGGTCGCGACCTGTTCGCTGGTCTTGCCGGTGTCCGCCGGCGCCGGCGGACATGCGCCGCATCACAGTCATGAGACTGCGCACTCGCCCCTCTGCGCCTGGGCCTGCCAGGCTACTCCGGAGACCGGGTTGGTCGCGTCGGCTCCTGCCGACGTTGTTGAGTCGGTCGTACGTGTTCCGGTTGTTGCGCCCGCTCAACGGGTCTTGGTTTCTTCACAGTCATTTCTCCATTCTCGTGCTCCTCCCGTGCTCCCGCTCGGATAATTCAGGCGGGACGCGTTCCATTCTTTTCAGATTCCATGCGGCAGGGCGCTCGGACTCCTTAGGGAGACCGGTCTAGGCTCAGCCGAACGCCTTCCGCCTGAGCGATCCGGGTTGCCCCGGTCTGTCTCGAAACATCTGTGTGGTCCGGGTATGGCGGCCTCCTTGCCCGGACCCACTGGGGCGCAGGCTCTCTCCACGAGTCTCCGCTCCGGCCTTTGATCGGGATGCTGAGCAGTCCGCCTTGTCTCTTTGCGCCGGGGTTGGGCGGGTGAGATCAGCGGCCAGTTTGAGCATCCCGTGTATTGGACGCGACGGGATTGTCGTCGCCGGTTGGATGGTAGTGACTTGGCAGTAACCAAGAGGAGGGGGAACTATGAAGCTTGGTCATATGGGGATTGGATTGGCGGTGTGGATGAGTCTGTGTGCGCCGGTTCAGGCCGAAGAGGGCCCTCAGCCGGCGACTGGGCTAGAACAGGACGCTTCGGTGCTCAATCAGGTCATCCTCCAGATCGGCGGGCGCTTTTGCGAATACCATCGCGAGGAGGTCGAAGGAGCGCTGCGGCGTTTTTCAATGGTGCACGCCGTCGAGTTCTTGAACGATCACGGCACCGTGTTGGTGCGCTATCAGTCTGACGGCGTTCCTCCGATGCAATTGGCGATGTCGGTCGAGCAGGCGCTTGCATCGGGGATCGGTTGCAAAGCCTGGGTGGATCGCGGCGGATCCTCGCAAGCGAAATCATAGGAGGCCGATGCTGAAGCGCAGCATCGTGCGTATGCCGGCTTGCTGGTACCGCTGATGGCCAAGGACTTTGTGCATCGGTATGACGAGTATTTCGACCAGCGGATGGCGCACTAGCCGGGCAATGGTGTGGAGGAGTTGGAGTCTGCGTGTAGGCGACCTCCTGACGCAGATTTCATCACGGGGGAGCGCGGGTTGGGCGCTCCCCCGCCACACGCGCCGTTCGAGAGGACCGGATGGAACCATCGTTATTGCGAGTCCAAGAAGCGGCCGCGCTGCTCCGGGTGAGTAAGTGGACGATCTATCGATGGATCGAAGAGGGCCGCTTGCGCGCAACGAAGATCGGTCGTGGCAGCCTGCGCATCTTTCGCGCGTCGCTGAACGGACTCATCGAAGGACAGTGCGCCGATCAGGGGAGTCGTAAGCCGGATGGGCGAGGCAAGGTCGTGCGGTTGCGATCGGGGCTCCGGGCAAGCAAGAGGCGAGGATGAGTGGAAAACGGGTCTGGCGGTTGTGCACCCTTCTTCCAGACCTGCCCGGGGAGTCGGAGGTGGCCTCCCTCCGAGTCCCCGGCCCTTCGGGGCTATACAAACGGTGCGCCGCATAACTTGCCTGAAGAGTCGAAGATGCATTTTCCCCAAACCCCCGGTCTTCGGGGAAAGGATGAGGTGAGTGATGCTCGGCAGTCTTGAGATGACCCGCGCCGCGTTCGTCAGTGCGGTGACACGGAAAGATCCTGGCGACTATACGCTCAATGTGGTCGTTGTTCGGCTGCTGGCGATCGCGCTGACGGTGTCTCGTTGGCGGCCGAATGCCGCCCCGGTGCCGGGCGTGCCGGTGCCGACGCACTATCGGACCTGGCCGCTCGTCGAGTCTGACGTGGAGGTCTCCGGTATTCCCCGCTATCTGCGCTTTGCCGTTTGTCCGAAGGCGGCGTCGGTGACCGACGAGGACACGTTTCCTGTCGGGACGGCGCTGGTGGTGGAAACCTTCTCGTCCGCCCCGGTAACCGGAGGGCACTTGCGATCGGTCTTTGTGATGGAAAAAGTGTCGAGCCTGGATCACCCGGGTCTGGGGTGCCATTCGCGGGAAGGATGGGCGTATGCGACCTACGATGGCGGCGGCCGAGTGGTGGCGAGGGATGTGTTGGATTGCGGCGTCTGTCGATTGCCGGTGATGTGAAGAGAATCGGGGCGGACGAGGATCGTGCTCAGTAGCAGCCGTGAGCAGTCGTCGGTAGACGAGTGGCTGCAAAGTCTATATAGTTCGTGTCCCTTTCTATGTGTGACGCGAAAGCGGTGATGCGATCGGACGGTTGTCTTTGATGGGCGTGAGGCTGTTGTGCTTGCTCTACCTGCTGCTGGTAGGGCAGGCCGCCGTGTGTTCGCAGGAGTCGTTGATTCTGCACGAGTCGGAGCGCGGTTCCGGCGAGCGTGATATGCACGAGCTGTTTTGTGGGGGAGATTGCCAGAACATCTCGTCGGTGGCGATCGTCTCGTGGCCTCCTGCGAGCGCGTATTTCCCGCTGAGCATCTGGCTGGCCGTTGTTTTTGGGATCCGAGTTCGGTTTGTGCCGTTGCTGCTTGCTTCCTCACGGGCGCCGCCTCTGGCCGGCCTCGCATAAGGTCTCGATCTCTCAACAACGTTCTTGCAAGGAGCATGGAATCATGGCTACGGGATGTGGCTGGCTGAAGTTCTGCCGGCTGGTGGTGACGCTGAGTGTCGTCAGTACAATAAGTGTGGGATTGGGGTGGTCGGAGTCCCAGGCGCAGGAGTCTGTCGTAGGTGGAGATGAGCCGCCGGTGCTTGAGATGGCGCCGATCCAGGTCGAAGGCCAGCGGATTGAGAATGTGGAATCGGTCAAGAAGGAGCTGGCCAGGCGGCCGGGCAGCAACATTCTCATCGAGGAAAAGCAGATTACCGAATCACGCGCGATGAATCTCAATGACGTGTTGCAGTTCGCGCCGGGCGTGCGTTTCCAGTCCCGCTTCGGCGCCGACGAAGGGCAGTTCCAAATCCGCGGCACCTCGCTGCGGAACAATTATCATCATCGCGGCATCAATATTCTCATCAACGGCATTTTCTTCGGCGACGCCGACGGATTTTCCGACTTCGAGTCCATCGACCTGCTGGCCTATGAGCGGATCGAAGTCTATAAGGGCGCCAATGCGCTCCGGTACGGGGCCAATACGATCGGCGGGGCCATCAACTTTGTGCCGCGCACGGGCTACAGCGCCTCGATTCTCCAAATGCGGTTCCTGGCGGGCAGTTTCGGCATGGTCAGCGGCCAGGTCTCCAGCGGAAAAGTCTCAGAACCCTTCAAGGTCGGCGACATGAATGCGACGGCCGACTATTACATCAGCGTCTCCGGTAACCGGCAGGACGGGTTTCAGGATCACAGTCAGCAGGCCAGGGAGCGGATCAATGCCAACGTGGGGTTGCAACTCGGCACCCACCAGGAAATTCGCGCCTATTTCCTGCAATCGGTCGTCTCCGAATCCATCCCCGGCGCGCTGACCAACCAACAGCTGTCTCAGAACCGGCGTCAGGTCGGCGGGCAGACGCCTTTCCCGGTGCCCGGATTCTTCGCCTGCGTGACGAACAACCAGACCTGCCAATGGGGGCGCTACTACAATCTGCAGCGGCTCGGCATTGCCTATCACAACGAATTCGCCATCAATCAATTCATCGAGATCATTCCCTACGTCTCGAATCAGTATGTCGATCATCCGATCTTTCAGACGCTGCGACAGAGCACGCAGAACGTGGGCGGCGAGATCCGCTATGTGAATACCAATCAGCTATTTGGGATGAACCATTCGTTCACGGCCGGCCTGCAGCCGCGGTATGGAAATCAGAAACAAACCAGGCATGTGAATATCAACGGGAGCATCGGCGCGCTGGCTCAGGAGTATCGAGCCATATCGACCTATATCGGCGCGTATGCCGAGGATGCGCTCGATGTGACGAAAGATCTGACGGTCGTGATCGGAGGGCGGTGGGATCATAGCTCGCGGGAGGCCACGATCCAGAACTACGGGCCGGCGGGCAATCCCTTCGATCCGACGATTGCGTCCACGCCGACCACGGCGCAGCGGCCGCTGCGGCAGTTCGAGGCCCTGAATCCGAAACTCGGCTTTGTCTATCGCACGACGCCGACTTCGCAATTGTACTTCAATGCCAGCCGGTCCTACGAAGCGCCGCTCAACGTCGAGCTGCTCTCCTCGGTGAACGCCAACGGCAGCGCCAATAACGGCTTCCTCAATCTCGATGCGCAACGCGCCTGGCAGTTTGAATTGGGCCATCGCGGCACCTCCGCGGATAAACGCTATTCCTGGGATGTGACGGTCTATGACTTGGAGATGCAGAAAGAACTGCTGGCGTCGGTCATCAACAATCAAGATACGTTTCAGAATGCCGGAAGCACCCGCCATACCGGCGTCGAAGCCGGCGGAGCCATGGTGCTGACCAAGGGCTTGTTTGCGCAGGGCGGAGGAGGCAAGGAGGATAGTCTCCAAACGCGCGTCGCCTACACCTGGTCGCGCTTCAAGTTCACGGATGATGTGTACGGCGCCGGGACGCTGATTGCGAAAGACGGGAACACGATCGCGGGGGCGCCGGAGCATAGTCTGAGTCTCGAACTTCGGTACGACCATCCCGACAAATGGTGGGTGGCGCCGAACGTGGAATGGTCGCTGTCGGGCTACTACGTGGACTATTTGAATACGGTGAAGAACCCCTCCTACTTCGTGCTCAATATGAAATCCGGCTGGAATATTACCGACCGGCTGACGCTGTACGCGGAAGGCCGCAATCTCACGAACAAGACCTATGCCGGGTCGGTTGTCGTGAACGACTCGCTCAACCGGTTTGCCAATCCGGCGCAAGGCATCAGCGCCTATGGGGGCGTTGAATACAAGTTCTGATCGGGACGAGCGGCGGCGGGGGCCGCCGCTCGTTGCCAGAGGAAGAGAAAGAGGAGGGTGCGTTGACTCATTCAAGCGATGGGGTGAAAGAAATGCGGCCGAACCGTACGGAAGGCCATCGTCTGCGTACGGTGCTCGGTATGGTTCTGAACGGAGTGGGAGTCGCGATGACACTCCTCCTGCTGCTCGGCCCCATTGCGTTCAAGCAGGGAGCGTCTGGCGATGACGCGGCCGGCGGGTCTGCGCCGAAACGCTATGAATTGGTCAACGGGCGATGGTTCGATGGGCGTGAGTTTCAGGAGGCCACCTTCTATACGAGTGACGGACGACTGACGACAACAAAACCCGCCGTCGTGGATGAACGGATCGATCTGAAGGGTGGCTATGTCGTTCCGCCATTCGGCGAAGCCCACAATCATAACGTCGAAGGGCCGTGGAATCTGGATGCGGTCGTGGCCCGCTATCTCCGTGACGGCGTGTTTTACGTGAAGAACCCCAACAGCATTCGGGAATTCACGGCGCAGATTGCGCCGCGCCTCAATACACCGGGCAGCATCGACGTGGTCTTTGCGAATGCGGGCCTCACCTCTTCAGGCGGGCACCCGGTTCCATTGTATGAACAGGTGCTGCGAGGGTCTCGATACCGGGCTGTCATCGGCGAGGTGACGGCCGGTTGGTTCAATGATCGGGGCTATGTCGTCATCGATCGCGAAGCCGATCTGCAAAACAAGTGGAGCGGCATTGTCGAAGGTAAGCCGAACCTGCTCAAAATCTTTCTCGTCCATTCGGAAGACCGCGAGCGGCATCGTGACGCGGGCGGAGCACATGTCCGGAAGGGGCTCGATCCCGAGCTGGTTCCGGGGATTGTCACGCGCGCCCATCGTGCAGGGCTGCGAGTGGCCGCGCACGTTGAGACGGCCGCCGATTTTCGCCTGGCCCTGACGGCGGGCGTCGATGAAATCGCGCATGTGCCGGGGTGGTTTCTGGAGCCGGCCGACCAAGAGTCCCGCATGATGCTGACGGAAGAGGATGCGCGTCTTGCGGCCAAATCCGGGGTGATCGTGACGACCACCATGGTGGCGATGAAACCGGCGGAGGGCGAGCACGGACAGCATGCGGCGCCCCACGATCCGCATAGCGCGCATAGTCAAGGTGGCCACGCATTCTCGATGGACCTCACGGTCTGGCAGCGGGCGATCGCCGTGCAGCGGCACAATCTCGGTTTGCTTCACCGCCACGGCGTCACACTCGCGATCGGCAGCGATCATGCCGAGACGTCACTTGCCGAAGCGGTGCATCTGCATGAACTCGGGATCTTCGACAATCTGACCCTGCTCAAGTTGTGGTGCGAAAATACCCCGCGGTCGATCTTTCCCGACCGGAAGATCGGATCACTCAAGGAAGGATTTGAGGCAAGCCTTCTTGTTCTGAGAGCCAATCCGCTCGAACGATTCGAGGCGGTCACGCAGATCGATTTTCGAATGAAGCAGGGTCACATCGTTGCAGTGGAGAAGGGCGAGTCATGGACGCATTGAAAGAGATCGTGGACTACGGGGTGATCGGCCTGTTGTTGGCGTTGGGGCTAGTGGCGTTAGGCGTGGCGATTGAGCGGTGGAGGTATTTTCAACGCATCAATCCCGCCGAGTTTCAGCATCGCGACATGTTGGAGATGGCGCTCACAAAGCATTTGGTCATCATCGGGACCATCGCCGCGAATGCGCCCTATATCGGCCTGCTCGGCACGGTGCTCGGCATCATGCTGACGTTCCACACGATGGGTACGTCCGGGGCGCTGGCGGTGGCCACGATCATGGTCGGCCTGAGTTTGGCGTTGAAGGCCACGGCGGTGGGGCTCCTTATCGCGATTCCCTGTGTAGTCATGAACAACGTGCTGCGCCGCCGTGTGAGTGAACTGCTGACGCTGCATCAGGCTCACTATGGATCATGAATTTAACCGCTGGCGGATGCGCAACTCAATGCGATGCTCCTGGCCTATCTTCGCGAGTCGCCGGCTCTGGTCCGGGCGACAACGTAACGCGATTGGAGCGGTTCGTTTCGGTCGTCAATCGCATCTGTGCGCCGGGATTCCGGCAGGCGAGCGTGGAAGTGGTTCGTGCGTGACCGGCGTCCCACGCGGTTTTTCCGTACGAGTTGTAGCACCCGTGAGCAGAAGTAGGTAGACGAACTGCCTGGCGGTTTTGTAAAGTCACAGCCTTATTTATCGGAAGGTGTGGTTGGTGAGCAATGGGCCTCGTTCCATGCACGTGACTCGATTGTCGGGCCGGGCGTCACAGGCGGTGATGCTGGTGGCTTGCCTGCTCGTCTGCATCCGGCTGATCGCCGGCGTGATCTGCTCAACGTGCATTCTGCCGTTAGAGCTGGTGAAGAGCTCTGTCGCGCACCTCCATAGCGGCGGCGATCATGAGCCCTGTGGCCATGGTCGAACGGAAGCCGTTCCGTTAGTGCAATGGGCCTGCACGGTGACGCAAGATGAGACGGCCTTCGTTCTGCCGGAGATTCCCCGCCTGCCGGTCGTGGTGTCAGTCTTCGTGCCCTTGGTGCTCGTCCTCGTTTCCTATCAAAGCCGCTCCCTGATCGCGACCCATGGCCGCGGGCCTCCTGTCAGCATCTCCTAATTGCCATCGTTCACCGTCACTGAATAGTCACGAGCCGGACACCCGTGAGGTCCGATCTCGCTTGCGAGAAGCACCCGGCGTCGCTTGATGCCGGATAAGCGGGAGTATGGATTCCTGCCGCCCTTCTTTGTGCGCGCCGCAGGAGGGTGATCCTCTTACGAGGCTTCGGTTTCAGGAGAAGCGTTCCTCCGCATGGAATGAAAGGAATGTGTGCAGTCATGAAGATGGGTGTGGGCGATCCCAAGGTCAGAACTGGAATCCTCGTTGTCGTCGGACTCGTTGCAGTATGTGCCTCTCTGCCGGTTTGGGCTGCCGAGCCGGCGGCCTCGGAACCGTTGGAAGAGCCGCCGGATCTCTTTGCGGCCGACGTGATCGTCTCTGCCACGCGGACTCCGACATCGATTGGAAATGTGAATCAATCTGTGACCATCGTCACGGAAGAACAGATTCAGCAACAGATTGCGGCGTCGCCCGGACGAAGTTTGAGCCAGATTCTGCCCAAGCTCGTTCCAGGCTTGTCTCAGAACGATGGCTCTATGGATTCAGGCACGTCCCAAACCATTCGGGGACGCCAGATTGCCGTCTTGATCGATGGGGTGCCGCAGTTGAGCAGCCCTACGGTCCAGTTCGACCTCGCGCACATCGACCCCAGCGCCATCGAGCGGATCGAAGTCGTTCGTGGCGCGACGGCCATCTATGGCAATGGCGGGACCGGCGGGCTCATCAACATCATCACGAAACAGGCGGGGGAAGGGAAACCCAGTTTCCATACCGAGGTGCAGGGGAGCGGATCGTTGACCCGTGTGCTGCGGGGACTCAGCGGGACCGTCGTGCAAGGCTTTCAAGGGAAGAAAGACTGGTTCGATTACAACATCGTCGGCAGCTTCAATCAGCAAGGGGGCATGTTCGATGCCGAAGGATCACGGACCATGCCGGGGACCAACGGAGTCGGTGGCTTTGCCGATACGAAGACATACAATATTCTGAGCAAATTCGGCGCTACCTTTGGGGAGCACCGTTTGCAGCTCACGTTCAATCGAAAGGAGTCCCGGCAGGATACCAACTACGTCGTCGATCCCAACGTAGATACGTTTCCTCGCACCACCGCCCGGTTTGTCCCCGGCCTTGCGCTCGACGAGCAACCCAAGCTGGTGAACTCGCAGGTGAGTGTGGACTATTCTCACCCGCATCTGTTTCTCGATAGCCGTGTGCATATTCAGGGGTACTATCGGAATCAGCAGACGCGGTTTCCAACCCTCGATGACAGGCTTTTCGGGGGAACCGACATTGTGCAAGGCCTCGTGCAGACGGATGTCTTGGGGACGCGGGCCGAGATCACGACGCCGATTCCAGTCTACGGGAAGCCGCAAGTCACGTGGGGCATGGACTTTTCCAGTCAGCACGGTGTCCAGAATCAGAATCTCTACAACCCCACGATATTTGATGCCACGGGAGGCCGTGTCTTCACGAAAACCGGCCAGAATCAACTGCTGCCGGCGCGGGTCTTTCAGTCGGCCGCGGCCTTTGCGCAAGGCGAGTGGACGCCGATCAGCGCACTGGTGTTTCGAGGAGGATTGCGGTACGAACGGCTCGGGATTTCGAGCAGCGACTTCACCGACAGTCTCGGGACGTCTTCTCCAGCCAGTTCTATTAGGTTCGACGCCACGGTGTTCAATGCCGGGTTTGTCTACCATCTGAACGATCCGTTGGATCTGTTCTTCAACTTCAGCCAGGGCTTCAACGTGCCCGTTGGGTCGATCGACGGGGCCTTGTCCGTGACGCCGGGCACGGCGATTCAGCTGACCAAGCTGCAGCCTCAGCGCGTAAATAATTACGAGGTTGGATTGCGGGGCAAATGGTCCAAGGTCCAAACGTCGCTCTCCGGGTACATTTCTAAATCGAGCCTCGGTCTCGCTTTCGATCAGTTCACGAACTCGCTGCATCGGGCGCCGCAAACTATCTATGGTGTCGAGGCGACGCTCGATGTGCAACCCTACGAAGGCTGGCGGATCGGCGGGACCTATACCTTTGTGGAAGGAGACCAGACCATTTCCTCTAACCCCGATGTCCGTGTGCCTATCAACGGATTCAATATCCAGCCGCAGAAGGTCACTGGCTATCTTGAGTATCTGGCGGTGCCGGAGTGGCAATGGCGGAACCGGCTACAAGTGTTGTATTCCGCGAGCCGCACCCGTTCCCTGACGGCGTTTACCACCGGCCTCGACCCGAGCGGCGATCCTTTCTCGATGAGAGAGTATTTCGTCGTGGACTTCATGAGCACCGTCAAGGCTGGGCCGGGAACCCTGCGTTTCGGCATCGAGAATCTCTTGAATCAGAAATATGTTGTGGCGTTCAATCAGATTCAGTCTCTCAACAGTTTCAATTATGCCGCGAGGGGAGCTACCGTGACGATTGGATACTCCATGACATATTGATGCCTCGGGCCGGAGGTCGTGGGTCACAGGAATGTTGTCGGGTATGAGGGGAGCCGCGATGAGTGCCAGTCAGGCAAGCTTGGCGGAGCCGCGTGCGAATCGCCTTCGGACGTGGCGCAGTTTGTGGGTACAGGTGCATCTGTATCTGGGGCTGTTTATCGGGGCGCTGTTGGTTGTCTTCGGATTGACTGGCAGCGTGTTGGTATTCTGGCAGGAGATCGATGACTGGCTCAATCCGGCGCTCCTGACGGTGGAGGCGCCCCCACCGGGGCAGGATGCTTCCCGGCCGTTAGGAGAGCTGCTGGCGGCCGCGTTGCAGGCGGCGCCGCCGGACAGCCGCGTCACTCAGTTCTATGGCGCGCCGACTCGTGAGCGGGTCGTTGCGGTGTATGTCGAGCAGCCGTCGAAAGCCTGGGCGCGAATTTTTGTCGATCCCTATCGGGCTAGGGTCACGGGAGTTCGCCCGTATGGAGCGAACGAGTGGGTGCCGTCCTCGTTCATGGATGGGGTCTTTGCCCTGCACTACACGCTGTTTACCGGCGAGACCGGGGTCACGCTGGCGGCCATAGGCGCATTGCTGCTGATCCTGTCGTTGCTCACCGGGATCGTCGTCTGGTGGCCGCGCACCGGACAATGGCGCCGGGCCTTCGTCATCCGGCGACCGATGGCGTCGTTTCGGTTTCTGTTCGATCTGCACAAGACCGTCTCGCTCTACCTCTGTCTGGTTTTAGGGGCGGTGTTGTTGTCGGGGGTCGATATGAACATGAATGGGCCGTATGTGTGGATGGTGCAACTCTTTTCCCCAGCCACCCGTGGACCGGCGCAAGCGCCGCAGTCGGCGCCGGGGCCTGGCCTGACTCCGATCGGCGCGGAACACGCGGTCGCGCTTGCGGCCGCCGCGTATCCGGAAGGTCTGTTGAGCGGCGTGGCCATGCCGGACGATGAAACCGGGGTCTATCTGGTGAGCCGTCGCCAGGTGCCGGGGTTGAGCGCGTTCTGGTCGGAGCGGCAGGTGGCCGTCGATCAATATAGCGGCGCGATATTGGAGGTCCGAGATCCGACGACCAGGCGGAGCGCCGGAGAGACCTTTCTGGACTGGCAGTGGCCGCTGCATTCAGGCCAGGCGTTCGGTCTGGCCGGGCGGTTGCTGGTGTGTCTCAGCGGCCTGGCCTGTCCGGTTATTTATGTCACCGGCGTGCTCATGTGGTGGCGGAAACGGAACCCTAACGCGGTCTCGAACTGATGGCCGCCGGATTGACGAGCGCCGGGCGGGGCTCTCGGCACAGGTGGCGCTGTAGCAGGTTGGACGGTCTATGGTAAGCTTCGCGTTCCATGACAACGGAGGTCCTGTGTCTGTGCACCCAACACCCGAACGTCCGGATCCATTGAAAGTCGGCATCCATGATGCGGATTTGGATGGGTTGACTATTCAACGTGAGGAGCAGGCCGCGAAACGCTCACCGGCCCGATCGGGCGGGTGGCGCTGGTGGCTGCTGATCGTATTATTGGCCGGAGCCGTGGCCGTATGGAAGACGGGATTGCTCGATCCCATGCCGGCCGTCGAGGTGACGGCGGTGGTGCGCATGCCTGCCGGTGGCGTCTCGGGGCTCGCCGCGACGGGGTATGTGGTGGCGCAGCGTCAGGCGTCGATCGCCTCGAAAGGCACCGGCCGGATGGAGTATCTCGGGGTGAAAGTCGGCGATCGGGTGAAGGAAGGTGAGGTCATCGCGCGGCTGGAGCATACCGATATGGACGCGTTGCTGCGGCAGGCCCGCGCGAAGTTGGACGTGGCCCGCGCGCAGCTGGCGACGGCCAAGCCGGAGTGGCAGGATGCGACACTTCATTTCGACCGGATGAAATCTCTCATGGAGCAATCTTTCGCGACACAGTCTGAGTTCGACATGGCCGGCGCACGGCTCCGGCGCGCAGCCGGCGCGGTGAAGTCTGCCGAAGCGGCGATCAAGGCGGCCGAAGCGGAACAGCAGTCCGCTGAGGTGCAAGTGGAGAGCACGATTGTTCGCGCGCCGTTCGACGGCACGGTGGTGAAGAAGTTTGCCGAAGTCGGCGAAGTGGTGGCTCCGATGGCCGCCTCCACGCTCTCGCGCGGGTCGGTCGTGGCCATTGCGGACATGCATTCCGTGACGGTGGATGCGGAGGTGTCGGAATCGATGATTCATCGCGTGCAGGCCGGTCAGCCGGTCGAGATCCAGCTGGATTCCGTGCCCGACCATCGCTATCGCGGCGAAGTGGCGCAAGTCATGCCGATTGCGGACCGGGCGAAAGCGACGATCCTGACCCGCGTGCGGTTTCTCGATCTCGACGAGCAGGTGCGGCCGGAACTCAGCGCGAAGGTGACGTTCGGGGTTCGTCCGGGGGCGGCCGAGTCGATGGGAGAGGAATGGGGCGTGCCGTCTACGGCAGTCGTGACCAAGAGCGGCCGCTCGGTTGTGCTGCTGGCGCGGGATGGCACCATCGTGGAGCAAGAGGTTCAGCCCGGTGCTCCGGTGAAGTCGCTCACGCCGGTGCGCGGCGCGCTGTCGCAGACCGATGAGGTCGTGATCGCGCCGTCTGACAGTCTCCGCTCCGGCGTGGCCGTCACCGTGCACCGTCGTTCGTCGTAAGGCCTGCTCACGTGTACGATCCGGTAGTTACGCTGCAGCGCATCTCGAAGGTCTACTCCAGGGCTGGCACGGAGATGTCCATCCTGCGAGACCTCTCCTTTTCGATTCCTGCCGGTACGTTCCTCGCCATTATGGGGCCATCCGGGTCGGGAAAGAGCACGCTGCTCAATCTGATGGCCGGGATCGATCGCCCGACCAGCGGGATTGTGGTGGTGGCCGGCACGCGATTGCACGAACTGTCCGAAGGCGACATGGCCCGTTGGCGCGCGCGCCACATCGGCTATGTGTTTCAATCCTACAATCTTATCCCTGTCTTGACCGCCGCTGAAAATGTCGAGCTGCCGCTTCTGCTCACGCACCTATCGCGGGCAGAGCGGACGGCGCACGTGAAGACGGCGCTGCGGCTGGTGGGGCTTGCAGACCGGATGGACCATTACCCGCGGCAGCTCTCCGGAGGACAGGAGCAGCGGGTCGGGTTAGCCCGCGCGATCGTGAGCGATCCCACCATGATTCTTGCGGATGAGCCGACCGGCAATCTGGACCGTGAATCGGCGGAAGCTATTCTGACGCTGTTTGTCCGGCTGAATCGCGAATTGGGGAAGACCATTGTGATGGTCACGCACGATCCCCGCGCGGCCGAGCGGGCGCAATTGATCCGGCATCTCGAAAAGGGCGTGTTGGAGACTCCGCCATGACGCTGGGCCGGCTCATTCTTCGCAATACGGTACGGCGGCCGGTCCGATTGGGGCTGACGGTCGGCGGGCTGGCGATGGTGGTGCTGGCGTTCGGACTGATTCGGCTGACGCTCGATCAGTGGCAGGCGGGGTCGCGGGCGGCCTTGAAGAACCGGTTGATCACGGTGCACGCCATGTCGGATGAGTTGCGACTTCCGCTGGCATACAAAGACCGGCTGGCGGTAGTTCCCGGCGTGCGGATCGTCCACTATGGGTCGGTCTTCGGCGGAGTCTATCAAGATCCGAAACAATCGTTCGCCTCATACGCCGAACAGGCCGCCACGTTTTTCGAGACGTATCCGGAAGTCGTCTTGAGCGACGACGAGCGGCTGGCCTTTCAGCAGGACCGGCGCGGTTGCATCGTCGGACATCGGCTGGCGGCGCGGTTCGGGTGGAAGGTCGGCGAGGCGATTACGCTCAAGGGCACGGTGTATCCGGGGGACTGGGAACTCGTGGTGCGCGGGATTTTCAGGAGCACCAGTCCCAATGTTATGGGCGAGGGGGAGATGTATCTGCATTGGGCCTATGCCAACGAACGGTTGAAGACGACGGAGCCGGATCGAGCCGATCAGGTCGGCTGGTATGTGGTCCGCATCGACGACGAGGGTAAGGCCCAGGCGGTGACGCAGGCGATCGATGCGAGCTTTGCTAATTCTGCCGCCGAAACGAGGACGGAGTCGGAACAGGCGTATTTCGCGGGATGGGTGGCGCGCTCCGGCGCATTGTTGCGGGGCTTGGAGTGGATGTCCGGGGTCATCAACGGCATCGCGTTGCTGGTCTTGGTGAATGCGCTGGCGATGGCCGTCCGTGAGCGGACCCGTGAGTATGCCGTCATCAAGACGCTCGGGTTTCAGCCGCATCATTTTGCGTCGCTGGTCTTGGGCGAGTCGTTGCTGTTGGCGCTGTTGGGCGGCAGCCTCGGGCTCGTGCTCCTGTTTCCCGCCGCGCAACTCTATGCGGTGTTGACGCAAGACCGCGGCTACGACGCGACATATCTTATCACGCCGGAGACCATCGTCCTGTGTCTCGCCGTCATGCTCCTCGTGGGCCTGGTGGCTGCGGTCTGGCCCGCGATTCGGTTGATCCGCATGACGACGCTGGAAGGATTGCGGCATGCCGGATAGGCAGGGGTGATCGGATGTTGCTGTGGGGCGCCTACAGTCTGAGAAATCTTTGGTCTCGCCGGGTGACGACGGCGTTCACGGTGGCGGGCATGGGCCTGGTGGTGTTTGTGTTGCTGGCCGTGCTGATGCTGGCGCATGGATTGGAGCGGACGTTGGGGAAAACCGGCGATCCGGCGAATGCGATCGTGTTGCGCAAGGGCGCGCTCTCGGAAATCGACAGCAACATTTCCCGCGATCATGCCAAGGTTATCGCGCTTCAGGCGGGGGTTGAACAGACGCCCGAGGGCCGGCCGATGGCGGTCAGCGAGATCGGGCTGCAGCTCACGCTTCGAAAGGCGAAAGAGCGGAGCCTTGCGAGCCTCAGTTTGCGCGGGACGTCGCACGACGCGTTCACCGTTCGGCCGAAGGTTCGGCTGGCGCAGGGCCGTTTGTGGGAGCCGGGCACCACGGAGATCATGGTGGGGACGCAAGTGGCCAGACAGTTTCCCGAAGCCGGACTGCGCCGCGTGCTGCACTTTGGGAATCGGGAATGGACGGTGGTGGGCGTGTTCGACGCGGACGGCAGCGGATTTGACTCCGAGGTCTGGGGCGATGCGGAGCAATTCATGACGACGTTTCACCGCACGGGTTTCTCCTCCATGACGGTTCGGCTCGTGCGGCCCGACATCTTGAGTCAGGTGAAGGAGCCGCTGGAGCGGGACCCGCGGTTCAATCTTTCGGTGAAACGCGAGCCGGACTACTATGAAGGCAAGGCCGAGAGTCTGGCGAAGATGATTCGCGTCACCGGACTGTTTCTCACGGCGGTCTTCAGCCTCGGGGCGATTTTGGGCGCGACGATGACGATGTCCGCGGCTGTGGCGCAGCGCACGACGGAGGTCGGGACGCTTCGGACGCTCGGCTTTACGCGGCTCGCGATTCTGCAGACCTTTCTATTCGAGTCGATGGCGTTGGGTGCGGGCGCCGGGGTGCTCGGTATCGCCGGAGCCTTCTTCCTTCAGTCGGTGACGATCTCGACGGTGAATTGGGATACTGGATCCGAGATCGCCTTCGGGTTCCAACTGTCTGCCGGTATGATCGGGTTAGCCCTGGTGTTCGCCGTGCTCATGAGCATGGCGGGAGGGGTCATCCCGGCGGCGCGCGCGGCCCGTCTTGAAATCGTGCAGGCTCTCGGCGAGCGGACGGTGTAAGCGCGCTGCCCGTTGCTTTCTAATTTCTCCATACCTCGGTACAATCCGTTCGGTCTTGTTGGACTATCCACATTTCACAGGAGGATGTTGTATGACGAAAGCTCGCGTGCTGTTGGCGGTTGTCGCGTGCGGTGCGGTGATGGCGGTCGGGCCGGTTGGAACGGCGCTGGCCGGGAATGCGCATGTGAAGGAAACGATTGCGCACGCCAAGGAAGCCATCGCGCATGAAAAAGAAGCGATCGTGCACCTGGAAGAATCGGTGAAAGCCAGCGTCGATGCGCATGCGAAGGAAGCGTTGGAGCATGCGAAAGAAGCCGTGAAGCATGCGGAAGAAGCCTTGATGCATGCCGAGCAGGCGGAGAAGCCGGCGAAGGGCAAGAAGAGCAAGTAGCCGACGCGCGGTGGTGTGTCCGGATCGATCTCTCAGGCACGGCTCTTCTGATAGGGCCGTGCCAGTTCTCCCTCCCTCTGCCCGTCCTCTGTTCCTTCCCTAAGCGTTCAAGCCGGTTCGTCCCTGGTCAATTCGACCTTCTGTTGCATGGATGTGCATCGGTTGGCAGGCGTCGGTGGACAGGGTTGGGGTCGGCGGCTAGAGTACCGGCTCCTCGGAGAATGTGTTGTGCGTCTTTGGTTTGCCACGATGCTCACCGGCACGGCCCTGCACCCAGGGCTATCTATCGCAGCTCCGGACCAATTTCTGGAACAGTGGCTTCGCGGGCATCCCTTCTCTCAGGTCTTCAACGGCATCGACTCCTATTCAATGACTCGTGAAGCGGATCAACCACAGGCAGATGGTTCGCGGAAAGTAACCGCGGTCGGCGGCGGCATTCTTGCGTCACGAAGCAGCATTGCCGGACGCCGCTTTGAGTATCCTGAGGATTTCGTTCTCTGTGCTTTACGAAGGATTACGCGAGGCGTGTGTGCATGTATGGAGTTTGTTCCGCAGGGCCCTAATCGTTCTTAACTCAGGAGGAGGTGGCGTATGGTACGGAAGTTAGGTCTTGGTCTTGCCGTCTGTGCCGGTGTGGCGATGATGGCTTCCGGAGCCTGGGCATTGCAGTCCGGGGGCGTGGAGGTCGGCGATCTTGAAACCGGATCGGTGGTCGGCCAGGCGTTCAAGGAATTGCCGGTCGATCTGGATATCTATGCGACTGAGGTGGGGGCGCTGAAGATTTTGTATCCACCGACGTCGGTTTTGGACATGAAGAATCGTCCGGGTACGCCGGTGTTGCTGCGGGTGACCAATAAGTCGGCGGTCGAGCGCGGATTTCATATGACGGCGGCGGAGAATCAATCGGCGCCGACCGTGTTGAATGTGAAGATCGTGTTGAAGCCGGGAGAGACGAAATATATCGGCATTCCGACGAGCGATCTGCTGTATGCCGCCGGCAGCACGTTTGTGTATCGGGATCAGCTCAATCCCAAAGATGCCGGAGGAAAGTTGTTGCTGCTGAAGTAGGCGAGTCTTCGATGCGGGAGCGGCGCCGCGTCGGCATCGCTCCCGCGCGTATCGCATGGGGCGCTGTGCCCACGTTGATTTCCCTCCTGCGGCCCGTTTATAGTCCGACCATACTGGTTTCTGTGGAAGGAGGGCACGCCTTGATTTCAGGCCGCCGGATTCAGGTTGTGACCGTCCTTAGTTTCTGTTGCACCCTCCTCATTCTTTCCGCCTCCCATTCCGGCTATGCCGCGGCTCCTCACGATGCGCTCCAACATGAGCTGGATCTGACGCGCGCGGCGCTGGGGCGCGGCGATCTCAAAGCGGCTGACGAGGCGGTGCAGAAGGCGCTGCATCTCAATCCCGCGTCCCCTCAGGCGCTCCATCTCCACGGACTCGTCTTATTGAAAGGGCGGAAGCCGACTGAGGCGGCGGAGGAGTTCGTGCGCGCGCTCAAAGTGAAGCCGGCATTCGCCGAGGCGCTCAACGATCTCGCCGACGTCTACGCCGCGCAGGGGAAGTCGGCTGAGGCGCAGCAGGCGCTGACAAAGGCGATCGACGCCGATCCCAAGCATGCGGAGTCGTATCTGGATCTGGCGAAGCTCTATGAGTCGCAGCGGGACGCGCCGGCGGCGATCAAGACGTATCAAGGACTCCTGGCGGTTCAGCCGGCCCATGCCGAGGCGTTGTTCTCTCTGGCGAGGCTTCAAGATTACACCGGTGACACGAAGGCGGCGGCGGAGACGCTGGCCCGGTTGACGAAGGCCCATCCGAAACATGCCGATGCCTGGTATTTGACTGGGCGGATGGCAGAAAAACGCAATGATCTGGTGGACGCGGCCTATGCCTATAAGCAGGCGGTCGCGGCCAAGCCAGACCTGGTCGATGCGCACTACAATTTGGGCTTCATCTATCGCAGTCAGGGAAAGTCCGCCGAGGCCGAGCGGGAATTCCTGGAAGTACTCCGGTATCAGCCGGCCTATGCGGAGGCGCATTTGAATTTAGGCGTGGTCTACACGAGCTTGGGGCAGCTGGACGAAGCCGAACGCGAATATGCGTCGGCGGTGGAGTTGAAGCCGGAGTATGCCGAAGCGCACTACAATCTCGGCGTGTTTTATGAATTGCACCGGAAAGACATGCCGCGCGCCCTCGCGCAGTATCGCAAGTATCGAGAACTCGGCGGCCGGGATGATCGCGTGGAGCGGATCGTCGGATCGACGTTCCGGTAGCGGCGCACTTACCAGTAGGGCCAGGGTCTCCAGTAGGGAGACCAATAGGGTCCCCAGTAGGGGCCTGGTCCCATGTGGGGACGAATACGGACCGGTTGATCTTCCACCCTCACCCAGACTTTCATGGTCTTGAGTTCGACGATCGGATAGGCATATTCCATTTCGTCCAAGGGCAGGGTGATTGAACCGGCGACTTCTCCGGTGATCGTGAGAAATGTGCCCGCTGGAATGGTGGCCGGATCAAGAAATTCCCGCCGCAACGCGACAAAGCGCCCCTGCGACTGGTTCAGTTCCGTCGTGGGCTGGAGCGACGAATTGAGCGGGAGTTGTAGAATCTCGATGCGAGTTCCTTCCTTCAGGCGCCGGGCGCTCAAAACTTCTCCACCCCAGATGACGGTTTGGTTTTTATAGGAATCGGGGGCCGCTTTGACCTGCGCAAATGCGAGCGGGGGAGGCTGGGCGCTGTCGCCGGACTCCTGGCTCGTCGCACAGCCGGCGGCACCGAGGAAGAGCGCGCTGAATAGGAAGATGCTGAGCCTCTGCATAGGCTTCAGTATAACAGAGGGCAGGTGACGCCGGTATCCGTTATAATGGGACGCATGGTTGGACAATCTCGAAAGGAGCAGGACATGACGCATAGCAGCAAGTGGGGATGGCGTGGCGCTCTCGTGGCCGTGGGGGCCCTTCTGGCATTAGGGACATCCCCGGGAGTTTCTGCGGCGACGCCCGAGTTGAAGGGGAAGTTCGAAGTCCTCAAGGACGAAAAGTCCACGCATCAACCGGGGAAGGTGAAGCTGATCGAGTTTGCCGATTTCTACTGTCCCCATTGCCATCGCTTTGACAGTGAAGGCGTGGCGCTGCTGAAGAAAGAATTCGGCGACAAGATCGAAGTCACGATGGTGGGTTTCCCGGTTTTTCAGGGCAAGTTGCCGACGCCGTTCGATATGTATGAGCAAGCCCGGACGATGGGCAAAGGGGACGAGATGAAGAAGGTCCTCTTCCGGACGATTCATACGGAAAAAGTGACCGGCGTGCTGGATCGTTCGTTGCGCGAAGTCCTGATCAAGGAAGTCGGACTCGATCCCAAAGCGTTTGAAGAGGGAATGTCCAGCGGCAAGCCGGCCAAGGCCTTAGAAGAGAGCAAGAAATGGGGCGAGCGCATCAAGGTGCAGCAGACGCCGACGGTGCTGATCGACGGCAACATCAAAGTCGAGCAGATCGATCCGGACAATCTGAAGCTGGTGATCCATAGCATCCTGGATGCAGATAAGAAGAAGTGATCTAACAGTCCTGAGTGCTGAGGTTGGGAGGATCGGTCGTCTGAGCACGCAGCACGTCAGGCGCAACACTCGGTGAGGAATGATGGCCATTGATCCGATCTGCGGGATGACGGTCGATCCGGCCACGGCTGCCGGGCGGTATGAGTACGGGGGGCAGACCTACTACTTTTGCGCGACGTCCTGTCTCGATCGGTTTCGCGCCGACCCTGTGAAGGCCCTGAGTAAGGCGTCCGCTCCTCTCATCACGACTCCCATTTCTCCCACGGCACGGAAACCGTTACCGATGATGATGCCGGCGGCGCCTGCCGCCGGCGGTGCACTCGATCCGGTCTGCGGGATGACGGTGCAGCCCGAGACGGCGGCCGGTTCGCACGTGCATGCCGGAAAGACCTATTACTTCTGTGCCACGGGTTGCCTGACCAAATTCAAGGACGATCCCGCCTATTATCTCTTGCCCCCGGATCAGCGCCCGGCCCGCCAGGTTGTTGTTCCAGCGGGTTCGACCGTCGAATACATTTGTCCGATGGATCCCGAGATCCTTGAGACGAAACCCGGCGTCTGCCGTATTTGCGGGATGGCGCTGGAGCCGAAGATCGTGACGATGGAAGAGGGCCCCAATCCGGAACTCGACGACATGAGCCGGCGATTTTGGTGGAGCCTCGGGCCTGCCGTGGTGGTGATGATCCTGGCCATGTCGGACATGCTTCCCGGTCAACCGCTGCATCAGTGGCTGGGCGGCGCGCGGCTCAACTGGATTCAGTGGGTGCTCGCGACGCCCGTCGTGCTCTGGGGCGGGCTCCCGTTTTTTCAGCGCGGGTGGGCCTCGATCGTCAATCGGGCTCCGAATATGTTTACCTTGATTGCCCTCGGCACCGGCGCCGCCTATGGATTCAGTACCGTTGGGACGGTCGTTCCCGAGTGGCTGCCGGCCTCCTTTCATCAGCACGGCGGCGGCGTGGCGGTGTATTTTGAGGCGGCGGCGATGATCACGGTGCTGGTGTTGCTCGGTCAGATTCTGGAGCTTCGCGCGAGAAGCCAGACCACGTCGGCTATCAAGGGGCTGTTGCGACTGGCCCCGACGACGGCGCGGGTCGTACGGGACGGCCGGGAGATTGATGTGTCCCTCGATCAGGTGCAGGTCGGCAACCGGCTGCGTGTGCGGCCCGGTGAGCGTATTCCGGTCGATGGGGTCGTCGTCGACGGCGGCTCCGCCGTCGATGAGTCGATGTTGACCGGTGAATCGATACCGGTTGAAAAAACGGTCGGCGCACCGGTGACCGGCGGCACGATGAACGGGACGGGTAGTCTGCTGATGCAAGCACAGAAGGTCGGCAGGGACACGCTGCTTGCGCGCATCGTGCAAATGGTCAGTGACGCGCAGCGGAGCCGGGCTCCGATTCAACGGGTCGCCGATACGGCGGCGGGCTATTTTGTGCCGCTGGTCGTGGCGGCCGCGGTCATCACCGCGGGTGTCTGGATCTGGGTGGGGCCTGAGCCGAAGCTCGCCTACGCGCTGGTCAATGCCGTGGCGGTGCTCATCATCGCGTGCCCTTGCGCATTGGGTCTGGCGACGCCGATGTCGATTATGGTGGGGACGGGTCGTGGCGCCGCCGTCGGTGTGTTGGTCAAAAAAGCCGAAGCGTTGGAAGTGCTCGGCAAGGTGGACACGATCGTGTTCGACAAGACCGGCACGCTGACGGAGGGAAAGCCAGTGCTGGTCACCGTCCGGTTTGTGCCGCCGTATAGCGATCAGGATGTATTGCGGCTGGCCGCCAGTCTCGAACAGGGCAGTGAGCATCCGCTGGCCGATGCGGTGGTATCCGGTGCGCGAGCACGCGGTATCACGTTGGCTCCGGTCAAGCAGTTCCTGGCCGTCACTGGAAAGGGCGTGACCGGCATCATTGACGATCAATCTGTGGCGATCGGGACGGCGGCGTTCTTGAGCGACCGTGGTGCGGTCGGGCGGACGCTGGAGGTGTTGGAGGAAGAGGCGGCCGCGTTTCGTGAGCGCGGGCAGACGGTCATGTTTGTGGCGGTGAATGGGAAAGCGGCCGGCTTGTTAGGAGTGGCCGATCCGATTAAGGCCTCCTCGGCGGAGGCCGTCAAGCGATTGAAAGCCGATGGGCTTCGCTTGGTCATGGTGACGGGGGATCATCAACGCACGGCGGATGCCGTTGCCACGCAGCTCGGGATCGATGAGGTGAGGGCCGGAGTGTTGCCGGAACAGAAGGCTCATATTGTCCGTGAGCTCAAGGCCGGAGGGCGGATCGTGGCGGTGGCGGGAGACGGTGTGAACGACGCGCCGGCCCTGGCGTTGGCCGATGTCGGAATCGCGATGGGCACAGGCGCCGACGTTGCGGTGGAAAATGCCGGCATGACCTTGCTGAAAGGCGATGTGCAGGCGCTCGTGCGGGCGCGCCATTTGAGTGTGGCGACGATGCGCAATATCCGGCAAAACCTCTTTTTCGCCTTCGCCTATAATCTACTGGGTGTGCCGATCGCCGCCGGCGTGCTGTATCCGTTCACCGGGTTGTTGCTGAGTCCGATGATCGCCAGCGCCGCGATGATGTTCAGTTCAGTGTCCGTGATCTCGAACGCACTCCGGCTGCGGCATATCGAATTATAAGTGCGCTCATTATCTCTGCATGGTACCTTGGCCACGGCATTTCACCGATCCCAAGGCGACGAGTATTTCTGCAACCTGACTATGAATCGAGCGACTGCAATCACGACCTGGATGCTGAGTCTCTGTCTGGGAAGCCATCTGGCCGCCGGGACCGGCCTGGCCGCGACGCATCTGGTGCCCGTCGCGAACGGCCACGACCTACAAAGCCAGGTGAAGGCCACGGCTATCAAGGTCATTCCTGCGGTTGTGAGTATTGCCTCCACAGTAATGGTGCGCGACCAGGCGTTCAGCGACGAGACGCTCCCGTTCGGTTTGTTCAAGGAACCGCCGGCGCGGCGTCAGTACGGGCAAGGCTCGGGCGTGATCGTCTCACCGGACGGCTTCATCATTACGAACAACCATGTCGTGGCAGACGCAGTGGATGTGGAAGTGATTCTGGCCGATCGGCGCCAGTACAAAGGCAAAGTCGTCGCCACCGATCCGAAGACGGATGTGGCGGTGGTCAAGATCAATGCGACGAATCTTCCGACCGTGCCCTGGGCGGACTCCAACACGCTGGCCGTCGGAGAGTTTGTGCTGGCGATCGGAAATCCGCTTGGGCTGAGCCGCACGGTGACGTTCGGGATCGTCAGTGCCGTAGGGCGGGCGGATGTCGGCGTGGCCGACTTCGAGGATTTCATTCAGACCGACGCGCCGATCAATCCCGGAAATTCCGGCGGCGCGCTCGTGAACGTCAACGGCGAGTTGGTCGGGATCAATACGGCCATCGCGAGCCCGACCGGCGGCAGCGTCGGGGTCGGGTTTGCGATCCCGAGCAACATGGCGCGGGCCGCGATGCAGAGTCTGATCAAGACCGGCCGGGTCGTCCGAGGATTTCTCGGCGCCTCGACCCAGGACGTCAGTCCGTCGCTGGGAAAGATTTTTCGCCTGCCGGACGTCAAGGGCGCAATCGTGACCGACCTGCAAGCGAAGGGATCGGCGGAGCGAGCCGGGCTCAGGCGCGGGGATGTCGTGGTGCGGTTCGACGGCCGCGACGTGATGGACAGCGGGCAGCTGCGCAATCTCGTGGCCCAATCGCCGATCGGCAGCAAGCATCGTCTGGACCTTATTCGCGACGGCAAGACCTATCAGGCGGAGTTGACGGTTCAGGAAGCTCCGCGTGAGCGAGCGAAGAAAACTCAGAGCCCGTCCGCAGCCGCTTCAACCGCGCATCCGCTGACGGGGGTCGTCTTTGATGACGTGACGCCTCCGCTCGCCAGGCAGATGGATCTTTCCGTGAACAGCGGCGTGGTGGTCACCGACATTGAGGAAGGCAGCCTCGCCGAATCTTCAGGCCTGCAACCGGGTGACGTCGTGCTCGAGCTCAACCGGCAGGCCATTCACAATTTTACGACCTTCCAGCGCCTCGCCGATCCACTCAAACCGACCGACCTCGTGCTCCTGCTCGTCAACCGGCAGGGCAACGCTCTGTATATCCCCATTCAAGGGGAATAGCTCTCCACGCTGTTGAAGAATGGGGTAATCACGGGCGTCGCCCTGTCTTGACGCCCGTGTTCCTACAGTGCTACGTTTCAGAAAATCGTAGCACTGGAGGAGTATGAAAAAGCTGGTTCGTTTCGGCGTCTCTCTTGATCATCATCTGCTGGATGCATTCGATCAACATATCGAGCGGCGGAAGTACACCAATAGGTCGGAAGCTCTGCGCGATTTGATCCGCGATAATCTGGTCGGGCAAGAGTGGGATCAAAATAAGGAAACGGTCGGCACCATTACGTTTGTCTACGATCATCATGTGCCCGATTTGACGAGCAAGCTCACCGATATTCAGCACGACTATCACGGAAAGATTCTGTCCGGCATGCATGTGCATCTGGATCACGATCATTGCCTGGAAGTGCTGGTGGTGAAGGGAAAAGGGTCGGAGATCAGAAAAATTGCCGACGCGCTGGTGACGGTGAAAGGCGTGAAGCACGGCAAGTTGACGATGACCACGACCGGCAAGGGCCTGGATTAAACGGTGCGGGTCTGTGTGATCGATGGGCGGGGCGGAGGGCTGGGTTGTCGGTTGGTCATAGGCTTGCGGGAGACCGTAGGGCCGGATTGCCAAATTGTTGCCTTGGGGACGAACGAAGCAGCTGCCGAAGCGATGAGGCAGGCCGGGGCCGAGCAGGTGGCTGCCGGACCACACGCTATTATGCACATGGTTTCGACGGTCGATGTCATCGTGGCATCGTTGAACGTGGTGTTGCCCGGCGCCATGCTGGGTGAGGTCACTCCTGAGATGGTGAAGGCCATTCTTGCGGCAAAGGCCACGAAGGTATTGTTGCCGCTGAATCGAGCCCGGGTGGAGATTGTGGGAAGTGAAGACGGGACCTTGGATATGTTGATTGCCCGCTCTCTCGCGCGCGTCCGCGCCTTAGCGCAGCCGGCCTGCCAGACGTAGCAACGTGTTTCAAACGGTTGTGAGTTGCGAGGCCACGAGGGTCTACGCCAGTCGATGAGTCGGCTGTCGCGTGATCACCGTGGGCGTCTCATCCGTCCACACATGAGCAATGGGGAGTGGTGGATATGAGGCGGATTGCAGTCGCAGTCATCGTCATGTGTGTCTCGGCGAGTAGCATTGAACGAGCCGCGGCCCATGATCCGGATGTGCCTGAATTGGAAGTGTCCGAAGTCTCCGTCATCGGCGAGCGGCCCGTGGCGGCCTCCTCTCAGCAGTTTATTCCCGATAAAGAATATTTGCTCCAGCCGCAAGGCCGTCCGGCTCAAGTGTTGCGATTGATTCCCGGTTTTCTGGCCGTGGAACATTCCGGGGGTGCTGGGAAGGCCGATCAATACTTTCTGCGGGGGGTCGATGCCGATCACGGAACCGATGTCGCCTTTTTCGCCGATGGTATGCCGATCAATCTGCGTTCGCATGGCCATGGCCAAGGCTACACGGATCTCAACTTCATCATCCCTGAAACGATTGAAGGCCTGGATGTGAATAAGGGGGCTTATCTGCCGGAGTATGGCGACTTTGCGACGGCGGGGGCGGTGAATTTCAAGACGCGCGAGATGGTAAAGGAAGGGGTGGTGCAGGTTGCGGGCGGGCAGTTCAGTACGACTCGAAACCTTTTGATGTTTTCGCCGACGACGGAGAAAATCCGCACGCTCATTGCGGCGGAGGGGTATTACACCAACGGTCCGTTCCAGAGCGACAACCGATATTTCCGTACCAATCTTTTCGGGAAGCTGACGACGAATCTCACGGGCCGTGATGAGCTGAGTCTGACGGCAACATTCCTGAAGTCTCAGTGGAATGCGTCCGGTGAGATTCCGTTGCGCGCCGTCCATGATGGTCTGGTCGATCGCTTCGGGGCGATCGACCCGTCGGAAGGCGGGAAAACCATGCGCAGCACGGCCAGGCTGAAGTACCACTACGACACCACGTCCGGCGGGCAGTTCTTTGCGAATGCCTACGCCCAATACTATCGGCTCGATCTCTATACCAACTTCACGTTCTTTCAGAACGATCCGGTCAACGGCGACGGGATCGTCCAATCCGATCGCCGTGTGATGTATGGCGGCGATCTTGGCTACAAGCAGCGTGGCGACGTGTTCGGCCTTCCCAGCATCGGAACCATCGGTGTGCAAACCCGTGTAGACGACATCCATGCGCGGCTCGGCACGCAAACGAAGCGGGCAGTGACAGGGGTCACGACGGACAGCGATATTCTGGAAGCCTCCTACGCGCCTTTCGTCAAGGCCGAGGTTCAGCCGACGGAGTGGCTGCGGCTGGCCGGTGGCCTTCGCGGTGAAACCTTTACCTTCGACGTCCGTAATCGCTGCGCGACCTGCACGGAGCAGCCGGCCGGTCGGAAGAGTTCCGGCGTCGTCCTGCCCAAGATGAACGTTATCCTTGGCCCCTGGGCGAGCACTGAGCTGTTTATCAATTACGGGGAGGGGTATCACAGCAACGATGCGCGGTCGGCGGTGGCGCCGGGCTCTGCGCCGCTCGCGCGGGCCAGGAGCTATGAAGTCGGTGTTCGATCGAAACCCTTCGGTGCCGATGGCCTGGAATTGATCGCGACGCTCTGGCGCCTCGATCTGAAATCGGAGCTCGTCTTTGTCGGTGACGAAGGCACAACGGAGATTCGCGGGGCGACCAGACGGGAGGGAGTAGAAGTCGCCGCACGAGGTCAGGTGTGGGGACCACTGTACTTCAACGGGAGCGTGACCTGGACTAAGGCTGAATTCCGCAACGGCGACGCCATTCCCTTGGCTCCTGAAGTGACGGCATACGGAGCGCTCCTCTTGAAATGGCCCGAGGGGCTCACCTCTCAGTTGCAGGCGACCTATCTCGGCGTCCGGCCGCTGATCGAAGATCGCAGCATCAAGTCGCCAGCCTGGATCGATGTCGATCTATCGGAGCGCTATCAGCTGCCGATCAAGCTGCCTCATGGACGAATGGAGGCGTTCCTATTTATCCAAAATCTGTTTAATACAAAATGGGAGCAAGCGACATTCGCGTTCGCTTCCCAGCTGCGCAATGAGTCTGCTCCGGTCACCGACATACATTTTGTGCCGGGGAATCCGCGGACTTTCATGGGCGGCCTAGCCTGGTACTTTTAAATGGCACCTGAAAATAACTCCCAGCTGCGTTATCGGGCGCTCGTCTCCCTGCAACGTATCGAAATCGTACGTCTTGGTCGTCGAGCTTCCTGCGGCCCTGCTGGATGTCATTTTGAGGTGGCAGTGTGAGAGTATTTGCAAGCGGCTTCATATGAGCAACGTTCTCCCCCAGCACTACTTCTCCCGAGGCACCGTTCAGGTCGCGCGTTCGCTGATCGGTAAGTATTTGGTGCGCGTACTCGATGGTCGTGAAATTGCCGGACGGATTATTGAAGTCGAGGCCTATGTCGGGCCGCAGGATAAGGCTTGTCATGCGTCGAAGGGACGAACGAAGCGGACTGAGGTGCTCTTTGGGCCACCGGGGAATGCGTACGTCTATCTGATCTACGGGATGTATCACTGCTTGAATGTTGTGACGGAGCGGGAGGAGTTTCCCGCTGCGGTGTTGATTCGGGCGATTGAAGTTGATGGAGTGTTGATCGATGGTCCCGGACGGCTCTGCCGCGCGTTGCAGATTGACCGGAGCCTGAACCGGATGGATTTGACGACACAGGAGTCTCTCTGGTTTGAGGATCGAGGAGACCGGATCTTGCGCGGGCAGGTTGCCGCGCTTCCGAGAATCGGTGTGGACTATGCCGGCGCGTGGGCTAAGAAGCCCTGGCGATTTCGATTGCAGCAAGCTGTAAATACGCGGTTGAAGCGGAGCAAGGAGTAGCGATCAAAGGGGCGAAGAACTTGTGCACGCAGGTAGCGATAGGGACAAAATAAAACGGGGCCGCCGTAGTCATACGACGGCCCCGCTCCACGATCCGCTTAAACCGTCGACTACTCGATCTTCCGATCAGCGCCGATCTTGGTGGCTGAGGTCACTGGCGGTGCAATCTTAATCTGCGGTCCCTGCACGTTTGGGAGACGGCCAGCGCCCTGTCCCTCGGTGATTCTGGCATTGTCAGTCTTGGTCAAGCTCTGCTCGCTGTGCTTGATGGAACTGGCGGACTTCAGCAGCGTAGCCTCACCACGCGCATCAGACTGGCCTGGGTCATTGGCGGTAGGCTGGCCAGTGACGGGGCTTCCGCTGTTCTTCATCGGATAGCCTTCATGCTTGGGGAGCAGTGCGGGGTTGGCCGAGGCCAACGACAACGTGAAAAGCACACCGGACAACGTCGCAATAGTGCCGAGTACGAGCTTCATACCCTACTCCTTTGAAAATGGTGACTGGGAAAAATACGTTTAAAAACAGCGAATTTTTTAGGCCTAATCAAGTGGCCGAGATCATAGCGAGGGGGGGGTACCCCTGTCAAGCGAGAAAGCGAGGCCGCGGTTCGTGTCTAGGTATGCCCCATCCATAATAGTGAACGAATCCCTTCTGGATAGCGCAGAGACCATCCGTCGATGAGGAGCGTCGATGTGTGCATAAGAGGCTAGGCCGTAGGGCGGCGAGCCGGTGGTCGTCGTCCACGCCCGCGGTGGCGGAAGGCCGGGCCTCGGCTGACCCCTGGGAGGCGAATCGTCAGCGTCGTCCCTTCGCCGGGGGCGCTGGCGATAGCAATCGATCCGCCATGCTCTTCGATGATTTTTTTGACGGTCGCGAGCCCCAGGCCAGTCCCGGAGCGCTTCGTCGTAAAGAACGGCTCGAAGACCTTGTCGAGAATTTCAGCCGGAATGGGGGCCCCGTCGTTCTTAATCAGGATCTGCACTTCAATGCCGCGGCCGGCGCGATGTTGTGTGACCTGAATGTGCAGATGGCCGCCGGGAGTCATGGCTTCTCCGGCGTTTTTGAAGATACTCAGGAAGACCTGCTGGAGCTTCGCTTCATCGCCGCGCACCGGGGCAATTTGCGTTGCATAGTCTTTCGTGACCTGAATTCGAGTCACTTCTAAGTCGGTGCCTACCACGACCAGCGCGCTCTCGAGCACTTCGGGAATGCGGCACAGGCGCCGGTTCAGTTCGAGGGGTTTCGCAAAATCGAGAATTTCGTTCAGGATGGCTTCGACTCGGATCAAATCGCGCATGGCGTTTTCGACGCGGGTTTGCGGGTCGAAATCAAGAATGCCCTCGGCCGTCACTTCTTCCAGTTGGGAGCGGATGGCGCCGATCGGCTCACGGATTTCCGTGGCGAGGAAGGCGCTGAATTCTCCGATGGCGGCTTGCCGTTCCTGCTTGCGGATGACCGGTTCCAGGATTGTCGGCGCTGCCGCGGGGACCGCGGCGTTGTCGGATCCGGTTTCTGGTTGGGCTGCTGGGGCTGCCACCGATGCGGGCGGCGCTTGGAGGAGGTCAGCCAGCTTCAGAATGATCGGTTCCAATGTGCGGGCGTCGGTGGCTTGGTAGCGTCCGGCTTCTTTCGATCCGAGCGTCAGCGTGCCGCCGACTTGTCCGCGGACAAAGAACGGAACCACGAGAGAGGAGACAAACCGCTCTTTGTAGAGGTGTTTATGATCGAGGAAGCGCCCTTGGGTCGAAGCCAGGTCATGGTCGACGCGCGGCTTCCGGTGCCGGACAGCCCAGCCGGATGCCGAACTGTCGAGCGTGAGCCGATGTCCGGCCCGCATGTCTTTCTTGCTGTCCTTTTCGCTCTTTTGATCGCCGGCGACACCAAGGACTTCCATGCTGCCCGCGAGGGGGTCGTAATAACAGGCCCAGGCGCGGTCATAGGTCGTGTACTGGCTCGCTTCTTCCAATACCTTGACGATTTTTTCTTCCAATTCAGGCGTGAATTGCGCGGTCGGTGCGGTAAACATTTCCGAGACCGCCGGGGCGGCCGGTGCCGGCTCGCGCGACACATAGGGGCGGCTGAGCACCACGTTCATGTCGAACAGGCCGTCGCGCTCCAGCGCTTTCGTGATGTCGTCGCCGGCCTGTTCCATCAGGCCTTTTTCCTTCTTCGCGAAGGTGGCGTTTTCTTTTCGGGCGATGACCAAAAAGCCGTAGGTGCGCTGGCGATGGCGGAGCGGCATGCCGAGGAGCGATTTGGCCCCCGGCGTAATGAGGCGCAGTCGGACGGTGCGGCCGGCATCCTGATCCTGCGGTGAGCCCTGGATCGCCGCTGCTTGGGTCGAAAGCGTTCGCAAGATGGCTTGTACGTCGCGCGGGGTAAAGCCGCGGGTGGCGTGACTGATGAGCGGCCCCTGTTCCTGGTGGAAAATGGCGGCGAGCGCCGAATCCGTTCCCAGCTCATTCAGAGCGGTGTTCAACGTCCGTTGCAAATGTGTTTCAGCGTTTTGTTTCGATTGCGTCGCGGGCATGGTCATGGGTAGCGTTCTCGATTAAGGGATCGCATTCTAGCAACGATGGAGGGGTGATGCAATGACACGCGTGTAGATACTTTACTCCGGATTGATAATCTTCGGAGCCCGGCGTTCGACGATGACCTGCTCAACCGGCGGCGGTTCGAGTCGCCCTATGTTCAGAATGCTGGTGACGATGCTGATGACCAGCGCGCCGCCGACGGCGGGCCAGAAGCCTGCGACGGTAAAATCTTTCACGAGATAAGCGGTGAATTCCAGCAGCAGGGCATTCACCACTACGAGGAACAGCCCCAACGACAGGACGATCAGCGGAAGGGTGAGAACCAAGAGGATCGGTCGCAGGATAAGATTCAGAAATGTCAGCACCAGGACGGCGGCCGCACCGGCCGTCAGGGTTGAGGCTTCGATGCCGGGCACGATGGCCACGGCAAGAAAGACCGCAATGCCGGTTGTGAAGACCCGTGTGAGCACGGGCCGGAGGCCTCCGTGGAACGGCGACGCCTGAGCGAATCGAGATATCTGTACTCTCTCCATGTTGGACGGACCCTCTATGGCACCGCAGGCGCTTGCGGTGCGGCGGCGGCCTTCTTTGCCGCGGAGTAATGCACCTCGGTGGCCGTCAATGCCTTTTTATCCTTCGTCGCTTCGATCACCACGCGGTCACCGACAGACGGCGGCTCGGTTGACGACGGATTGCCCTTGGCCTTGAACTTGGTTTGCGTGGTCAGCGTTACCGAGACCACTTTCCCCTTGGGAGTCTTGACTTCGATATGGGTGCCGTCGATCACGGTGACGGTGCCCAGCACATGCTGGCCCGAGCCATGAGCCCAGGCGGCGGAGGAGGCGAACACGAGCGCGAAGGCCAATACGAGGTGTTGAATCATGGTAGGCATCAGCTCCTTATCGAAGATATTAATGATGATGACCGGATTCTGCGGGTGCGGCAACCGAGTCATCGCCCTGCAGGAATTGATCGAACGCCGCTTCCTCGTCCGCCGCATGTTTGGACTTCGGATTCAGCGACTTCATGGTTTCCAACTCCTGGGGCGTGAGTTTGGGCAGATGACGAATGAAGTGCACGAGCTTCCAGCTGTCTAAATCCTGCTCCGGGTCGCCTTCGCCCCAGGCCGGCATCGCGGTAAAACGAATGCCGTTGTGGATCACCCAGAAGAGTTCGCCATCCGACATCGTTTGGGTCGGTGCCTCGCGCATATCCGGCGCCTTGGGATACACATTCTTGCCGATGGGGGTTTGGCCGCTGCCGTCGTTCGCGTGGCAGGTGGCACAGTGATCGGCAAAATGCGCCAAGCCATCTTGCAGCACGTCCGGGGTGACCGGCACAGGATTCGGCTTGTTGCGCTGCTCAAGAGGGATCGCCAGGTAGCGGACCTGCCGGGCCATCAACACTTCAAGGGCATTCGGTTCGGCTTTGGCGCTGAATCCGGTCGTGAAGGATTGATAGCCGAACCAGCCTAGTAACGCCAGTGCGCCCACAATCAGGATAACGACTGTCCCGATGAATTTGGCTTTCATACGCGTAAATCACTATACAAAGATTGTGGAAGAATTGCCAATTGCTACAACGCGAGAGGGCGCTGTGTCGCCACGTATACGCGAGAGGCGAGCAGCACGAGCACCGGCACATGCATGAGGAGGCCGCTCAGAGCCATGAAGGATTCGCCGATCCAGAAGGTCATGGCGAGGTTGAAGAGCAAGACTCCGTAGTAGAGGCCGACGCCCAGTAGGATTTTGAGCGTCGTGTCGTCTGAAGGGCGGGCCTGCAGCACGGGGAGTCGGCGGTCGAGCGGAAAGTAGATGGCGAGAGAAATCAGCCCGACGACGGCCCATCCGACATAGTTGGCGAAGGGAATGCCGAAATGCCAGCCGGGGTCGGGGTAATAGTAGATCTTGCCGAGGAACCAGCGATCACCGCGGAGTGCAACCGGATCGATGACCATATCAATGAAGGCGAACAGGCCGGCCGTCAGGAGCCACAGGCGCCAGTTCGTGCGCGCCGTCAGATCGAAGCGGAGCGATCTGAGCGGAAGGGGGGAGGTCTCGGTGCGATCAATCGGCAGCAACAGGCAGAGCGCCACGCAATAGGCGGCGTAGAGCAGAAAGCTGAACGAGATCGAATCCATAAACGGGATGTTGGAAAAGTATAGTTCCTGTCCGATCGTTGAGCCGTTGTAGTGATACCAACCGAAGGGGATGCCGTTGCGCGTCGAGGAGTATTCGCAGACGAAGGCCGTGGCCCAACTGATCAACCAGAAGCGCCAGGTGCGCGGCCAGCCGATCAATTGAATTGCGGTAAAAAGAAAGGCCGCCAGAAAGACGAAGACGTAGGGGCGGAAGAGGATGGTTTTGAAAAAGAGGGTGATGTACTCCACGGTGGCGGGGCCTCAAGCGTACTTGTGGTCGCGGAACCAACGCACTGCTTTTTCGAGCGCGACATCCGGCGGTGTTTGCGGGATGCCGAGTTCGCGGATGGCTTTGCTGCAATCGTAGTGCATCTTGTACTTGGCCATCTTCACTCCTTCCAGTGGAATGCGCGGAGGAATACCGGTCACCCAGGAAAAGGCCAAGTTTAAATAGGCGAGGGGCAAGATAAGTTCCCGCGGGAGCTTCACTGACGGCATTGTGACGCCGGTGAGCCGGCTCAAGATTTCAAAGATGTCCCGCAACATCAGATTCTTCGTGCCGAGGATATAGCGTTCGCCGATGCGGCCTTTTTGCATGGCCAGGAGATGGCCGGCGGCCACATCGTCGACATCGACGATGTTCATGCCCGTTTCAATATAGGCCGGCATGCGGCCTTTCATAAACTCGACAATCATCTGCCCGGTGGGGGTCGGTTTTACATCACCTTCGCCGACGGGCGCGCTGGGATTGACGATCACCACTGGCAGCCCCTGTTTCGCCAGCTTCAGGACTTCCTGCTCGGCCAGATACTTTGACCGCTTGTAGTGGCCGGCCATTTGTTCGAGCGATACCGGTGTTTCTTCGGTGCCGAGGCCGCCATCTGGTGGTAACCCGATTGCTCCGATGGTGCTACAGTAGACGATGCGCTCGGTCCCGACATCCCGCGCGGCTTCCAGCAGATTTTTCGTGCCGGTCACATTCACATCATAGAAGATGGCCGGATTGCGGGCCCAGAGGGCATAGTGCGCGGCGACGTGGTACAGCTGTTGGCAGCCAGTGAGGGCTTTGCGCAGAGACTCCTTGTCACGTAGGTCGCCGTAGGCGCCGTCGATCTTAAACTGTTGCAGGTTGGAGAAGTCGCTGTCGCGGCGGGCCAGCACGCGGACCTCGACGCCCGCCTTGATCAAGGCGCGGACTACCGCCGCGCCGACGAACCCGGTTGCGCCTGTGACGAGAGCTTTCATGATGCCGAGGGAACTGGTTGCGGAGTGCTAATAGCAAAGAATGCGGGCCCGATGTCTGTGCCATCAGCCATAGGCTATCAGTTCTCAGTTTTTTCGGGACGTAATGTAGCGCGCGATCTCGCGGAGCGGATCGGCCGACGGACCGAATGACGACAAACGGCTGATCGCGCGTGTGACGCAGTCGTCGGCCAGCTTCTTGGCCCCGTCCACACCGTAGAATGTTGGATAGGTTTTCTTGCCGCGCTCGGCGTCCGTGTTGGGATTCTTGCCAAGTTCTTCGCGCGTCCCGGTCACGTTCAAAACATCGTCGGCGATTTGGAAGGCCAGGCCGATATCCTCGGCGTAACCCGTCATGTCGTCGAGCTGCCGATCGGTCGCTCCGGCGGCGATTGCACCCATCCGCACAGCTGCGCGCATCAACATGCCGGTCTTGTGCTTGTGAATGTTTTGCAGCGTTGGCAGATCGATGTCTTTATTTTCCGCCTGAATGTCGAAGACTTGGCCGCCGACCATACCCGCGTTGCCGGACCCGTAGGCCAGCTCTTGAATCAAACGGACTTGTCGCACCGGATCGCAGCCCTTCATCAGATCAGGCCGGCTGCAGAGATCGAAGGCCATGGTCAGCAAGGCGTCGCCGGCCAGGATTGCCATGGCTTCGCCGTAGACCTTGTGGTTCGTCGGCTTCCCGCGGCGGAAATCGTCGTTGTCCATCGAGGGCAAGTCGTCATGAATGAGCGAATAGGTATGGATGAACTCTAGGGAGCAGGCGACGGCCATCAATCCCGGAGGGGTCGTTCCTAAGGCTTCTGCTGTGGCAATCGTCAGGATCGGCCGCACTCGCTTGCCTCCCGCCATGAGGCTGTAGCGCATGCTCTCGTGCAACGTCGTCGGCGGCGTCGAGGCCGGGGGGCTCACGTCATCCAAGAAGCGATCGACTGCAATCCGCTTTTGTTCGAGATAGTCCTTAATGTTCATGGAGATAAAAAGAGGGTTGTCGAGACCGGCTGTGATTTTTTCGGAGAGTAACAAATGGCCTAGGGGGTGTCAAACGGGCGGCCGTACAGTTTTGTGATTCGGCATGTCATAGCCTGATAGATGAAGGGAGCTTTCTAGGAAGCTTAGCCAGCTGGATAGAGTACGGTGCTTGCGTGGCAAGTAATGCGTGCTGAAGTGAAATCTATTTCGTATACTGAGAATAGTAAGCAATGCAAAAAGTGTGTTGGAGGAATGATGAAAGCTGATCACGGTAGTCCGCAGGTCAATATTCCTAGCGTCTCCCGGCTGCTAAAAACCATTTTCATTATCCTTGCCGGACTTAGCGTTGGTGCTTGCCCAGGCCCTGATCGTCAGACTCCCCAGCAAGTTGTTGCCCAGCTCGTGCAAGAGGGATATCTCAAAGCGTCGAATACTGGTGTGGCGGATAGATTTGGATACAAGGTTGCTGTAAGCGGTGACACCCTTGCTGTGGCAGCAGTTCTCGAAGGGAGTTCAGCGACTGGTATCAACGGGAATCAAACAGATAATTCGGCGCCACTTAGTGGAGCTGTTTACGTGTTTACGAGAGAGGCTGGAGGCTGGTTGCAGCAGGCTTATCTTAAGGCTTCCAATACAGAGGGAAATGATCACTTTGGTTCTTCAATCGCGCTTAGCGGGGATACTTTGGTGGTTGGTGCTGTAGCTGAGGATAGTGCTTCAACAGGAGTGAATGGTGGCCAGGCAGATAATTCAGCTTCGGGGAGTGGTGCGGTGTATGTGTTCACGCGAGTGAATGGTGCATGGACTCAACAGGCTTATTTAAAAGCCTTCAATACCGAAGCGGATGATGCATTTGGTTGGGATGTAGCAATTAGTGGGGATACGATTGCAGTTGGGGCAGTGACTGAGGATAGTGCAGCGGTTGGAGTAAATGGGAATGAAGCCGACAATATGGCAATCGATAGTGGAGCGGTGTACGTATTTACGAGAACGGGAGGTGCTTGGACTCAGCAGGCGTATATCAAGGCCTCTAATGCGAATACGGGTGGTCGGTTTGGTCATGCCGTGGCCATGAGTGGAGATATGTTAGTGGTGGGTGCGCAGGGAGAAGCTAGCGCGGCTGTGGGAGTAAATGGAAATCAATCAGACAATTCTGCTCCAAATAGCGGTGCTGCATATGTCTTTACAAGGAATTCTGGGATTTGGAGTCAACAGGCTTATCTAAAGGCATCGAATACTGACGCGGGTGATGGGTTTGGTGGAGCGGTTGGGATAAACGGGGATACTCTTGTCGTAGGTGCTTCGGCTGAGGCTAGTTCTGCGGATGGTGTAAATTCGAATCAAGCGGACAACACGGCTCATAATAGTGGGGCGGCTTATGTGTTCACACGAGTTGGAAATGTATGGGCTCAGCAGGCGTACTTGAAGGCATCTAACTCCAGCGGAGCTGATGCATTCGGTTCAACTGTGGCACTTGATGGCAATTGGGTCGTTGTAGGGGCATTTGGGGAGGCCAGTACCACGACTGGAGTAAATGGAAATCAGTCCGATGATACCGCGGTTAACACCGGAGCTGTATATACCTTCACACGTAATGGTGTGGCGTGGAGTCAACAGGCATATGTCAAAGCTTCTGTTACCGGAATCGACATGTTCGGTTCATCTCTGGCTTTGAGTGGCAACACTCTTGTAGCTGGCGCACCGCTCGAAGCTAGTGCGGCATTCGGAATAAATGGCAATCAAGCCGATAATTCTTCCCCTCAGAGCGGCGCGGCCTATGTCTTTCAGTTTCGATAAAGGCAGAAGCTCTATATTTCCTAAGCCAGTTTGAGAGATTGCCTCCTGCTTGTATTTATTTGGACCGCTTCGCTATACTTCCACCACTATGAGCATTCGAAAAGGCGGCGGAGATTGGGAGCCGATGTTGCTGGGGATCGAACCCCGGAACTGCAAGGTCTGTAACGAAGGGCTCTACCGGAACAAGACCTTCTTCACCGGCGGCTGGTCCCGTTGCGCCCTCTGCGATGAATTTGTCCACTACAGCTGTCTCGCCAGCGGCAAAGTGTCGTTTTTGAAAGCCCGCCCGCGCGTGTGTAAGACTTGCCGCGCGGCTCAAGAGGGCACCCCCTCTCCTTCGCCCGCGAAGGACGAGACTCCGGCTGCCGTCGGGTCGTGACCTCCAACTTGCCTTCGAATCAAGCGCCGTCCCGTCCCGAGTGGCATACTTTCTTTTCTGAAGCGATCCGGTTGGTACTGGCCCCGCTGGTCTTGGTTTTCG